>NZ_JAOXHF010000037.1:0-3847 GCF_025780115.1 Rhizobium sp. TRM96647
GTCGATCGCCTTGGCCACCTGCAGCTTGGTGCCCGACAGCTTGAACAGCCCGCCGGCCGTATCCGTCAGCTTGTAGGCCAGCGCCTTGCCTTCCGGATCCTTCGCCGAGAACGTGCCGACCGTCGTCCCCTTCTTGCTGTTCTCCGCAACCGTCGACTTCGAAAGCGCGATCGACGTCGGGGCCTTGTTCGCCGACGGCGTCGAGCCGAGCTTCGTCAGGTCGACGCTGCCGTCCGAGAACTTCGCGATCTCGAAATTCTTCAGCGTATCGCGGCCGTCATTGGCGCCGGAGCGGTTGTCGGTCACCGTGACGCTGCCGTTGCTGTTCTTCGTCAGCGTATAGTTCGCCTTCTTTCCGCCGAAGACCGCCGTGTCGGTGCCGGCCGCGCCGTCGAACGTGTCGTTGCCGCCATTGCCGCGGACGGTGTCGTTGTACTTCGTGCCGCGATAGGTGTCCGCGCCGGTCGATCCGACCACGTTGTGGGCCTCGGCCCAGAGAAAGCTCTCCAGCGCCGCGGGCTTGGAAAAGCCGCCACCGTCATGCGCGCCGCCCATCAGCCCGTAGATCACGTCATGCACGGCCCCGCGCTCGCCATAGGCGTTGTAGATCTTCAGCCCGCTGATCTCGATCGGCGTCTCGACATTGGCGATGTGGCCGTTCTCGACGTCGAACGAGCCGTCGGAACTGTTGTAGCTGTCGCCGAGCGTCGACAGGCGCACGGTCGTCAGCGTACCGCTCAGGGTGTGGTCGTTGAAGTAGTAGTTGAAGTTCTTGCCGTCGAGGATGATGGCCTTGGTGTCACCCTCCTTGCCCTTCACCACCTTGTCGAGAAGCACGATCTGGTCGCCCTCGAACTGGCCCGAGCCGCCGAGGATATAGGGCCAGCCTGTCGGCACCAGCGTCGAAAAGAAGTTCGTGAACGCCGTGTTGAAGTCGACCCCGGTCGATGAACCGAGTTCGGCGGTAAGCTTGATGGTGATCGTCATCTCGTCACTCCCGTTTCGGGCGACCGGCCGGTCCGTCGGAAACCCCGCGGATGGGCCAGCTGCCCCGTAAGGCCTGTCAGGCAAGGTGGACGGCGCCCGTGAACGTGGGCGCCGTCCGGGCTAGAATTTCATCGTCAGCGAGGCCTTGGCGTTGAAGCCCGGGCTCGGATCGGCGTTCAGGTACTGGGTGTATTCGCGGTCGAAGATGTTGTTCAGGGCGATGTTGGCCGTCGTCGTCTCGTTGATCGCGAACTGGGCGAAGAGATCCACGAGCTGATAGGCCTCGCCGATGAACCCGGTCGAAAGGTCCTCGTCCTTCTTGCCCACCACCGTCAGCCGCGTCCCCGCCGTCAGCCGGTCGTCGAGCGCGCGGAAGCCGAGCGTGGTGACCGCGCGGAAGGGCGGCACCTTCTGCAGCGTCGCCCCGGTCGTCAGGTTTTCGCCGTCCAGGATCTGGCCCGCCAGGCCCGCGAACATGAAGCCCGCGTCATAGCTCGCCTCGAACTCGAACCCCTTGATGCGGGCCTTGGCGATGTTCTGGTACTGGTACCCGCCCGGGATCGGGAACATGATGAAGACCTGGTCGATGTAGTTGTCGACATCGTTGCGGAAGACGCCGAGCTTCACGCCGAGCTGGTCGGAGCCGGTGAAGAGATCCTGGAAGCGCAGGTTGACGCCGGCCTCGATGGTGTGGGCCACTTCCGGCTTGAGGTTCGGGTTGGGGAAGAACTGCCCCATCACCGGTGGCGGGTGGAAACCCTCGATCAGCGTCTCCGTCAGCGCCGGAGCGCGGTAGCCTTCCGAATAGCCGCCGTAGAACGTCACCGGGTCCCAGGGTGTCACGCCGACGGTGAGCTTGGGCGACAGCCGGCTGCCGTCGGTATGGGTCTCGTCGTTCTCCAGGCTGTAGCCGTCGTAGCGCAGCGCCCCGATCACCTCCAGCCATTCCCAGGTCAGCTTGTCCTGGATGAAGGCGCCATAGGCGACGCGCGTGCCCGGCGGCGTCAGGTCGTCGCTGCTGCCGAACTCGTCCTCGGTGCTGACTTTGTCGCGGAACACGTCGCCGCCATAGGTGACCTCGTGGGTGACCGCACCGGTATCGAAGGTCGAGGTGTTGAAGAGGTCGAGCCCGGTGGTGCCGACCTTGAAGGACTGGTCGTCGCCGGCGATGTCACCGGTGCCCGCCTGGTCGGACAGGGTCCCGCTGTAATAGATCTTGGCGCTTAGGTTCCAGAAATCGGAATCCGGCGTGTAGCGGTAGCCGGCCGTGAATGTGTCGACGGTCACGTCGATGTCGCGAACGCTGGTGCTGCCGTTCTCGAAGGTGTTGAAGTAGCGGGATGCGGAGAGCGTGATCTCCTGGTCGTCGGTCGGGCGGAAGCGCGCCTTGGCCAGCCCGGAGCGCAGGTTCTGCGCCGAATCCACCTTGGTCCCGTCGCCGGAGGTATAGTCGCCGGGCTTGAACCACGTGCCGGCGATGACGAAATCGGCCCCGTCGCCGATCCGCGCGGCGGCCTCGCCGTGCACGGTCGGCCCCGGCCCGTTGGTGTCGAAGCCGAGCTTCACCCGGCCGCCCTTGGTGGCCCCCTCCTGCAGCACGTCGTCGGCGTCGATGGTGGTGAACGAGATCACGCCGCCGATGGCGCCGCTGCCGTAGACGGTGGCCGTCGGCCCGCGCGTCACCTCGACGCTCTTGAGCATGTTGGTGTCGAGATAGAAGGTGCCATTGGCCTCGTGGCCGTTCTTCTGGAAATTCTGGCGGGCACCGTCGACGAGCACGTTGACGCGCCCGAAGTCCTGCAGGCCGCGCATGTTGATCGCCGTCCCGGGATCGTCCGCCGAGGTCTGCGTCGACACGCTCGGGATCAGCGTCACGATCTCCGAGACCGGGGCGCCCGGCATTTCGACGCTGAGCTGCTCGCGCGACAGCGCGCTGGAGCCGGAAAGCGTTTCGAACACGCGCTCGCCGAGCCGCGTGGCCGTCACCACGATCTCCTCGAGCACGGTCGGCTCATTGGGGTTCGCGGGCGTGCCGTCCGCCGCGGCCTGGTCTTCCGCCTGGACCTGCGCGTCCTGGGTTTGCGCATCCTGTGCCAGCACCGGCCACACCGGCACGGCGATTGCCGTCAAGAGCGCCAGCGCCGATACGCCGAGACGAAACCGGTCGATCGGCCGGCCGGACTTACAGAGAGCGGGCGGAACCGCGTGCCCCGGTGCGCTGACGTGCATCGGGGGGCGGCCTTTCCGGCCGCCCCCTTCAGACATTTTCAAGTCTGCATTCCGCTTCACAGCAGGAAGTCTCCCTTGTCGAGGGTGACGAGCTTGTCGATATGGAGGGCGAAGTCGGTCTTGCCGTCGCCGTTGGTGTCGGCGGTGACGTAGGTGTCCTTGCCGCTCTTCGAATAGCGCAGTTCGCCGGCCTTGTCGGAGAAGGCGTCCGTGCCGATGAAGCTGAAGGCCTGGTTGCCCGACTTCGTCGTGTTGGCGTCGATCGCCTTCAGGTCGATGATGTCGCCCGAGCCGAAATCGAAGATCGTGTCGCGGGCCGACGTGGTCGAATCCGACACCGCCTTGAACACGAACACGTCCCTGCCGCCGCCGCCATAGAGGTCGTCGGCACCCTTGCCGCCGTAGAGCGTGTCGTTGCCACCCTGCCCCTTCAGCACGTCGTTGCCGTTGCCGCCGGTCAGCACGTTGGCGCTGCCGTTGCCGGTCAGCTTGTCGGCATGGCTCGTGCCCGTCAGGTTCTCGATCGACACGTACTTGTCGCCCTTGGCGTCATTGGTGTTGATCGAGGCCTTGGCCAGGCTGGCGGTGACGCCCTTGGACGCGCCGGCATAGGAGGCCGTGTCGTTGCCCG
>NZ_JAOXHF010000038.1:0-2396 GCF_025780115.1 Rhizobium sp. TRM96647
TTTCAGTCTCAATAGATGGTGAAGGCAGGGACGTATGAGATGAGGACGAGGACGATGAATGCGACGAGGTAGAAGGGCCAGAGTTCCTTGACGACGGTTCCGATGGGGACGCGGGCGATGGCGGCGCCGATGAAGAGGGTTGTTCCGATCGGGGGGGTGAAGAGGCCGATGGAGAGGTTGATGCAGATCATGACGCCGAGCTGGATCGGGTCCATGCCGATGGCCTGGCCGATGGCGACGAAGGTGGGTCCGAGCAGCAGGATGGCGGCGGGCAGGTCGAGGAACATGCCGACGACGAGCATGATCAGGTTCATCATGAGAATGATGAGGATCGGATCGGCCAGCACGGTCTGGGCCCACTGGGCGACGATGGTGGGGATCCGCTCGGCGATGAGGACGTGTCCGACGAGGCTGGAGGCGGTGATGACGAGCATGACGACGCCGGTGGTGACGACGGTGTTGACCAGCGCCCCGTAGATGCGTTCGACCGTGAGGTCGCGGTAGAGCAGCGTGCTGACCACGATCGCATAGAAGACGGCGATGACGCTGACTTCGGTGGGGGTGGCGACGCCGGCGCGCAGGAGGAGGACGATGAAGAAGGGCATCAGCAGGGCCGGCAGGGCGGAGACGAAGGTCTGGCCGATGGTGGCGACCTGCTCCTTCTTCGTCAGCCGTGGGAAGTTGCGGAACCGGCCGGAGAGATAGCAGACGAGCATCATGCCGAAGGCGAGCATGAGGCCGGGCAGGACGCCTGCGGAGAAGAGCGAGGCGATCGAGGTGTTGGAGACGGTGGAATAGAGGATGAGCGGGATCGACGGCGGGATGAGGCCGGCGATGGTGGAAGACGATGCGGTGACGGCGGCGGCGAAGCCTGCCGGATAGCCTTCGCGCTTCTGCCAGGGGATCAGCATGGAGCCGAGGGCGGAGGCTTCGGCGACGGCGGAGCCGGAGACGCCGCCGAAGATGGTGGAGCCGACGACGGTGACCTGTCCCATGCCGCCGTGATAGCGGCCGACG
Source organism: Rhizobium sp. TRM96647 (assembly GCF_025780115.1). Taxonomy (NCBI): domain Bacteria; kingdom Pseudomonadati; phylum Pseudomonadota; class Alphaproteobacteria; order Hyphomicrobiales; family Rhizobiaceae; genus Rhizobium; species Rhizobium sp. TRM96647. The sequence continues at coordinate 1,018 of NZ_JAOXHF010000038.1, forward strand.
AGGGCGGCTGCGAACTGGACGAGCTTCTGTCCGAGGGTGCCGGACATCATCAGCGATCCGGACAGGATGAAGAAGGGGATGGCGAGCAGCGGGAAGCTCTGGGTCGGCTGGAACAGCTTGACGACGGCGAGCACGGTGGGCGTTCCGCCATGCCAGAGGATGGCAGCACCCGCAGCGATGATGAGGCCGTAGCCGACGGGCACGGAGAGCGCCAGCAGGACGGCGAAGAGGCCGGTCATGATTGCGGTCATGTGGTGTGCTCCGGATCGGTGTTGTGGACGGTGCGGGGATCGTCGCAGGTGATGACGCGCACGACGTTGACGAGGCAGGCGAGCGCGATGCCGCCGAAGCCGAAGAGCAGGGCGCTGTAGGCCCATGCCTGTCCGAGGCCCGTCATCGGGAAGACCTGGGCCTTGGTGATGGCGATGACCTGCAGGGAGAGCTGCGCCAGGAAGGCGAAGGAGGCGGCGACGAAGAGATTGATGAAGGCGAGCAACCAGCGCAGCTGGGTGTCGTTCAGCCAGGAGCGGAGCGCTTCGGCGGCGATGTGGGCGCCGCGCTGGGCGCCGACGACGATGCCGCCCATGACGAGCCAGGGGAAGAGCAGGTTCGGCACCTCGTTCGGCCAGCCGAGGCCGGATGAGGTGAAGTAGCGGACGATGACTTCGGCCATCAGGGCGAAGAAGATGATGACGACGGAGCCGACGGCGACGGTCACGGCGATGGTGTCGATGACCTTGCCGATCATGTCGGCGATACGCAAGGCGGCGGGGGCCGCCTTGCGATCGATGTGGGCGTTGGAGGCGGGGGTCATTGTGCGGCTGCACCCTTGGCGGCGGCGATGAGTTCGTCGACGAGTTCGGGATACTGCTGGCGCCACTTGTCGTAGACGGACTGGGTGGCCTCGACGAAGGGGGCGGGATCGACGTCGTTGAACTTGACGCCGGCCTCTTCCAGTTCGCCGCGCAGGCTTTCGGTCTGGTCGCGGACCATCTTGCGGTTGAGGTCGCCGGCTTCCTTGGCGGCGTCGCGGATGATCTGCTGGTCTTCGGGCGACAGCGCGTCGAAGACGATCTTGGAGGCGAGGAAGGGCGTCGCCTCGTATTTGTGGTTGGTGTTGGAGATGAAGGGCTGGACTTCGTAGAGCTTGGAGGAGTGGATGTTGATGAGGGGGTTCTCCTGTCCGTCGACGACGCCCTGCTGCAGGGCGATGTAGAGTTCGGAGAAGGCCATCGGCGTCGGCGAGGCGCCGAGCGCGGTGAAGATGTCGACCGTCATCGGATCCGGCGGCGTGCGGATCTTCAGGCCCGCCAGGTCACCGGGCGCAACAATCGGATGCTTCGAGTTCGACGTCTGACGGATGCCGTTGTTCCACCAGG
>NZ_JAOXHF010000039.1:0-2260 GCF_025780115.1 Rhizobium sp. TRM96647
CGGCTGCTGCAGGCCTATGATCGGGATGGTCCGGCCGGGCTTGTTTCGAAGAAGCGATCTCAACCGAGCAATCGGCGTCATAGCGAGGAGTTTCGCAATGCGGCGCTGGATCTGATCCGCGAGCGCTATCTGGATTTCGGTCCAACGCTGGCGCGCGAGAAGCTGATCGAGTTGCACAGGATTTCTGTCGCCAAGGAGACATTGCGGCAATGGATGACAGAGGCCGGCATCTGGATCTCGCGTCGCGAGCGCAAGAAGCGGGTTTTCCAGCCACGCGGCCGACGCGACTGCTTTGGCGAACTGGTGCAAATCGATGGTTCGCATCACTGGTGGTTCGAGAACCGCGGCCCCAAATGCGCCCTGCTCGTCTATATCGATGACGCGACCGGCAAGCTGCTGCATCTACGGTTTGCCGGATCGGAGAACACATTCGACTATCTGCACGCGACCAAGGCCTATCTGCAGCAATGGGGCAAACCGCTGGCTTTCTATAGTGACAAGCATGGTGTTTTTCGCTCCACGCATGCGTCGGAGAAGGACCGGACGAGCGGCCTGACACAGTTTGGTCGGGCGCTCTATGAGCTGAACATCGACATCATCTGCGCCAACACTCCGCAGGCCAAGGGCCGTGTGGAACGTGCCAACCAGACATTGCAGGATCGGTTGGTCAAGGAGATGCGGCTTCGCGGCATCGATACAATCGAAGCAGCCAATGCCTATGCACCTGAGTTCATTGCGGATTTCAACGCGCGTTTCGGCAAGCCGCCTCGCAATCCGAAGGACATGCACCGGCCGTTGGCCAACCATGAGAACCTCGATGGCGCCATGTGCCGCAAGGAAGTTCGCACGCTGTCGCAGGCTTTGACGCTGCGCTATGACAAGGTGCTGTTCATCCTTGATCCGACAGATCTTTCCAGGTCCCTGGCGGGTAAGAAGGTCGTCGTTTGCGACTATCCGGACGGGCGTCTCGAGATCATGCACGAGAGCTTTGCCCTGCCCTACAGAACCTTTGACACGTTACGCTCCGTGCATCGCGCCGAGGTCGTCGATAACAAGCGGTTGGACGACATGCTGTCTGTTGTCGCCGAGCTGCAGGCTGGGCGGGAGCAGCAGCGCAGCAAGGGCGGACCACGGCGAACTGGGCAGACGGACCATATGTTCGGCATTCGCGATGGCAGCACGGGGAACGGCTACCAGAAGCGTGGACGCAAGCCGAGAACGGATTACATGAACGATCCGGCGGTGATCGCACGGCGGGAGAAAGCGTTATTGAGGCAGTCGGCTGCGGAATAAAGGGCGTCAATGCACGCCGATATCGCTTTGCGTATCTGACTCCAATTGGAGGCAGGCGGACCAAAGCGGCGTCTTGTGGAAGACTCCGTCTTGAAGAAGCGTGAGCCCTTCTCGTGCCTCATAAAGCAGGCCGAGCCAGCACAGGCGCCGCAGGACGCCATATTGGAGATCGGATTTGAGCTCCCAGGCTTCCAGGGTCATTTCGGTGGCGGACAGAGGTGCCATGTCTGGATAGAGGATCTTCACGACGTCCAAAGGCGTACAGCCTTCTCTCGCCTTGATATTGAGAAGATTGAGGAACATGCGCCACCAGCGTAGGCGCGCTTGCACCTCAGCTTCCCGCTCGGTGGCATGGACATACGAGTAGAGATAGTCTGTGGCGACAAGATCGAAGAAGGCTTGCGGGTTCAGCAGAAACTCGCGACCTCGTTTGGTTGGCAGCAGAACATTCTTTTTCCGGCGAAGCAGCTTCAGATGGCGGGTCATGTCGCGCACGACCCAGAGCGGCGGCATGTCGCTTTCGTTCAGCACTTTGTTCATGCTGTAGAGATCTTCGGCCGTGAAGTCGGGCCAGAGGAAGTTCACAGCCGCCCAATGCACGAACTTGCGGTTCATGGCGCCGGTCGCGGTCAATCCTATGCCACCCTCACCGTCAGCATAGGCAACGGACAGAAGCATGCCGCGAAGAAGAGGTGACAGCGCGGCGACATCGACGTCACCCTGCAGCTTGATTTCCGGAAGCATCGTGCAGCTTTGATCCCTACCCGCTCAATTCAGATAAAAGCGAGTATCAGCCGGCGACTGAACAATTGCTATTGAGAAAGCTAAAGCCGAAGAGGTGTTCTTTCACCCGCCCCCGCTCCGCCCTTTCAACCCGGCCCAGCCGGTCGGATCGGGGGCTGATCATCCGTGCCAGTGTCGCGTTTCTAACTGGCCGACAGCGTCGCAGCCCTATTCAGCTTTGACA
>NZ_JAOXHF010000004.1:0-434482 GCF_025780115.1 Rhizobium sp. TRM96647
GTCTTCATCAAGAACGACTTCGGCCCGATCGCCAACGTCAAGGTGACCGGCAACCTGCTGCTCGGCGACAGCGGCTACCCGATCTATGTCGACGGTCGCGCCGATGGCGGCCCGATCACCGGCGTCACGATCACCAATAACCACATCGAGAAGGGCTACTACGGCTACTACAGCATCGAGAACTCCAAGCCGTCTCTCTCCGGCAACGTCCAGTACCCGAGGAACGGTGCGCCCGAGCCGGGTGACGGGACCGTTTCCCCGGAGCCGACGCCCGAGCCCACTCCGACCCCTGAGCCTACGCCCACGCCTACCCCGACCCCGGGCAACAAGGTGATCGACGGCACGAGCGGCAAGGACAAGCTCGTCGGCACCTCCGGCAAGGATACCCTCAACGGCAAGGCAGGCAATGACACCCTCGACGGTCGCGCCGGCAACGACACGCTCAACGGGGGGACCGGCAACGACACGCTCAAGGGTGGCGCCGGCGCCGACACCCTCAACGGTGGCAGCGGACGCGACACGGCGAGCTATTCCGGTTCCAACGCTGCGGTGAACGTCAGCCTCTGGAAGGGCACCGGCACCGGGGGGCACGCCCAGGGCGACAAGCTTTCCGGCATCGAGAACCTGACCGGCTCCAGCCACAACGACACGCTGAAGGGCAACAGCGGCAACAACGTCATCAAGGGTGGCCTCGGCGTCGACAAGATGATCGGCGGTAGCGGCAACGACACCTATGGTGTCAACGACTCGCGGGACGTTGTGATAGAGAAACCCGGCAAGGGGCACGATCTCGTCAAGGCGAGCGCCAGCTACAAACTCGGCGCCAACATCGAAGACCTCCATCTGTCGGGAAGCCGCGACCTGACGGGCACGGGCAATGGCAAGGCGAACGAGATCATCGGAAACTCCGGTGACAACAGGCTATATGGCGGTGGCGGCAACGACGTGATCAAGGGCGGCGCCGGCAACGACATCATTCGCGGCGATGGTGGCTATGACAAGCTCACCGGCGGCAGCGGCGCAGACGGGTTTGTATTCCGTCAGGCGACCCTGAAATCGGACAAGCCGGACCATATCACCGACTTCGCTTCGAACGACCTGATCCGTTTCGACGTCACATCCGGGCCCACCGGAGCCTTGGCCGACAGCGCGTTCCGGCTCGGCACCCGTGCACTCGACAGCAACGACCGCTTCATCTTCGACAAGAAGACCGACACGCTCTACTTCGACAAGGACGGCAGCGGCTCTGCCTCACAGATCAAGGTCGCCGTCTTCGACAATGGCTACACACTGTCGGCCGACGACATCTGGTTGTTCTGACAGCGAACCACGTTTGCTGCCGGAGCTTGCGCCGACGGAATTTGTAGAGAACAGGAAGCGCGCCGGTGGACACCCCGGCGCGCTTTTCGCATCGGACACGTTCGCGAGGTGCGACGGCGGCCCGTCTACCCCTGTCACCGCTGCGCGGTGGACGCAGGACCTTCCGCAGGGTCACACCTTCGAGCGAGGCGGCTAATCGCAGCCGCGCATACTGAGCATCTACCCCCGTTCGGATACACCTTTAGACGAAACGACTACCGCGTTTTGTTTCCTTTACTCCCAGCCTGAAAAGAACTCTGCTGAACCCCGGAAGAACTTTGCCGGGAACCGTGGGTTCAGGCCACAGATCTTCTTGGGGTTTGGCGGGAACGGGGGCTCATCCGGAATGATCGCACCTTCAGTGACCCTCGGCGAGGGGGTCGTCATTCATCATCCCGATCTGGTCAATCTCTATGACTGCACGATCGGGGCCGGCAGCCGCATCGGGACATTCGTCGAGATCCAGAAGAACGCTGCCATCGGCCGCGACTGCAAGATTTCCAGCCACACGTTCATCTGCGAGGGCGTCACCATCGAGGATGGCGTCTTTGTCGGGCACGGCGTGATGTTCACCAACGACATGCATCCGCGCGCCGTCAATCCGGACGGGAGCCTGCAGACCGACAGCGACTGGGAACTGCTTCCCACCCGCGTCGGCCGCCGGGCCTCGATCGGCAGCAATGCCACGATCCTGCCCGGCCTGACGATCGGCGAGGGCGCGCAGGTGGGAGCCGGCGCGGTGGTGACGAGGGACGTGCCCCCTCATGCAATCGTCGCCGGCGTGCCGGCGCGCGTCATCGGCCGCGTCGCGGACGCGCCCTACGAGATCCGCTCTTCCGGGAGAAAATGATGATCGGCATTGCTGTAGTCGGATATGGATACTGGGGGCCGAACCTGGTTCGGAACATCGCCGAGATCCCCAATGCGAGAGTGATCTATGTCTGTGATCTCGCAAAGGAGCGGCTGGCGAACGTCAAGCTCCGCTATCCCGCAATCGAGATCACCGACGACTTCGAGGAGATCCTGCGCGATCCGCGGGTCGACGCGGTGGCGATCGCGACGCCGGTCTCGACCCACTACCCGCTCGCCATGAAGGCGATGATGGCGGGCAAGCACGTCTTCGTCGAAAAGCCGATGGCGTCCACCGGCGACGAGGCGCGCCGGATGGTCGAGGAGGCAGCAAGGCGCAAGCTGGTGCTCGCCGTCGACCACACCTTCATCCACACCGGCGCCGTCCGCAAGATGCGCGAGATCGTCGAGAACGGTCTCGGCGACATCTACTACTACGACAGCGTCCGGGTGAACCTCGGCCTTTTCCAGCACGATGTCAGCGTCATCTGGGATCTGGCGGTGCACGATCTTTCGATCATGGACTACGTGCTGCCGGAGAAGCCGGTCGCGGTCTGCGCCACCGGCATGAGCCATGTGGCGGGCGAGCCTGAGAACATCGCCTATCTGACGCTGTTCTTCGAGAGCAAGCTGATCGCCCATGTCCACGTCAACTGGCTGGCGCCGGTGAAGGTGCGCCGCACGCTGGTCGGCGGCAGCGGCAAGATGATCGTCTATGACGACCTCGAGGCCAGCGAGAAGATCAAGGTCTACGACAAGGGCATCACGCTCAACGGCAATCCGCAGAAGAACGGCGAGAAGGTCTACCAGATGCTGGTCGGCTACCGCACCGGCGACATGTACGCCCCGCAACTCGACATGACCGAGGCGCTCGGCCGCGAACTGCGGCAGTTCGTCGAATGCATCGAGACCAATGGCCAGCCGGAGGCCGACGGTCAGGCTGGCCTGCGTGTCGTGCGCATCCTGGAAGCCGCGACCCAGTCGCTCGCCCAGCGCGGCCGCGTCATCGAACTCGAGCAGCAGAGGCGCATTGCATGATCCCGTTCCTCGATCTGAAGGCCCAGTACGCCTCGCTGAAGAGCGAGATCGACGCGGCGGTTCTCGACGTTCTGGCTTCGGCACAGTATGTGCTGGGCGAGGAGGTCGCCCAGTTCGAGCGCGAGTTTGCGGCCTATTGCGGGACGAAGCACGCAATCGCGGTCAACACCGGCACGAGCGCGCTGCATCTGGCGCTGCTCGCCGCCGGCGTCGGCCCCGGCGACGAGGTCGTCACCGTGCCCTTCACCTTCGTCGCCACCGCATCGGCGATCTGCTATGCTGGCGCGACCCCTGTCTTCGTCGACGTCGAGCCGGTGACGCTGACGATGGACCCGCAGCAGTTGGAGGCGGCGATCACGCCGCGCACCAAGGCGATCCTGCCGGTCCATCTCTATGGCCAGATGGCCGACCTCGATGCGATCAAGGCGATCGCCGACCGCCACGGCATTCCTGTCATCGAGGATGCCTGCCAGGCGCACGGCGCTGAAGACAAGGGGCAGCGCGCCGGCAGCATCGGCATTTCCGGCTGCTTCAGCTTCTATCCGGGCAAGAACCTCGGCGCCTGCGGCGAGGGTGGCATCGTCGTCACCAACGACGACGACCACGCCAGGACCATCCGCATGCTGCGCGACTGGGGCCAGGAACAGCGCTACCACCATGCGCTCAAGGGCTTCAACTATCGCATGGATGGCATCCAGGGTGCGATCCTGCGGGTCAAGCTGCGACACCTGGAGGACTGGACCGAGGCCCGTCGTGCCCATGCGACGCGCTATTCACGCCTGTTGAAGGGATCGCCGGAGGTGACGCCCCCCACCGAGTTCGAAGGCCGCCGGCACGTCTACCACGTCTATGCCGTCCGCTGCCGCGACCGCGACGCCCTCCAGCGCCATCTGCAGGCCGAAGGCATCCAGACCGGGCTGCATTATCCCATTCCCGTGCACCTGCAGAAGGCGCATGCCGACCTGGGCTACAAGCCCGGCGATTTCCCGGTTTCCGAGATGGCCGCGCACACTGTCCTGTCGCTGCCGATCTATCCCGAGATGACGGCGCGCCAGGTCGAGCAGGTGGTGGCCGCGATGGAGCAGGAAGCCTATGTCGGCTGAACCCCTCCTCGCCGCCCGCATCGTGCCTTCGGTCCACGGCCGTCGCGAGGCGCCGGCCGATCCGGACTACCAGCGCGAACTCGTCGAGGAACTGAAGCGGGCCTATACCACGGCCGGCCTCGTCGAGTTCTACGGGCGCTTTGCGATGGGCGACGGGTTCTTCGACGCGATGATGCGCAAGCTGATCGTGAAGGCGCTTGCCCGCAGTTCCGGCTCCGGGCTGCAGGTCGGCAGCGGCGTCGGCTTCAAGCATGCGGAGACCTTCGAGATCGGCAGCGGCGTCTTCATCGGCGCCCAGGCCTATATCCAGGGTCGCTTCGACGGCACATGCCGGATCGGCGACAATGTCTGGATCGGCCCGCAGGCCTATTTCGACGCGCGCAACCTGGTGCTGGAGGATCATGTCGGCTGGGGGCCGGGCGCCAAGGTGCTCGGATCGAGCCATACGGCGATCCCCGTCGACGTCCCGATCATCCGCACAGACCTCGAGATCAAGCCGGTCAGGGTGGGCGCCTGGGCCGATATCGGCACCAATGCCACGATCCTGCCCGGTGTCACGATCGGCAAGGGCGCCATTGTCGGCGCCGGCGCGGTGGTCACGTCCGACGTCGAGCCCTTCTCGGTCGTTGCCGGCGTGCCGGCGAAATTCATCCGGTGGCGGCAGGAACCGCTGCCGGACCTCCCCTCATGAACGGTGGATAGGTCATGAAGAACAAACGGATACTGATCACCGGCGGGGCGGGCCTGATCGGCTCGCACATTGCCGACCTGGTCGCCCTGGAAGAGCCGCGCGAAATCCTCGTCCTCGACAATTTCGTCCGCGGCCGGCGCGAGAATCTGGAGGCGGCAATCGCCGCTGCCCCGGTGACGATCGTCGAGGGCGACATCCGTGACCGCAAGCTGCTTGCCGAAATGTTCGAAGGGGTGGACATCGTCTTCCACCAGGCCGCAATCCGCATCACCCAGTGTGCCGAAGAACCGAGGCTGGCCTTTGAGGTGCTGGCCGGCGGAACGTTCGACGTGCTCGAGGCTGCGGTGAATGCCGGCGTCTCGAAGGTCGTGGCGGCGTCGTCCGCATCCGTGCTCGGGCTCGCCGAGAGTTTCCCGACTACCGAGGATCACCACCCCTACAACAACCGCACGATCTACGGTGCGGCGAAGGTGTTCAACGAGGCGTTGCTGCGCAGCTTCACCGACATGTACGGCCTGAACTACGCCGCGCTCCGCTACTTCAACGTCTATGGCCCGCGCATGGATGCCTACGGCGTCTATACCGAGGTGATGATCCGCTGGATGGAGCGGATTGCGGCCGGCCTGCCGCCGATCATCTTCGGTGACGGCCTGCAGACGATGGATTTCGTCAATGCGCGCGACATTGCCCGCGCCAACATGCTGGCGGCGAAATCGAACGTCACCGACGAGATCTTCAACGTCGCCAGCGGCACCGAGACGAGCCTGCTAGAGCTTGCCCAGATGCTGGTCCGGATCATGGATTCCTCCGTCGAGCCGCAGTTCCAGCCGGCGCGCAAGGTCAATGCGGTCACCCGCCGGCTGGCCGACACGAGCAAGGCGGAGCGGCTTCTCGGCTTCCGCACCGAGATCTCGCTCGAGGACGGACTGCGCGAACTGGTCGCCTGGTGGCGCAGCGAAGTGGACCGGGCCAAGGGCGAGGCGGCGTGATGGCGATGATCCCCGTTGCAAAACCGATGCTGGACGAGCGCGAGGTAGAGGCCGTCAGGCGGGTTGTCCTGTCCGGCTGGGTCACGCAAGGTCCTGAGGTCGCGGCGTTCGAAAACGAGTTCGCCCCCTTTGTCGGCGCGGACCACGCCTGCGCGGTGTCCAACTGCACCACGGCGTTGCACCTGGCGCTGAAGGTCGTCGGCGTCGGGCCGGGCGATGAGGTCGTCACCGTCAGCCATTCCTTCATCGCCACCGCCAATGCGGTGCGCTATTGCGGTGCCGTTCCCGTCTTCGTCGACATCGAGGAGAACGGCTTCAACATCGATCCGGCCGGGATCGAGGCCGCCATTACGCCGAAGACGAAGGCGATCCTCTGCGTCCACCAGCTCGGCATGCCTTGCGACCTCGAGCGTATCGTCGCGATCGGCAGGCGCCATTCCATTCCGGTGGTCGAGGACGCGGCCTGCGCCTCGGGAAGCGAGATCCTCTGGCAGGGCCGGTGGGAGAAGGTCGGAAAGCCGCATGGCGACGTCGCCTGTTTCTCCTTCCATCCGCGCAAGCTGCTCACCACCGGCGACGGCGGCATGCTGACGACGGCCAATGCCGACTATGACGCGAAGTTCCGCCTCTGGCGGCAGCACGGCATGAGCGTCACCGATGCGGTGCGCCATGGCTCCAGGCAGGTGATCTTCGAGAGCTATCCCGAGCTCGGCTACAACTACCGCATGACCGACATGCAGGCGGCGATCGGCCGGATCCAGCTTGCCCGGCTCCCGGACCTGATCGAGGGTCGCCGCAGGATGGCGGAGCTTTACCGCCAGGGCCTGGAGGACATCCCCGGCGTCGAGGCGCCGAGCGAGCCCGCCTGGGCGCGCACCAACTGGCAAAGCTACTGCGTACGCCTCGCAGAGGGGCTGGACCAGCTAAAGGTCATGCAGACGCTGCTCGATCGCGGCGTCTCCACCCGTCGCGGCATCATGAACAGCCATCGCGAGCCGGCCTATGCCGATCCGTCGACGCACAGGGTCGTCGGAAGCCTGGAAAACAGCGTCGCCGCGCAGGAGCGGTGCGTCGTCCTTCCGCTGTTTGCGCAGATGACGGAAACCGACGTGGCGACGGTGCTGGACGAACTCCGTCAGGCCTGCCGCCTGCCGTCCCGCGAGCGCCCGATCGCGGCGGCCGAGTAGGCCGCCTTTTACTAAGCGCGAAGCCGCAGCTATTGGCGCCGGCCGGACAAATGTAAATCCGCTACAGATCGAAAGCCCCGGGGTGCGGACCGCCCCCGGGGCTCGTTCTGTCTCGGGGAAGCACGCCGGACCGGGCGGCAGGGCTCACACCGATTTCGAAAGCAGGGCCCGCACCGGCATCGGCAGGGATTCGGGCGGCAGCAGGCTGAGCAGGCTGCGAAGCGCATGGAGGCCGAGGACGAGGGTCACGAGCGTACCCGCCGCCATGGCCTGCCAGGGCGCCAGGTACTGCGTCGCGCAGAAGACGAGGCCCGAGGCGGCGATGAAGAGTGCTCCGGTTCTGACATTGGCGCCCGACCAGCGGAACTGCGTCAGGTGGCAGGCGATGGCGTAGACCATGAACCCCTGCCAGACATAGAGCCCGAGAAAGGCGATCGCAGCACCCGTCGGCCCGAGCCGCGGCACGAGCAGCACGGCCAGGACCACGTGCAGGCTGTGCGAGACGACCTCGGAAAAGAAGAAGATCATCTGCCGGCCCTTGGCGATGATCACGTATCCGAGCGGCCAGGACACGATCCTGAGCAGCACGCCCAGGCAGATCCAGCGCAGGATCTCGGCGGCCGGATAGAATTCCGGAGAGTAGAACAGCCACATCGCCACCGGCGCAAAGGTCAGCGTGGCCAGCACGCCCGGCCCTCCCAGAAGCAGGCTGATCTGCGTCTGCTCGTTCACCAGCCGGTTGGCGGCCACGTGATCGCTCGCAGCCGCCGTCAGGCGCGGATAGAAATCGGCGCCCATCGCCTGCAGGATGAAGCCGGCATAGAGGCCGCCGAGCGCCCAGGCCGCCTGGTACTGCCCGGCGGCGGCAATTCCCCCCTCCCACGTCACGAGCATGCGGATGACATAGGCGGCGCCGAAGCCGAGGATGCCGCTCAGCATGAAGGCGAAACCGAGTTTCAGGAGCGGCGCGACTTCCTCGACCAGTTCGCCGGTCGACATGGCCTGCCGGCTGATGCGAAGCTTCCGGCCGGACCACCAGCAGATCAGCAGCAGTGCCGCCGCGCTCATGACGATCGCCGGCGCCAGGGCGGCGGGACCGAAGAGGAAGACCAGCGAGACGGTGATGCAGGTCGTCGCAAGACCCGACAGGATCTGGATGCGGGCGAGACTGGCGATGTCGCGCATGCCCTGCGTCAGCGCGATCTGGCCGCCGGCCACCAGTTGCAGGAGGATCGCCAGAGCCAGCAGGGCAACCCCCAGCGTATGCTGGTCGTCGCCGAATGTGAGGTTGGCGATCGGGCTGGCGAGGGCTGCGATCAGGACGGCGCCGATCAGGCCGAGCACGACCGAGGTCCTGCGCAGGGCTGTCGCGGTGCGCGCGATGCGGTCGGTATCGCCGGTGCCCGCGGATTCGGCGATCTGGCGCACGCCGCTGGACTGGACCCCGAAGCCCGCCAGAGCCTGGGCCAGATCGACGATCGAGAGATAGAGGCTCATCTGCCCGACGCCGGCCGGACCGAGCAGGATGGCCAGCGCCTTGTTCTTCACGATCGAGAACAGCACGTTGATGACCGAGGATCCCCCGATCATCGCCATCGACTTCAGGATGTGGAAATAGGACTGTTGCCTGTCGGTTTGCGGCGCGGTCATTGCCATCGATCCGTGCGAGCGCCGCATCGGCACCCGTCCCCTTGGGTTTTCGTCAATCCGGTTGCAGCACGCGGCGGACGACCGCGGCGGTGCTCTCCTGCCATGGCGGCGCGCGCCAGCCGAATGTCCGTTCGAACTTGGCGCAGCACAGGCGCGAGTTCAGCGGTCGCCGCGCCCTGGTCGGGTAGTCCGCCGACGCGATGTCATGGACCTCCGCGAAGGGCCCGCCGTTCGCCTTGCTCGCCTCGAACACCGACCGGGCAAGGCCGGCCCAGTTGGTATCGCCGGTGCCGGCCACGTGATAGATGCCGGGGCGCTCCCTTGCCGGGTGTGTCGCGACCAGCAGGATCGCATCGGCGAGGTCCGGCGCGCTGGTCGGATTGCCCCACTGGTCGGCGACGACGGAAATCGCCGGGCGTTCGCCGGCAAGCCGCAACATGGTCTTGACGAAATTCGCGCTGAAGGGGCTGTAGACCCAGCTCGTCCTCAGGATGATGTGGCGTGGATTGGCGCTCGCCACCGCATGCTCGCCACGCAGCTTCGTATAGCCATAGACCGTCCTCGGTTCCGTCTCGTCGTCTTCCGAATAAGGCCGCCCGGCGTCCCCGGAGAAGACGTAGTCGGTCGAGATGTGGATCACCGGGATCCGCAGGGTCGCAGCCGCGTCCGCGACCGCGGCCGCGCCGATGACGTTTACCGTGTAGGCGAGATCCTGCTCGTCTTCCGCCCGGTCAACCGCAGTGTAGGCCGCCGCCGAGACCACGATGTCGGGCCGGGCTGCAAGGATCTCCCGCCAGATGGAGGCCGGATCCGAAAGATCGAGTGCCGGTCGCCCGGCCGTTACCAGCTCGATGCCGGGCATGGCAGTGGCGGCCTCGACGAGACTCGTCGCCAGCTGTCCATGCGTGCCCGTCACCAGGATCTTCATTGCCCTGCGGCCAGTCTGCCGAGGCGGTCGCCGGCATAGGTGCCTTCGCGGATCGGCCGCCACCACCAGTCGTTGTCGAGATACCAGTCGACGGTCTGCTCCAGCCCGGTCGCAAAGGTCTCCCGCGGCACCCAGCCGAGCTCGCGCTCGATCTTGGACGTATCCATCGCATAGCGCCGGTCGTGGCCCGGACGATCGGCGACGAAGGCGATCAGCGCGCGATGGCTCTCGCCGTTCCGGCGCGGCCGCCGCCTGTCGAGCGCGTCGCAGATGGCTTCCACGACCGCTAGGTTGGTCAGCTCGGCGCCGCCGCCGATGTTGTAGCTCTCTCCGATCCTGCCGCGTTCGGCCACCAGCGCCAGCGCCCGGGCATGGTCCTCGACATGGAGCCAGTCGCGGACGTTCGCCCCGGCGCCGTAGATCGGCAGCGGCTTTTCGTCCAGCGCGTTCAGGATCACCAGCGGGATGAGCTTTTCCGGGAAATGGAAGGGCCCGTAGTTGTTGGAGCAGTTGGTGATGACGACCGGCACGCCGAACGTATGGTGCCAGGCGCGAACCAGATGGTCCGAGGCCGCCTTCGAGGCCGAATAGGGCGAGGACGGCGCGTAGGGCGTGGCCTCGTTGAAGGTGCTGTCGTCGAAGGGAAGGTCGCCGAAGACCTCGTCGGTCGAGACATGGTGGAAGCGAAACCGCTCGGCAGCCGGCGCGGGCAGGCTGCGCCAGTATTTCAGCACCGCTTGCAGCAGCCGGTAGGTGCCGATGATGTTCGTCTCGATGAAGGACCCCGGTCCGTCGATCGAACGGTCGACATGCGTCTCGGCGGCAAGGTGGATGACGCGGTCGATCGCCTCGGTTCGCAACACCTCGCCGATTGTCGCTTCGTCGCCGATGTCGGCCCGCACGAAACGGTAGTTGGGCAGGCCCGAGATCGAAGACAATGAGGCGAGGTTGCCGGCATAGCTGAGCTTGTCGACGTTGACGACGCGGTTTTCCGGATCGGCGGCGAGATGGCGGCAGAGCGCCGAGCCGATGAAGCCGGCGCCGCCGGTGACGAGAATGTTCATGGCCAGGTTCCCCCCGTTGGCCCGAAGACGTCCGCCTGTGCCAGGCGTGGCGCATTGCGATCCTTGTCCGAAAGCTGGAATTGCGAGGCGGCGATCGGCCAGATGATGCCGATCTGCGGGTCGTCGTAGCGGATCGACCGGTCGTGGGCTGGCGAATAGGGGCTCGTGACCTTGTAGATCACCTCTGTGTCCGGCTCGAGCGTCACGAAGCCGTGCGCAAACCCCTTGGGAACGAGCAACTGGTTCCAGTCGGCGGCCGTAAGTCGCGCCGCGCACCACCGGGCAAAGGTCGGCGATCCCTCGCGGATATCGACGGCGACGTCGAAGATCGCCCCGCGCGTCACCCGCACGAGCTTGTCCTGCGCAAACGGCGGAAGCTGGTAGTGGAGCCCGCGAAGGACGCCGCGCGCTGCGGAATAGGAATGGTTGTCCTGGACGAAATCGAGCGCGATGCCGGCCTCTGCGAAGGCTTGCGCGTTCCAGGTCTCGGAAAAGAAACCGCGCTCGTCGCCGAACTTGCGCGGCCGTATCTCCAGCACGTCCTCGATCTCCAGCCGCCTGATTTCCAGCGTCATCCGGCGCGTTCCTCGACGAGGCGGTTCAGATAGGCGGCATAGGCCGTCTTGCCGAGCAGGCTGGCGCGCCGGCTCACCTCCTCCGGTCCGAGCCAGCCCATTTCCAGCGCGATCTCCTCCGGGCAGGCGATCTGCACGCCCTGGCGCCGTTCCACCGTGCGCACGAAGGAGGAGGCGTCCTGGAGGCTGTCATAGGTGCCGGTATCGAGCCAGGCATAGCCGCGGCCGAGCTGGCAGACATGCAGGTCGCCGCGCTCCAGGTAGATGTTGTTGACGGTGGTGATCTCCAACTCGCCGCGGGCAGAGGGCTTGATCGTCTGGGCGATGTCGACGACGTCGTTGTCGTAGAAATAGAGGCCCGTCACCGCCCAGTTCGATTTCGGCTCGGTCGGCTTTTCCTCGATCGTCAGCGCCTTGCCGGTTTTGCGGTCGAAGCTCACGACGCCGTAGCGCTCGGGATCGTCGACGTGATAGGCGAACACCGAAGCGCCCTTCTTTCGGGCCGTCGCCTCGCGGCAGATGCCCGGCAGGCCGTGACCGAAGAAGATGTTGTCGCCGAGGATCATGGCGACGTTGTCCCAGCCGATGAAGTTGCGGCCGATGATGAAGGCCTCCGCAAGCCCGTTCGGATGCGGCTGCTCGGCATAGGAGATGTCCAGGCCGAGATCCGATCCGTTCCCGAACAGGGCCCGGAAGCAGGGCAGGTCGCGCGGGGTGGAGATGATCAGGATCTCGCGGATGCCGGCGAGCATCAGCACGCTCAGCGGATAGTAGATCATCGGCTTGTCGTAGATCGGCAGGATCTGCTTCGACACCGCGATCGTCAGCGGATAGAGCCGCGTGCCGCTGCCGCCCGCCAGGATTATGCCCTTCATCGCGTCTGCCCCTCGTTGCGCCCCGGCCCGGCCGGTTCCTTGCCCCATTTCGTCATTGGCTCGCCTGCTCCGTTGGATCGTCCGCAGCCGGCACGTCCGCGGCCTCGTCCGGCAGAGTGCCGGCGGTCGGCAGCCGCGTCCGCACGACGCGCACGACATCGCCCGGCTGCACCGTCGTCGTCTCGTTCGCCTCGAGCATGTCGACCTTGCCGCCGGCGCGTCGCGAGATGCTGTAGCTGGTGAGCGAGGTGCTGGCCGCGCTGTCGCCGTCCGCATTGCCGCCAAGGGCGCCGTTCAGCACGTTGTTGCGAGTGTCGCGCCGCAGTTGCAGTTGCTTCAGCGCGCCCTTTTCCGCCTGCAGCTGCGCCGTCACGTCCACCTGGCGGTTGTCGGTCAGCCCCTCGAGATTGCGCGTCGCCTCGGAAATGTTCTGGCGGGCGCGCATGATCGCCGTGACCATGTCGAGCCGTGTCGCCTGGTATCCGCGCAGCGAGCGTTCCAGGTCGGTCTGCCGCGTCGGCAGGATCACGCCGCGCTCCACCATCGGCTTGACGGTCTCGAGTTCCTTGCGGACGGATTCGATGTCCTCGTCGTTGCTGTCGATCTTCTTCTCCAGCGTGTCGATCTCCTGGCCCATCAGTTCGCGAAGTTCCGTGAAGGAGCGCGACTGGCGCTCGACCACGGCGGCGCGTGCGGCAAAGATCTGCTGCTCCTGCTGGAAGATGGTCGCGGCCAGCGGGTTGTCGCGATAGGGCTTCAGGTCGAAATCGAAACCCTTGGCGCCGGCCATCTCGGCCTCGAGCCGGGCCACGCGGATGCTGCCGCGCAGGATGGAATCGTTCAGTTCCCGCAGTTCGCCCGCATATTCCACCCCGCGCGTGCCGGTGAGACCCTCCAGCCTGAATTCGCCGCCGGCCATGGCGAGCGTCTGCAGCACGGTCAGGCCCGGGCGAAAGCGGTATTCTCCGGGCGAGGCGACGTCACCGACCACGTAGACGGGCGGGTAGTCGATGACGGCGATCGAGGCGTCGGGCTTCTCGACCAGCCCGATCCGCGTCTTCAGCTGCTCGGCGATCCTGGCCGCCAGTTGGGCCTCGTCGAGGTCGCCGACGGGAACATTGCCGAGAACGGGAAGCGAAAGGGTGCCCTCGTCGGAAACGACGAACTCGCCGCCGAGTGCATCCCAGCGCTCGTAGGTCCCCCGTGTCGGCATCCACTGGACCACCGACAGCCGGATGCGCGTCTGGGGCGCAAGCTTCGAGGCAACGGCCGGCGCAGGCGCCAGCGCGCCGGCCACGACCAGCGCGGAGAGGATGATCCCGGCCTTGAGGGACCTGCAGCTTTGCAGAATGGCGACTGGCATGTCTTTCTCCGACCCGTCACAGGGAGATGCAGATGCAAGATACAAATGCACGCTCGACCAATGCTCGGCGCTGCCTTCCGGACAGCGTGTCCCAGTGTGCAAATTCCTGAAATATTGAGAAGGGGCAGGACCTTGCTCCGACTTCATCAATATTGGTGAAAGAGCATGTGCAGGGCCTACCCCCATCGCCGTTCCGTAGCTCCGGCCGGGGCAGGTGCGATCTATGGGCGGTGTCCGGGCGGGCGAGGTAGGAGGAGAATTGCGCCGGATGCCCAAGTTGGTGGGTAGGCTTCACCTAAGGTTAGTTCGTTTGGATGAACGTGCCTCGCCCGGTGCCCCCAGGCGCATTGCCTTTCTATCCTTTTCTCAGCCCATTTGCGCCGTCGCGGTCGTTCGTGACGTGCGTTAAGGTCCTGTCGATGGTGCACGATTTCGTGCGTTCGTCGGCAGTGACGATTGCCGGCGACGAAGGCCGGATCGGGCAGGGCGGGTGAAGGGATATGGTGCTTTTGGACGGGAACGACTACGCGGAAGCGCAACCGGGCGCGGCAGGGATCAGGGGCGGGCCTGAACCACAGCGCGTGATGCTGATAGTCACGAACACGGGGAGCGTATCGAAGCGGCTGATCGATGCGGTCGAGCGCGAGTTCCCATGGGTTCTCGTCGAGCAGGTGGAGAGTGTCTCCGCCGGCTGCAGGGCGTTTGCCCATCCGGTGGCCCTGATCCTCGTCGATGTCGCCCTGGTGCATGAGGCCGAGGCTGCCGCCGCGATGCTTGGGCGCGTCCATCCGCATGCCCTTGCCGCCGTCATCGAACCCTATGACAAGATGCAGGCGACCTCCTTCTCGGCCGTCACCGATTCCGCCCTGTTCCGTAGCGTCCTGCCGATGGACATGCGGCTCGATATCTGGCTCTCGATCATCAGGCTCATGCTGTGCGGCGGCGAATACCTGCCCCCGGGGTCGGTCGTCGGCGTGCGGCCCGGCGATCCCGGGCCGACCATCCCGGCCCACAACGGCATGCCAACCGCTCCGCGCAAGGCGGAGAGCGGCGTCGCGGAACTGACGGCCAGGGAACTGCAGATCCTGGAGATGGTTTCCCGCGGGCTCCAGAACAAGCTGATCGCCGCCGGGCTCGGCCTTTCCGAGCACACGGTCAAGATCCATCTGCACAACATCATCCGCAAGCTTGGCGTCCACAACAGGACGGAGGCGGCTGCCCGTTTCCGCAATGCCAGAAACGGCAATGCCCTGTTCGACTGAGCCCGCCCGCGCCTGCGATCGGATCGGCGCTACTTCCGCGCAAACCGTCCGATGTGCCGGGCGGTCCACTCTTCCCAGTAGTCGAGCCGCTCGAGGTTGACCTTGCCGCGCGCGATGCCGGTGCCGGCATCCGTCATCAGCGATCCCGGCCGGTGCGCGCCGAAAGAAAGCGGCTGGCGCAACCGGCGCCATCCCCGCCATCCGAAGACGAGCTTCAGCCGCGCGATATACTCGCTGTCCGCACCCGTGCGGACGTCCTCGTAGGTGCCGGCGCGGGCAAGGGCCACCTCGCGACGAAACAGCGGGGAAGCCGGATTGAGGCGCGTCAGCGGATAGACCTGCCGGGCGTAGAACTGGCCGTGATCGTCGACGCGGACCCAGTTGGACAACGTGAAGAACAGCCCCTTGTCCTTCAAGAGCGGCCGCACCTGCCGCGCGATCTTCTCCGGGTGCGCCCAGTCGTCGGAATCCTGGCACGTCACGAAGTCGCCCTTGGCATGGGCAAGCGCCAGGTTGCGTGCGGCATAGGGACCGCCGTTCTGGTCGCGCCGGATCAGCCGGACGCGGTCGTCGCGCGCGGCAAGGGCCATGACGACAGCGACGGTGTCGTCGGTGCTCGCATCGTCGGCGACGAGCACCTCGATGTCCCGGTAAGTTTGCGCCAGCAGCGACTCGATCGAGCGGCCGATCCGTTCGGCGGTGTTGTAGGCCGGCATCGTGATCGTCACCAGCGGCCCGCGGACGCTGCCGGCGGCGACGCGGCTTGCCAGGTTCGAGGCGGAGATCGGTCGCTGCGGATCGATCAGGGCAACCGGCGACAGGCCGTGCGCTGCGAGGAAGTCGTTGGCGAGCGGCAGGGCCGCGCTCTCGTCGCCCGTGGCATTGGCGAGCAGCAGGTGCAGGTCCGGTTCGCGCTCACCCTCGCCGCGTCCGATCGCCGCCCTTGCCTCCGCTAGCGCCTCTTCCTGCCGGCCTTCCGCCAGGAGCAGTGCGATCCGCAGGCCGGCGCGGACCGGAGCGCCGGCGCGACAGAAATGGGTTGCCGTGTCCAGGCTGTAGGGAGCCACCGCTTCCGCCGCGGCGGCCAGTTGCCGTCCATTGAGCTGTCCGCCCTCGTGCGCCTTGCGAAGCAGCGCGATGCCGGCCTCGCTCTCGCCGGACGCGGCGAGCGAAATGCCGAGCGCCAATGCCTCCCGCCCGGAGCGCGGCTGGCGCAGGAGGGCGCTCGCCGACCTGTAGCAGCCGAGCCGGTAGAGTGCCCAGGCGCGACCCGCACGGGTCGCCTCGGGGTCCGCCTCCGCAAGCGCGAGCGCCTCCGCAAACCGGTTGGTCGATAGGAGATAGTGAAATTGAAGTCGACGGAACTGCAGCACGATCCACCCGCTTGCCGAAAATGACCCGGAAGGGAACAACCAGTGCAGGTTTCGGCCGATCGAAGGAATCTGGCAGTAACCAATACTTTGTGGCATGGCAAGGTCGCTGGCGCTCCCGTTCCGCTCCGATCCAGCAGGAAAGCGCTTCTCCCTGACATTTCGCATTTTCGCAGCTCGGCTTCGGCTGCATCCCTGTTGACAAGGATCGCGAGCATGCGGCACCGATTGTCCGTCTTCAGTTGCTGCATCTTCGACGGTCACGCCATGTCCAAGACCACGCGCGCCACCCAGGCCCTGCAAAGGGCAGGCGTCGCCTTTACGGTTCACACCTATGAATACGACCCCTCCGCCGAGAAGGTCGGCCTGCAGGCCGCCGAAGCGATCGGGGAGGTGCCGGACAGGGTGCTGAAGACGCTGATGGCGGAGGTGGACGGCAGGCCCGTCTGTGTCGTCGTGCCCTCCAACTGCGAGGTCAGCATGAAGAAGCTGGCCGCAGCCTTCGGCGGCAAGTCGGCGAGCATGATGAAGCCGGCCGATGCCGAGCGGCTGACGGGATACCATGTGGGCGGCATCAGCCCGTTCGGGCAGCGCAAGGCCGTGCCGACGGCGATCGAGACGGCGGCGTTCGCCCATGAGCGCGTCTACATCAATGGCGGGCAGCGGGGCCTGCAGGTCCGTCTTGCGCCGGAAGAGGCGCGCAGGGCCCTCGATGCGGTGGCCGCCCCGGTCGTCGCCTGACTTATCTGCTCCGGCTGTCGTCGCCGATCTTCTGTTTTTCGCCATTCCGTCCTAAGTAGAAGGCAACGCAATCGAAGACAGCAGGTAAGAGCGATGAACGCACCGCTTCGTACAGCATCCACGCCCGTCGATCCCGTCAAACTCGAGAGGCTCGCGGAGGTTGCCGTCAAGGTCGGCCTCCAGTTGCAGAGGGGTCAGGATCTGGTGATGACGGCGCCGGTCGCGGCACTTCCGCTGGTCCGCCTGATCACCAAGCACGCCTACATCGCCGGCGCCGGTCTCGTCAGCACCTTCTATGCCGACGAGGAGGCGACGCTGGCCCGCTATCGCCATGCGCCCGACGAGAGCTTCGACCGGGCGACGGACTGGCTCTACCAGGGCATGGCGAAGGTCTATGCCGATGGCGCAGCCAGGCTCGCGATCGCCGGCGACAACCCGATGCTTCTGTCCGGCGAGGATCCGGCCAAGGTGGCGCGCGCCAACAAGGCGAACTCGATTGCCTACAAGCCGGCGCTGGAGAAGATTGCCAATTTCGACATCAACTGGAACATCGTCTCCTATCCGAACCCCTCCTGGGCGCGGCAGGTCTTTCCGGACGATGCCGAGGACGTGGCGGTGGAGAAGCTGGCGAACGCGATTTTTGCCGCCTCGCGCGTCGACCGCGACGACCCGGTGGGCGCCTGGAAGGCGCACAATGCCAACCTGCACAGCCGCTCCGCCTGGCTGAACGGCGAGCGTTTCGCAGCCCTCCACTTCAGGGGGCCGGGCACCGACCTGACGGTCGGCCTCGCCGACGGCCACGAATGGCACGGCGGCGCCTCGACGGCGAAGAACGGCATCACCTGCAATCCGAACATCCCGACCGAGGAGGTCTTCACGACGCCGCATGCCCTTCGCGTCGAGGGGCATGCGGCGAGCACCAAGCCGCTGTCCCACCAGGGGACGCTGATCGACGACATCCGCGTCCGCTTCGAGGCGGGTCGCATCGTCGAGGCCCATGCGTCGAAGGGCGAGGCCGTGCTGAACAAGGTCCTCGATACCGACGAGGGCGCGCGCCGGCTGGGCGAGGTTGCGCTCGTGCCCCATTCCTCGCCGATCTCGGCGAGCGGACTGCTCTTCTACAACACCCTCTTCGACGAGAACGCCGCCTGCCACATCGCGCTCGGCCAGTGCTATTCGAAGTGCTTCCTCGACGGCGCCAGTCTTTCCCCGGAGCAGATCGCCGCACAGGGCGGCAATTCGAGCCTGATCCACATCGACTGGATGATCGGTTCGGGCGAGATCGACATCGATGGTATCCGTGCCGACGGCAGCCGCATCCCGGTGATGCGCGCGGGCGAATGGGCCTGAGGCGAGCGTGGCGACGATCGGGGTCATCGGCGGTGGCGGTTGGCTCGCAGGGGCATTGCTGCATCCTGCGCTCGAAGACGGTGTCATCCGTCCGCGGCAGCTGATCCTGTCCTCCCGCTCCGGCGACGTGACCGGCTTCGAGGACTGGCCGGACATTGCCCTCACGACCGACAACGAGGCGCTGGCGGCGCGTGCTGACATCGTCATGCTTTGCGTGCGCCCGCACGACCTGGACGAGGTCGATGTCGACCTGACGGACCGGCTGCTCGTTTCCGTGGTCGCCGGCGTCAGCGTTGCCGAGCTTGCCGAGCGCTACGGCGCCACCCGCATCGTGCGCGCCATGCCGAATGCCTGCGCCGAATACCGGCTGTCGTTCACGCCATGGTTTGCGACCGACGGCGTGACCGACGACGAGGCGGATTTCGTCTTCCGCTTCTTTTCGGCATCGGGCCAGGCGCACGGCATCCACGATGAGGCGCAGCTCGACTATTTCACCGCGCTCACCGGCTCGGGCCCGGCCTTTCCCGCTCTCTTTGCCGATGCGATGATCCGCCATGCGATCGGTGCCGGTCTCGACCCGGAAACGGCCGATGCCGCGGTGCGTCAGCTCTTTCTCGGCGCGGGCGTGCTGATGGCGCAATCCGATACCCCGCCCTCCGACCTTGTCGATATCTTCCTCGAATATCGGGGAACGACTGCTGCCGGCCTGTCGGCAATGATCGAGGCCGACATCGCCTCGCCGATCTTTCGGGGCCTGTCCGCTGCCCGCGAACAGGCCGAAGAAGGGCTGCTCTGACCCCCGGCCTTTGGCTCCCGTCCCCTGAACCGTATCTTCTGCCGCATGGGAAGCGGTTGACGTTCCTCGTCTCGATGCATATTTTTAGAATTATTCTAAAAAGGGTTTCGACATGTTCTCCCGCATCTTCCGTAACGGCAAGCGTTCGCTGGAATCGCTCAGCGAGCAGGAAATTCTTGCCCTTGCCATCTCCTCCGAGGAGGACGATGGCCGCATCTATCTCGCCTATGCCGACGCGCTGCGCGAAAGCTCGCCGCACACGGCCGGGATGTTCGAGGAGATGGCTGGCGAGGAGAACGAACACCGCCGCCTGCTGATCGACATGCACATCCGCCGCTTCGGCGACCGGATTCCGCTGGTCCGGCGCGAATTCGTGCGCGACTTTCCAGAGCGGAAGCCGGATTGGCTGATCGCCAACATGCCGGTGCAGACCGCCCGCGCGCAGGCGAAGGCGATGGAAGAGGCGGCGCACCGCTTCTACCTGCAGGCCGCGGCCAGGACGACGGATGCGCAGACACGCAAGCTCCTGGGCGATCTCGCCATTGCCGAGAAGGCCCATGAGGACAAGGCGCGCCACATGGCCGAGGGGGAGGCGAACCAGGCGGCGATCGCCGAGGAAGACGCGGTCGAACGTCGGCAGTTCATCCTCACCTATGTGCAGCCGGGTCTTGCCGGGCTGATGGACGGATCGGTTTCCACCCTTGCCCCGATCTTCGCGGCCGCCTTCGCCACCCAGGACACCTGGCAGACCTTCCTGGTGGGGCTTTCCGCCTCCATCGGCGCCGGGATTTCCATGGGGTTCACGGAAGCTGCCCACGATGACGGCAAGATCTCCGGACGCGGTTCGCCGGTCAGGCGCGGCCTTGCCTCCGGCATCATGACCGCCATCGGCGGCCTCGGCCACGCGCTGCCCTACCTGATCCCGAACTTCGCGCTCGCCACCGCGATTGCCGTCGGCGTCGTCTTCGTCGAGCTCTGGGCGATCGCCTTCATCCAGAACCGCTTCATGGAAACGCCGTTTCTGCGCGCCGCCTTCCAGGTCGTCCTCGGTGGCGGGCTGGTATTCGCCTGCGGCGTGCTGATCGGCAATGCTTGAGAGCATGTCGCGCAAGGCTGCGCCGCTGTTTTGCGACAACGACATGCGAGAAAGGACCATACGAGAACGGCCGGGATGCCGGCCGCCGCAGCGGAACGTTCCGCAGGAGGGCTCGTTTAATTGCCGACCGACGACACCATGACCGCGTCGCCGTTTTCGATCGACACCCAGCGGCCGGGATTGAAGGATGCCTGGCGCTTCAGATAGCGGTAAGGCGTCTCGGTCCAGAGCTTCACGTCGTTGTCGAGGTTGTCGAGGACGTAGTCCCCTTCCGTTGACCGCACCGTCAGGACGGCATGGCCTTCGCCATCGGGCTTGCGCACGACGGTGATGAGCAGGTCGGCGGCCTCGAAGCCGTGCTCCATCAGCTTGCGACGCTTCAGCAGCACGAAGTCCTCGCAGTCGCCGGCCGTATCCGGATAGGACCAGTACTCGTCCCGGCCGTAGAGGTCCTTGTCGGTCATCGGGCTGATGGTGCGGTTGACCTCCGAATTGATATCCCGGACGACGGTCCAGCCGAACGTCGTTACCTTGGCCGCACCCTGGTCGCGCCGGGTGGTGCTGCATTCGGAAGGGTTGGACCGGCAGAATTCATAGTGCCCGATCGGCTGCGACGTGACGCTGCCCGTGCGCATGGACAGGGGCGATGCAGGGGCCGTCATGGCGACGGAAGACGAAATGAACAAGGCTGAAATTGCCGCAAAAATAGCCTTAGCACCAATCATTCGCGCCATGGGTGTCCCCTCAATCGTTAACAAAACGTTAAATTTTTAGGGGCCTGCTCGTCAATCACGATAATTCGCAATGCGACAACATGGTTAAAATGCGTCGCGGCGCGTGACCATTATGCAGCATTGAGCAGATGGGACACCGCCTCCTTCAGCTTCTCGATGTCCTCCGGACGCGAAAGGCGATGGTCGCCGTCGCGGATCAGGGTGAGCACGGCGTCGTCGCAGGACAGGTGCTCCATCAGCCTGATGGCGTGGGTGTAGGGCACGTCCGGATCCGCCATGCCCTGCAGCACGTGGATCGGGCAGCCGACGTCGATCACCCCGCCCAGCACCCGGTTCCGGCGTCCATCCTCGATCAGCTTCAGCGTGTAGACATTGGGGTCCGGCCCGTAAGGGGTCGGCTCCTCGAAGTAGCCGCGTTCAGAGAGCGAGTTGCGTTCGGCCTCGGTCAGCTTGGGCTCGATCAGTTCGCTGGTGAAGTCCGGTGCCGGGGCGATCAGGACCATGCCGGCGATCTCGGAGCCCTGTCCGGCCCGGCGCAGTTCCTGCGCGAGTCGCAGCGCCAGCCAGCCGCCCATGGACGAGCCGACGAGGATCATGCGCCGCGTGCCGAGATGCTTTCTGGCGTGTGCCACGACGGCAAGCGTCTCCTCCAGCCAGCGCGAGATCGTCCCGTCCACGAAGGCGCCCCCCGACGCACCGTGGCCGGAATAGTCGAAGCGCACGCAGCCGGTGCCGAGTTCGGCGGCAAGGCTTGCGAGTTCGGCGGCCTTCGTGCCGGTCATGTCCGAACGGTAGCCGCCGAGCCAGACGAGATGCGGATGAGGGTTGCCTTCCCGTTCGGGGAGAAGGCGCATGACGATCTCGCGCCGGTCGCGGCCTGTGCCGACGGATACGCTGCCGCTCGTTTCGCTGGTTTGCTCTGGGGTCATGACATGCTCCTGGATTGCCGGTGGCGGCCGCGCGTCCTGCCGCGGCACCCGCCTCTCGGGCTCCGATTTACACGATTTCGCACCGGGCGGCACAGATGGTGATTTTTTCCGTACGACGTGGTATTGACTTCGCCTCGGTGATCGACACATTGCCCGCAAGCAGCGCCCGTGCGCGAGGCGGCGGGTACGATTGCCCCGAAATTAGGTAGCCCTGTTCGAAACTATTCGAGGAGAATACGACCATTCGCAGACCCTTCAAAGCGGACGCCCCGGTCAAGGACGGCCCGCGCTCAAACCGTGAAATCCGGATTCCCCGGATTCAGCTCATCGATGCCGAAGGTGTAAACCACGGTATCGTTCCCACCGATCAGGCCCTTCGCATGGCGGAAGACGCCGGCCTCGATCTCGTGGAGATTTCCCCCAACACCGATCCGCCGGTGTGCAAGATCCTCGATCTCGGCAAGCTGAAATACGCCAACCAGAAGAAGGCGGCCGAAGCGCGCAAGAAGCAGAAGATCGTCGAGATCAAGGAAATCAAGATGCGCCCCAACATCGACACGCACGACTACGACGTGAAGATGAAGGCGATGAACCGGTTCTTCGAAGACGGCGACAAGGTCAAGGTGACGCTCAAGTTCCGCGGCCGCGAAATGGCGCACCAGGAACTCGGCATGAAGCTCCTGCTGCAGGTCAAGGAAGACACGCAGACGATCGCCAAGGTCGAGGCCGAGCCGAAGCTCGAAGGCCGTCAGATGATGATGGTGCTGGCTCCCCGATAAAAGGGGTCCGGCGATTGGCATGAGCCGCCCTCGGGGCGGCTTTCTGCTTTTCTGGCGCAACCGCCCGGCTTTTCAGGAATCCGGTTGCGCTTTCGGGGGACTTCGGTTACAAGCCCCCGTCCGAACGGTCCGGCAGGGCATGCCGTGGCCGTTCTTTACGCTGGAGATGTGCCTCGTCAGCCGTCTCGAAACCAAGAAGAATGGAGTAGCAAAATGCCCAAGATGAAGACGAAGTCGTCTGCCAAGAAGCGGTTCAAGATCACCGCGACCGGCAAGGTCGTCGCAGCTGCCGCCGGCAAGCGCCACGGCATGATCAAGCGTACCAACAAGTTCATTCGCGACGCGCGCGGAACCATGGTTCTCGCCGAGCCCGATGGCAAGAAGGTCATCAAGAACTACCTGCCGAACGGTCTCTGAGACTTTCAGGCTTTTTGGATACGTTAAGGAGATCATGACATGGCACGTGTAAAACGCGGCGTCACCGCCCACGCCAAGCACAAGAAGACGCTCAAGGCCGCCAAGGGCTTCTACGGCCGCCGCAAGAACACGATCCGCGCCGCCAAGGCCGCGGTCGATCGTTCCAAGCAGTACGCCTACCGCGACCGCAAGGTGAACAAGCGCAATTTCCGCGCTCTGTGGATCCAGCGTATCAACGCTGCCGTCCGCGAATTCGGCCTGACCTACGGCCGCTTCATCGACGGCCTGAACAAGGCCGGCATCGAAGTCGACCGCAAGGTCCTGTCCGACATGGCGATCCATGAGCCGGCAGCCTTCGGCGCCCTCGTCGAAGCTTCCAAGAAGGCGCTCGCCTACCTCAAGGACGCCGGCACCACCAACGAGTTTGAAAGCGCGGTTCGTTAATCCAGCGCTTCCCAAGCCTTTGTACATAGAAGTTGGGAAACCCGCGCTGGCAGGGCTGGCGCGGGTTTTTCTTTGGGCTCAATGGATTTTGAACGATGTCCGATCTCGATACCTTGAAACAGACCCTGCTGGCCGACGTGTCGGCCGCCGGCGACGAGCCGGCCATCGAGGCCGTGCGCGTCGCCGCCCTCGGCAAGAAGGGGTCCGTCTCCGAACTTCTCAAGACGCTCGGCACGATGACGCCGGAAGAGCGCCAGACGCGCGGAGCCGCGATCAACGCGCTGAAGAACGACCTGACGGATGCGATAACCGCCCGCAAGAGCGAACTGCGTGACGCTGCGATCGCAGCCCGGCTTGCGGCCGAGACGGTGGACGTCAGCCTGCCGGTCCGGTCCTCGCCGGCCGAGCGCGGCCGCATCCACCCGATCAGCCAGATCATCGACGAGATCACCGCGATCTTTGCCGATATGGGCTTCTCCATCGCCGAGGGTCCGGATATCGAGACCGACTACTACAATTTCACCGCGCTGAACTTCCCGGAAGGTCATCCAGCGCGCGAGATGCACGACACCTTCTTCTTCCCGCCGGATGAAAACGGCGAGCGCAAGGTGCTGCGCACGCACACCTCGCCGGTGCAGGTGCGCACCATGGAGGCGCAGAAGCCGCCGATCCGCATCATCATCCCCGGAAAGACCTATCGGCAGGATTCGGACGCCACCCACTCGCCGATGTTCCATCAGGTCGAGGGTCTGGTCGTCGACAGGAAGGCGAATGTCGCCAACATGCGCTGGGTGCTGGAGGAGTTCTGCAGGGCCTTCTTCGAGGTCGACGGCGTGACGATGCGCTTCCGCCCGTCCTTCTTCCCCTTCACCGAGCCCTCCTTCGAGGTCGATATCCAGTGTGACCGCTCCTCAGGCCCGATCGTCAAATTCGGCGAGGGCACCGACTGGATGGAGATCCTCGGCTGCGGCATGGTGCATCCGAACGTGCTGCGCGCCGGCGGCCTGGACCCGGACGAGTACCAGGGCTTCGCCTGGGGCATGGGGCTCGACCGCATCGCCATGCTGAAATACGGCATGCCGGACCTGCGCGATTTCTTCAACGCCGACGTCCGCTGGATGAACCACTACGGCTTCCGCCCGCTCGACGTCCCGACCCTGTTCGGCGGCCTGAGTGCTTAAGGGAGGTGGGAGAGTATGACCAAGACAAAACATGCAATCACGCCAGAAAAGCTCGCTGCCTACACGATCGAGGCCCTCGACACTCTTCGAGGCAATGCGCTCCGACTTGACGCGCATGACGTTGTTCAGATGTGTGACGACGAATTGGCAAGGCGCCCGCCCCGCCGGCAGCGTCTTCAACGCTATCAAGCTGAGCACACAGAGCACGATGTTGTGACCGGCTACCATTTCGTTTGTTCGGCCAACCGCGGCGTTCTTGAAGCACAACACGGACAATTTTGGAGCGGAGCTTGGGTCGTTGCCGAGCAGAATGTTCGAGAGAGCTTGAGATATGGTGCCTATCTCGCGCTACACGAATCAAAAGCCGATGTTTCCTACCGGCAGGGGCAGATCATCGATTACCGGATGGCGCCCCGCGACATGGTGGCGAAATCTGAGGAAGGGATAGAATTCTTAGTACGGACAACCAACGAGCCGTATGGATGGACCGGTGGTGGTGCGGGAGAGAAAGGATACCGCTGGGAGAAAGTGGTCCGAAACCCTGAACAGAACGGCGCGGAATAGAACTATGAAATTCACACTCTCCTGGCTGAAAGAGCATCTGGAAACGGACGCCTCGCTCGAACAGATCTGCGAACGCCTGACCGCGATCGGGCTGGAAGTCGAAGAGGTCGACGACAAGGCTTCGTTCAAGCCGTTCGTGATCGCGAAGGTAGTCTCGGCCGAACAGCATCCGAATGCCGACAAGCTGCGCGTGCTGATGGTCGACACCGGCGCCGGCGCGCCCGTCCAGGTCGTCTGCGGCGCGCCGAATGCGCGCGCGGGCCTTGTTGGCGCCTTCGCCGCGCCCGGCACCTACGTTCCCGGCATCGACGTGACCCTTTCCGTCGGCAACATCCGTGGCGTGGAGAGCCGCGGCATGATGTGCTCGGAGAAGGAACTCCAGATGTCGGACAATCACGACGGCATCATCGACCTGCCGGCCGATGCGCCGGTCGGCACGAGTTTCGCCGCCTATGCCGGGCTCGACGATCCGGTCATCGAGATCAACCTGACGCCGAACCGGCCCGATTGCACCAGCGTCTTCGGCATCGCCCGCGACCTGGCGGCCTCCGGCCTCGGTACACTGAAGGCACCCAAAGCGCCGACCCTCCGCACAGAAGGCGAGACGCCGGTGAAGGTGGCGCTTGAACTCGGCGAGGATACGCACCTTTGCCCCGGCTTTGCGCTCCGCCTCGTACGCGGTGTGAAGAACGGCCCCAGCCCGCGCTGGATGCAGCAGCGGCTGCTCTCGATCGGGCTGCGTCCGATCAATGCGCTGGTCGACGTCACCAACTACATGACGTTCGACCAGGGCCGGCCGATGCACGTCTTCGATGCTGCCAAGGTCAAGGGCAACTTGACCGTCCGCCGCGCCCGGGAAGGCGAGACAGTGCTGGCGCTCGACCAGCGTGAATACACGCTGTCGCCGGCCAATGTCGTGATCTCGGATGCCGAAGGCGTTGAATCCATCGGCGGCGTCATGGGCGGCGAGCATTCCGGCTGCGACGGGAACACCACCGATGTGCTGATCGAATCCGCACTTTGGGACCCGATGAACATCGCCAGGACCGGCCGCACGCTCGGTATCATCACCGATGCGCGCTACCGCTTCGAGCGCGGCGTCGATCCGGAATACATGATCCCCGGCCTCGAGCGCACCACGGAACTCGTCCTCGAACTTTGCGGCGGCATCGCCGCGAAGGCGGATGTTGTCGGCTACAAGGGCTTCCAGCCGAAAGTCGTCGATTTCCCGGTCTCGGAAGTCAGGCGGCTGACCGGCCTGGACATTTCGTCCGCCGAGAGTGCGGACATCCTTCAAAAGCTCGGCTTCGGCGTTTCCGGCTCGGGCGAAAGGCTGTCCGTCTCCGTGCCCTCCTGGCGGCCGGATGTGGACGGCAAGGCCGACCTCGTCGAAGAAGTGATGCGCATCCACGGCGTCGACAACATTCACGCCGCACCGCTTGAAAGCCATGCGAGCGTCAACGGCAAGATCCTGACGACGCTGCAGATCCGCTCGCGTCTTGCCAAGCGCGCGCTTGCCGCCCGCGGGATGATGGAGGCCGTCACCTGGTCCTTCATCCCCAAGGCGCAGGCCGAGCTCTTCGGCGGCGGCGCGCCGGAGCTGGCGCTGTCCAATCCGATCGCAGCCGACATGTCCGACATGCGGCCCTCGCTGCTGCCGGGCCTTTTGACGGCTGCGCAGCGAAACGCCGACCGCGGCTTTGGCGATGTTGCGATCTTCGAGGTCTCCGGCACCTATGAAAACGACCGGCCGGAAGGCCAGCGGCGCGTCGCCGGCGGTATCCGCCGCGCCACGGCCTCGCTTTCCGGCGCCGGGCGGCTCTGGTCGAATCCGGCGAAGGGCGGCGGCAAGCCTGTCGACGTCTTCGATGCCAAGGCCGATGCGCTCGCGGTGATCGAGGCCTGCGGCCTGCCGATGAGCAATGTCCAGATCGAGCCGGGCGGCCCGTCCTGGTACCACCCCGGCCGTTCCGGCACCATCAAGATGGGCCCGAAGGTCGTGCTCGGCCATTTCGGTGAATTCCATCCCAAGACGCTCGGCGCCCTCGACGTTTCCGGCGCCCTCGCCGGCTTCGAGATCTTCATCGACGCGATGCCCGAGCCGAAGAGGAAGGCGACGCGGACCAAGCCGGCGCTCGAGCTTTCGCCGTTCCAGGCGGTGAAGCGCGACTTCGCCTTCGTCGTCGACAAGACGGTGGAAGCCGGCGCCCTTGTCCGGGCGGCCGCGGGCGCCGACCGGAAGCTAATCACGAGCGTCAACGTCTTCGACGTGTTCGAGGGGGCTTCCGTCGGCGACGGCAGGAAGTCGGTCGCGATCGAGGTCGTCATCCAGCCGTCGGACAAGACGCTGACGGACGAGGACTTCGAGGCACTGACGGTGAAGATCGTCACGAACGTGGCCAAGACGACGGGTGGCGTTCTCCGCGCCTGAGATTGCGAAGAGTCTGACCACGCGAAGATCAGTCCACACGCAAGAACAACGAATTGAAATGACGGGCGAGGGATCCGCCGGCCGCCTCGATGGCCTCCCCGCCCGTCATTCTTTTGCCCGGCCCCTGTCACTTGATCGGGCCTGGCCAAAGTCGCATGGCCTTGTCGCTTGCTTGTGCTTCCCGACAACGGCGAGGGGCCGCAGTTGTTCCGTCCTGCCGGCGGCTTTTCTGGATGGCGGGAAGAGGCAGGTCGGGGGCCCAAGAAAGCGATCAGGCTCCCGCCGCGTCCAGTGCCGCCATGTGGTCGGCGGAGAGCGTCAGGTTTGCCGATCTCGCCAGGCTCTTCAACTGATCGAGGTTGGTCGCGCTGGCAATCGGCGCGGTCACGGCGGGTTTTGCCATCAGCCAGGCGAGAGCGATTTCTGCGGGTTTCGCGCCGGTCTCGGCGCTGACCTTGTCGAGCGCTGCGAGGATGCGCAGGCCCTTGGCATCGAGATATCCGGCGACGCTGCCGCCACGGGCCGCGCCCTCCGTGTCGGCGACCGAACGGTACTTTCCGCTGAGGAAGCCGTGCGCAAGGCTGAAATAGGTGATGACGCCGATGTTCTCGCGGGCGCAGAGTTCCGCAAGCGGGCCTTCGAAGCCGTCCCGGTCGTAGAGATTGTATTCGGGCTGCAGCGCGGCATAGCGCGACAGGCCCGCCGCGTCGGCGGCTGCGAAGGATGCCTGCAATTGCGCGGCATCGAGATTGGAGGCGCCGAAGGCGCGCACCTTGCCGGCCTTGACCAGTGCGGCATGGGCCTCGAGCGTCTCCTCGTAGGGCGTGCGGTCGTCCGGCCAATGCGAGAGGTAGAGATCGATGTGATCCGTCTTCAGCCGCTTCAGCGATGCCTCGACCGCCTCCATGATCCACTTTCGCGACAGGTCCCGGTGGCCCTGGCCCATGTCGGAACCGACCTTGGTGATCAGGACGACGCTGTCACGGGCCCGTCCGGACTGCTTCAGCCAGTTGCCGATGATGGTCTCGGATTCACCGCCTTTGTTGCCCGGCACCCAGGACGAATAGACGTCGGCCGTGTCGATGGCGTTGAAGCCCGCATCCGTAAAGGCGTCGAGCAAGGCGAACGAGGTCTTCTCGTCGGCGGTCCAGCCGAACACGTTTCCGCCGAAGACGAGCGGTGCGATGCTCAGGCCGGTTCGGCCGAGAGTCCGTTTCTGCATGATGCATTCTCCATTTTCTGGTGACGAGGCAGGCGGATGGCCCCCTCAAGCATAGGGCAGGCGGCGGACTTTTGAACCGGCAGGGGAAGAATTTCGCCGCGGGCTGCCCTTGCTAGGCACGTACCTCAGGCATAGTCTGCGGCCGATTCAAGGAGGGAGTTTCCATGTTGCGTTTCGGTATCCTGTCTACGGCCAAGATTGGCCGGGAACTGGTCGTCCCCGCGATCCAGGACGCGGAGAACTGCGTCGTCACCGCGATCGCGAGCCGCGATCTCGCCAAAGCCCGCGCCATGGCCGATCGCTTCTCGGTGCCCCACGCCTTCGGTTCCTATGAAGAGATGCTGGCCTCCGATCTGATCGACGCCGTCTACATCCCGCTGCCGACCTCGCAGCACGTCGAGTGGACAATCAAGGCAGCCGACGCCGGCAAGCACGTGCTGTGCGAAAAGCCGATCGCCTTGCGCGCCTCCGAGATCGAGACGCTGATTGCCGCCCGCGACCGCAACAAGGTGCTGATCTCCGAGGCCTACATGGTCACCTACGCCCCGGTGTGGCGCAAGGTCCGCGAGCTTCTGAGGGAGGGCGCCATAGGCCGGCTGCGCCACGTCCAGGGCGCGTTCACCTATTTCAACCGCGATCCCGGCAACATGCGCAACATTCCGGCCCTCGGCGGCGGCGGCCTGCCGGACATCGGTGTCTATCCGACCATCACCACCCGCTTTGCCACCGGCAAGGAGCCGATCCGTGTCCAGGCGGCCACCGAACGCGATCCCGATTTCGGCACCGACATCTATTCGAGCGTGCGCGCAGACTTCGGCGACTTCGAGCTGAGTTTCTACATCTCCACCCAGCTCGCCGCCCGCCAGGTGATGGTCTTCCACGGCGACAAGGGATTCATCGAGGTCAAGTCGCCCTTCAACGCCGACCGCTACGGCGCCGAGGAGGTCGAACTGACCAACCAGAACCATTCCCAGTCGCAGCTGTTCCGTTTCCAGGATTCGCGGCAGTACAAGCTGGAGGCCGAGGCTTTCGCGCGGGCGGCGCGGGGCGAGCCCGAGGAAGTGGTGACGCTCGAGAGCTCGATCAACAGCCAGAAATTCATCGACGCCATCTACCGCGCCAGCGACAGGGACGGCTGGGAAGCAGTCTGACCGCCCCCTGGACGTCTGTGCAGGCCGACGTCCGTGCAGGCCGAGAGGTCTCCCGGCCATGGTGCCGGAAGGCCTCGTTCAGCGTCTCAGGCCGTCGCTGCCCGCCGGCGGTGCAATCCGGCGACTTTCAGCAGCATGATGTCGAAGACGGCGACTGCGGCAACCGCGATCGCGGCGATGCCGGCCAGGGACAGGCCGTCGCGCCCGACGAGGAGGATGACGGCACTTCCGATCACCCAGGCCGCGTCGCCGGCGATGGCGAGGCGGACGGCATGCTCTGCCGGATGCGGCGGGCGCGCCGATGCCAGGTGAAAGATGCCCCAGCCGAGCAGGAATATGCCGATCGCCGTGACGATGCCGGATGAGGCGGCAGGGCCGGCGAGGCTGGCCACCTGACCGGAAAAGACGACAAGTCCGGCACCTGCCACGAGCGAGAAGGCGCCGTCGGCGAGCATGACGGCCTTGAGGAGATTGCGGTTGATGCTGGCAAGCATGGGATGCTCCTTTCGTTGCGAATGGGGCAATCCTCGACGACCCGGGTCGTAGAACCAATTACCTCTGAGGTAATGGATTTCTTTCCCGGTTTCGGTTTGATGGCGCGGAACGGAGAGGATCCAGGCCATGGAGTTCGGTGAACATCTCAAGGAATGGCGCGGCCATCGACGCATGAGCCAGCTTGGCCTGGCCGTGGAGGCGGGCATCTCCGCGCGCCACCTGTCCTTTCTGGAGACCGGCCGGTCGCGCCCGTCCGAGGGGATGATCCTGCGGCTTGCGGATGTGCTGGCGATCCCGGCGCGCGACCAGGGCATCCTCTTTTCCGCCGCCGGCTTCCGGCCACGCCACGAGACGCACCCCGCACGCGATCTGGAAGCCCTCCCGGCGCCCGTCGTCGAGGCGATCAGGCTGATCCTGGCCCGTCACGATCCCTATCCCGGCGTCGTCTTCGATCACGACTACAACGTGCTCGCCGCAAATGCCGCCTTCGGCGGCCTGGTGGCGATGGCGGGCACCGCGCTGAAGACCGGCGACAATTTCCTCGACGCCTATCTCGGGCCATCCCCGCTGCGGACCCTGATCGTCAACTGGCCGCGAACGGCGGCCGATCTCGTCCACCGCATCCGCGCCGACGCATGGCTGCAGGGCCCGCGCAGCGCGCTGGCAAGGAGGATCGAGCGGCTGGCGGCAGATCCGGCCGTGCGCGCTGCGATCGAGACCTATCCGGAGACCGAACGCCTGCCTGTCCTGCCGATCGAGATCCGGCACGGCGAAGAGCGCCTGACCTTCATCACCACGCTCACCTCGTTCGGGTCGGCGCAGGACGCGCTGGTGCAAGGTGTGCTGATCGAATCCTTCTTTCCCGGCGACGAGGCCACCCGCGCCTATTTCGAGGCGGCAGGCGGGCCGAAGACGAAGCGGGAATAGCCGAACCATGACCAGAGCATGGCACCGGCGGTGTGCCCAGCACACCTGCAGATCGATCGTGTCCGGGCCGCGGAATAGATCCGGCGCGAGGATGACGCCTCGTCTTTGCGGGGACGGTATGAGCGCCCCTCTGGCCACGCGGCGCGGAGCCGGTCAGAATGGGGCATGAGCATGTTTCCGGACAACGATTCGCCCACCAACCTTGCCGAATACTCCGTCTCGGAGCTTTCCGGGTCGATCAAGCGTACGGTCGAGCAGGCTTTCGACCAGGTGCGGGTGCGCGGCGAGATCTCCGGCTATCGCGGTCCCCATTCCTCCGGCCACGCCTATTTCAGCCTCAAGGACGACCGCGCCCGCATCGACGCGGTGATCTGGAAGGGCAGTTTTTCCAGGCTTCGCTTTCGCCCCGAGGAAGGGATGGAGGTGATCGCCACCGGCAAGATCACGACCTTCCCGGGATCGTCCAAGTACCAGATCGTCATCGAGACACTCGAGCCGGCCGGCGCCGGCGCGCTGATGGCACTGCTGGAGGAGCGCCGGCGCAAGCTCGCGGCCGAGGGCCTGTTCGACACCGGGCGCAAACGGCCGCTGCCGTTCATGCCGCATGTGATCGGCGTCGTGACCTCGCCGACCGGCGCAGTCATCCGCGATATCCTTCATCGCATTGCCGACCGCTTCCCGGTCCATGTGCTCGTCTGGCCCGTGAAGGTCCAGGGCGAGGGCTCGGGCGAGGAGGTCGCGGCCGCGATCAGGGGGTTCAACGCCCTGCAGCCGGGTGGGGCGATCCCGCGTCCGGATGTGCTGATCGTGGCGCGGGGCGGCGGTAGCCTGGAGGATCTCTGGAGCTTCAACGACGAGATCGTCGTCCGCGCCGCCGCGGCCTCTGCGATCCCGCTGATTTCCGCCGTTGGCCATGAGACAGACTGGACGTTGATCGACCATGCGGCCGACCGCCGCGCGCCGACGCCCACGGGGGCGGCCGAAATGGCCGTTCCGGTACGGGCCGACCTGGAGGCGGCGGTCTCCGCGCTCGCCGCGCGCCTGCGCGGGGCGGCGAGCCGCCAGATGGACGGCCGCCGCCAGGCGGTGCGCGCGCTCGCCCGGGCGCTGCCGTCGCTGGACCAGTTGCTCGCGCTGCCGCGCCGGCGCTTCGACGAGGCGGCCGCCGGCCTCGGCCGCGGCCTGCGGATGAACACGGTCAACAAGCGCCGCGCCTTCGAGCGCGTCGCCGCGCATGTGCGGCCGGAACTCCTGTCCGGCCGGATGGCCGAGCGCCGCCAGAGGCTTGCCGATGCGCTTCGGCGGGTGGACCGCGTCGTTGAGCGGCGCCTGGACCAGGGCCGCAGCAGGGTTGCCGCGCTGGATGCGTCCTTGCGGACGGCGCCGTCGCGCATCCTGGCAAGGGCCGGGCGCTCGCGGGACCGGCTGGCCGGGCTGGTGCTTCGCGCCGACGCAGCACTTGCCGCCGACCTTGCCCGCCGCAAGGCCCTGCTCATCGGCCAGGACCGGGTGCTGCAATCGCTGTCCTACAGGAACGTGCTCAGGCGCGGCTACACGCTTGTCCGCGACGAGATGGGACAGGCCGTCAAGCAGGCGGCGGATCTGCCGGAGGGAGCGGCCATGACGCTCGAGTTTTCCGATGGCACCATCGAGGCCGTGGCCGGCCAGCGCGCGCAGGGCGGGGACACGCCTCCCACAGCACCCGCCACCAAGCCGGCACCGCAAAAGCGTAGGCCCGCCAAGCCGGCGGAGGCCGCAGCCGACCCGCCGAAGCAGGGATCGCTGTTCTAACGCACGTCGCCCGACAGCGGGCGCCGGCCTCTGGTGCGGCGATGCGCCCGATTGCAGGGCTGGCGCGAAAGGCCTATCTGTCGTCGCATGGAACCCGTTGCAGACGATCGCCAGTCCCACTTTCAGCAGATCCGCACGCGCGCCGTCTCGGAGATGGCGGAGATCGGCGTGGATGCCGAATTCATCCCCGTGCTCGTGGACACCTTCTACGATCGCGTCCGGAACCACCCGCAACTCGGCCCGGTCTTCGAGGCGAGATTGGCGGGCCAGTGGCCGGAGCATCTGGCAAAGATGAAGCGCTTCTGGTCCGCCGTCGCCTTCAAGGACGGCGGATATCAGGGCAAGCCGGTGATGGCGCACCAGGGCATCGCCAATCTCGAGGCACCGCTGTTCAAGGTCTGGCTGGGCCTGTTTTCCGAAACGCTCGACGATATTGCGCCGAGCGCGGAAGCGAAGGACTGGTTCATGGCGACCGCCGAACGGATCGCGAAAAGCCTCGTGCTGTCATTGTTCTACAACCCCGCCGACGACGATCCCGCCCGCGGGAGCGCCTGAGCCGGCCGCTTTTCTCGCATGCAACACGAAAAACGCGCACCCCGTCGGGATGCGCGTTCGTTGTTGCGATGCGGCGGAGCGCTCAGCCCTGGCGCAGCGGCGAGATCGAGATTTCCACGCGCCGGTTCTGGGCGCGGCCGGCTTCGGTCGCGTTGGAGGCGATCGGGCGATCCTGCCCGTAGCCCATGGCCGACATGCGCCGCTGGTCGACGCCGCGCGAGCCCAGGTAATTGGCGACGGAATAGGCGCGGCGTTCCGAAAGCGCCTGGTTGTGGGCGGCGGAGCCGGTGGAATCGGTGTGACCGTCGACGTCGATCAGCGACCTGTTGAACTTGCGCAGCACGATCGCGACCGAATCGAGCGTCGGATAGAAGGCCGGCACGATCTGGTCCTGGTCGATGGCGAAGGTGATGTTGGACGGCATGTTCAGGATGATGCGGTCGCCTGCGCGGGTGACCGAGACGCCGGTGCCCTGCAGCTGCGCGCGCAGCTCCGCTTCCTGGTTGTCCATGTAATTGCCGATGGCACCGCCGGCGAGTGCGCCGACGCCTGCGCCGATCAGCGCGGCATTGCGCCGCTGCACGGGGTTGTTGCCGACGAGAAGGCCGGTCGCCGCACCGAGGCCCGCGCCGATCAGCGCGCCGCCGGCGGTATTGGAGACCTTCTGTTGACCCGTATAGGGATCGGTGGTGGTGCAGGCGGAGAGGTAGATGGCGGAGAGGGAGACGATTGCGATCTTCTTGTACATGGAGAGCTGGTTCCGAGCGTTTATCTTGATTCTGCTTCAAACTAGCGATTGCGGCGGCAAGATGGAACCTCTGATGTCCTTCCCGATTTCCCGGCCCGCAATTTCCGGCTGTGTTGCCGGCGGGCAACCCCCGGCCCCTCAGCCGGAGATTCCCTTCAGCACGTTGGCCACGTTCAGGCCGATCTCCGGCACGCCGTAGCCGCCTTCCATCACCACGAGCAGGGGCACGCCGTTTGCCGCGATCTTCCGCCCCATGTCGATGTAATCCGGCGATGTCAGCTTGAAGAAGGAGATTGGATCCTTCTCGAACGTGTCGACGCCGAGGGAGACGACGATCGCCTCCGCCCCGTAGGCTGCGATCTGCTTCAAGGCATCGTCCAGCGCGACCTTCCAGACGGAATAGGGCGTGCCGCGCCCCATCGGGTAGTTCCGCGTGGTGCCGGTGCCGTCGCCCGTGCCGGTTTCTTCCTCGTAGCCGAGGAAGTGCGGGAAGGCTTCCGCCGGGTCGCCGTGCAGCGAGGCGAAGAACACATCGCCGCGTTCGTAGAAGATGTCCTGCGTGCCGTTGCCGTGATGGAAATCGACGTCGAGCACGGCGACCTTTGCGGCCCCCTTGTCGAGCAGGCGCTGGGCGGCGACGGCGGCGTTGTTGATGAAGCAGTAGCCGCCGAAACTGTCGATGCCGGCATGGTGTCCCGGCGGGCGGCAGAGCGAGAAGGCGGCCCGGTGTCCCGCGGCGACAAGATCGGCGCCGTCGAGGGCCGACGACATCGAGGAGAGCGCGGCCTCCCAGGTCCCGGGCGAGATCGCGGTCTCGGCCGCGTTGCAGTAGTAGCCGAGCTGCCCGTCGATGTCGGTCGGGATGCGCGGTGAGGTCCGGCGCACGGGGAAGGAGGTAGCGATCGCCTCGCCCCGGTATCCGGCGGCCTCCCAGCGCTCCCATGCGGTCTCGAGGAAAGCGAGGTAGCCGGCGTCGTGCACCTTCAGCGCCGTCTCGAGCCCGTGCTTTGCCGGCGCCGCCACATCGTTGAAGCCCGCCTCCTTGACCGCCGTGAGAATCCATTCCGCCCGGAACGGGGCCTCGAAAGGCGGCACGAGCTCGCCGCCGCTCAGCTCGGTCCTGGCATTTCTGAGCTTGTGGTCCTCGGAGAAGATGACGCGCATGTGGGGCTCCCGGTTCGGTCGAGGCGACGTTAGCCTCGAAGCGGCCTGCGAGGCAAGGCGGGCGAAGCATGCGCACTTCCGCCCCCGCACGGCCGCTCTTGGACCGCTCCCTCGCCATGTCATCCACAGCGGCAGATGCTACCATAGATGGAAAACGACAACAGGTCTTCGAAAATTCCACCCGCCGGGTTGGAGGACGTGGGGGGAGCAACACCGCTCTGCCGTCCGCGAACGAAAGATGATTGCGGCGCGCCTGCGCGATTCCACATATTACGTACACGGCAGGTCTTTTTTCGCAAAATTGCGCAGCGACCATGGCGTGCAATTTGACGATGCCTCACCGGTCCTGTTGATCCGGTCTGGGACACGGCGGCGGGAAACGGCTGACCCTGCAATCAGGGCGTTCACCTTGCGCAAGAGGCTCGACCGATTTGAGGCGTCCTGATGCAATACTCCTTGCGTTTGCGGCTTTTCTGGCTTTCACTCCGGCCTTCAAAGCAAAAACAACGACGGGGAAGGTAAAACAATGACACCTCGAATTCTCAACCTGCGCGCTGCCCTCGTGCTGGGTGCAGCCCTGCTCGCCAGCAGCCCGGCGCTGGCCGAGGCGGTCCTTCATCGCGGCAATGCCGGCGAGCCGCAGACGCTCGACCAGGCCCACACTTCGATCAACATCGAGGAATTCATCCTCAAGGACCTCTACGAGGGCCTGACGATCTATGACGCCAGCGGCAAGATCGTGCCCGGCGCCGCCGAGACCTGGGACCTCTCCGACGACGGCCTGACCTACACGTTCAAGCTGCGCGCCGATGCCAAGTGGTCCGACGGATCGCCGGTCACCGCCGAGGATTTCGTGTTCTCCTACCAGCGCGTCGAGGATCCGAAGACAGCCGCGGGCTACGCCAATATCCTCTATCCGATCAAGAATGCCGAAAAGGTCAACAAGGGCGAGGTTCCGCCCACCGAGCTCGGTGTGAAGGCGATCGACGAGAAGACGCTGGAAGTCACGCTCGAACGCCCGACCCCCTTCTTCCTGGAACTGCTGGCCCACCAGACGGCGCTGCCGGTGTCCAAGGCGAGCGTCGAAAAGAACGGCGCCGATTTCGTCAAGCCGGGCACCATGGTCTCCAACGGCGCCTTCAAGCTCGTCAGCCACGTGCCGAACGACAATCTCGTGATGGAGAAGAACCCCAGCTACTGGGATGTCGCCAACGTCAAGCTGGACAAGGTGATCTTCTACCCGATCGACGACCAGGCAGCCTCGGTCCGCCGCTTCGAGGCGAAGGAGATGGATCTCGTCTACAACTTCTCCGCCGACCAGATCGACCGCCTGCGCGGCGCCTATGGCGACCAGGTCCACGTCTCGCCGACGCTGGCCACCTACTACTACGCCTTCGACACCCGCCAGGAGCCCTATAGCGACGTGCGCGTGCGCCAGGCACTGTCCATGGCCGTCGACCGAGACTTCCTCGCCAAGGAGATCTATTCGGGCTCGCAGATCCCGGCCTACTCCATGGTTCCCCCGGGCATCGAAACCTACGGCGAGCCGTCCAAGGCCGATTTTGCCACGCTGTCGCAGCTCGACCGCGAGGACAAGGCGATCGCCCTGATGAAGGAAGCGGGATACGGCGAGGGCGGCAAGCCGCTGAATATCGAGATCCGCTACAACACCAACCCGAACCATGAGCGCGTAGCGACGGCGGTCGCCGACATGTGGAAGAACACCTTCGGTGCCAATGTCTCGATGGTCAATCTCGATGTCTCCTCGCACTACGCCTACCTGCAGGAAGGCGGCAAGTTCAACGTCGCCCGCGCCGGCTGGGTGGCCGACTATGCCGATGCCGAGAACTTCCTCGCCCTCAGCCTGAGCTCCAACAAGACCTTCAACTACGGTCACTACGAGAACCCCGAGTTCGACGACCTCATGAAGAAGTCCTATGCGGAGGTCGATCCGGCCGCCCGCTCGAAGCTGATGCACGAGGCCGAGGCCCTGCTGATGCGGGACCAGCCGATTGCACCGTTCCTGACGCAGGCGGATCTCTGGCTCGTTTCCGGCCGGGTGCAGGGCTGGCATGACAATGCCGCCAACCAGCACCTGAGCCGCTTCCTCAGCGTTTCCGAGTAACATTGCGACAAGGAGGCGGCGCGCGGGCCCGATCCGCGCGCCGCCTCACGGGAGTACGGGCAATGATAGCCTTTGTCTTGCGCCGCCTTGCGAGCGCCGTGCCGACGCTGTTCATCGTCGTCACGATTTCCTTCTTCCTGATGCGGTTTGCCCCCGGTGGCCCCTTCAATCTCGAGCGCCCGCTGCCCCCGGCGACGATGGAGAACCTGGTCCGCACCTACCAGCTCGACCAGCCGCTCTGGCGCCAGTACGTGACCTACATCACCAACGCGGTCACCGGCGATTTCGGCCCCAGCTACATCTACAAGGACAATTCGGTCGCCGAACTCATCGGCAAGGGCCTGCCCTATTCGATGGAACTCGGCTTCTATGCGCTGCTGCTCGCGCTTGTCGGCGGCGTCACCATGGGCACGGTGGCCGCCTTACGCCAGAACAGCGCGCTCGACTTCTCCATCATGTCGCTTGCGACCGTCGGCACCACGGTGCCGAACTTCGTCGTCGGCCCGGTCCTGACGCTGGTCTTCGCCATCGCGCTGTCCTGGCTGCCGGCCGGCGGCTGGGGCGACGGTTCGCTGCGCTTCCTCATCCTGCCGATGATCGCGCTGGCCCTGCCGCAGCTCGCCGTGTTCGCGCGTCTTACCCGCGGCTCGATGATCGAAGCCCTGCACGCCGACCATATCCGCACCGCGCGCGCCTATGGCTTGCCGTCGCGGGTCGTCGTCGTCACCCATGCCATGCGTGGGGCGATGCTGCCAGTCGTCTCCTATCTGGCGCCCTGCGCCGCGGCCCTGCTGACGGGCTCCGCCGTGGTGGAGACGATCTTCACCATTCCCGGCGTCGGCCGCTATTTCGTGCTCGGCGCGATCAACCGCGACTACACGCTGGTGATGGGGACGGTGATCCTGATCGCCATCTTCGTCATCGTCTTCAATCTTTTGGTCGACATCCTCTACGGCCTTCTCGATCCGAGGGTCCGCCATGACTGATCTTGCCGCAACACCGGTCAACGAGCCGCCGAAGACGGTGAGCCGCAGCCTGTTCCAGCTCGCGCTGATCCGCTTCCGCCGCAACAGGGCGGCGATGGCCGGCTGCGTCACGCTGTTCCTGATCGCGCTGTTCTCCTTCGTCGGGCCGCTGTTCGTCCCGCACACCTATGACCAGGTGTTCTCGTCCTACGTGACGGTTCCGCCAAGCCTTCAGCCGCGTCCGGATACCTCGACGCTGCAGGATGTGATGGAGGGCGTTGCCGGCCGCGCGCGCGTCAATCTCGACGCGTTCGCCGTGGAGGGGCAGGCCTTTACCGCCACGATCAGCGCCGAAGAGCCGATCGACCCGCGCGCGACGCGCTATTTCGACCGCGCCAACGAGTTCAGGGACACCAAGATCGAGGCGACCGAGAACGACGGCCGCGTTCTCAAACTCAGCGGCCAGGTGAGCCGGGAATATTTCCTCTTCGGCACCGATCCCAACGGTCGCGACCTGCTGGCACGCGTCATGCTGGGCGGGCAGATCTCCATCGCCGTCGGCCTGCTCGCAAGCCTCGTCTCGCTTGGCATCGGCGTCGTCTATGGCGCGACCTCGGGCTATATCGGCGGGCGTGTCGACAACGTCATGATGCGCTTCGTCGAAATCCTCTATTCGCTGCCCTTCGTCTTCCTCGTCGTCGTGCTCGTCGTGTTCTTCGGCCGCAGCTTCGTGCTGATCTTCCTGGTCATCGGTGCGGTCGAATGGCTCGACATGGCGCGCATCGTGCGTGGGCAGACGCTGGCGCTGAAGCGGCGCGAGTTCGTCGGCGCCGCCCAGGCGCTGGGGCTGAGCGACTGGCAGATCATCCGCCGCCACATCATCCCGAACACGATCGGCCCGGTGATCGTCTTCGTCACCGTCGTGGTGCCCAAGGTGATCCTGCTGGAGAGCTTCCTCTCCTTCCTCGGCCTCGGCGTGCAGGCGCCGCTGACGAGCTGGGGCGCGCTGATCTCGGAAGGCGCCAACAACATCCAATCTGCGCCCTGGCTTTTGATCTTCCCCTCGATCCTCTTCGTCGCCACCCTGTTCTCGCTGAACTTCGTCGGCGACGGCCTGCGCGATGCGTTCGACCCGAAGGACCGCTGAGATGGCCGACAAGAACGAAACCATCCTCGCCATCCGCGACCTGAAGGTGGACTTTGCGACGCCGGACGGCACCGTCAACGCCGTCAAGGGCATCAGCCTGGACGTTCGGGCGGGCGAGACGCTGGCCGTCGTCGGCGAGTCCGGCTCCGGCAAGAGCCAGACCATGATGGGCATCATGGGCCTGCTCGCCCGCAACGGCACGGTCACCGGCTCGGCAACCTACCGCGGCCGGGAACTGATCGGCCTGCCGCCGTCGGAGCTGAACAAGGTCCGCGGCGCCAAGGTCACCATGATCTTCCAGGAGCCGATGACCTCGCTCGATCCGCTCTATCCGATCGGCCGACAGATCGCCGAACCGATCGTCCATCACCGCGGCGGCAGCTACCGGGAGGCGCGCAAGCGCGTGCTGGAACTCCTCGAGCTCGTCGGCATCCCCGAGCCCGCCCGGCGCATCGACAGCTATCCGCACGAGCTCTCGGGCGGCCAGCGCCAGCGTGTGATGATCGCCATGGCGCTCGCCAATGATCCCGACATCCTGATCGCCGACGAGCCGACGACCGCGCTCGACGTCACCATCCAGGCCCAGATCCTCAAGCTCCTGCGCTCGCTGCAGGAGCGCTTCGGCATGGCGATCGTGCTGATCACCCACGACCTCGGCATCGTTCGGCACTTCGCCGAACGCGTGGCCGTGATGCGGCGCGGCGAGGTGGTGGAGCAGGGGACGACGGCCGACATCTTCGAGCGGCCGACATCGGACTATACGAAGATGCTGCTTGCCGCCGAGCCGCACGGGCGCAAGGCGTCGCCGCCCGACACGGCCCCGATCATCCTGGAGG
The DNA here is from genome assembly GCF_025780115.1 of Rhizobium sp. TRM96647. Taxonomy (NCBI): domain Bacteria; kingdom Pseudomonadati; phylum Pseudomonadota; class Alphaproteobacteria; order Hyphomicrobiales; family Rhizobiaceae; genus Rhizobium; species Rhizobium sp. TRM96647. The sequence goes on from NZ_JAOXHF010000004.1 coordinate 40,892, forward strand.
GTCGCGACGTCGTCGTCGACTACCGGATCGGCGGCGGGCTGTTCTCGGGCGGCAAGTCGATGTTTCGCGCGGTCGACCGGGTCACGGTGCGGCTGAGGGAGGGCCAGACGATCGGCGTCGTCGGCGAATCCGGTTCCGGCAAATCGACGCTCGGGCGCGCGCTCCTGCGCCTGATTCCCGGCGCCGGCTATTACCGCTTTGGTACGACCGACATCTCGGGCTACGACCGTTCGCGCATGCGTCCCCTGCGCAAGGCGATGCAGCTCGTCTTCCAGGATCCCTACGGATCGCTTTCGCCGCGGCAGACGGTGGGCGAAGTCATCACCGAGGGCTTGCTGGTGCACGAGCCGGATCTCGGCAAGGCCGAGCGCGACCGGCGCGCGGTCGCGGCCCTCAAGGAGGTCGGGCTCGATCCCGAGGCACGCAATCGCTATCCGCACGAGTTTTCCGGCGGCCAGCGCCAGCGCATCGCCATCGCCCGGGCGATGATCCTCAAGCCGAAGGTGGTCATCCTCGACGAGCCGACCTCGGCGCTCGACCGCTCGGTGCAGGGCCAGGTGATCGATCTCCTGCGCCGGCTGCAGGACACCCACCGGCTCTCCTACATCTTCATCAGCCACGATCTTTCCGTCGTCAGGGCGATGTCAGACTATGTCGTGGTGATGAAGGACGGACGGATCGTCGAGGAGGGGGAGACCGACCGCATATTCGATGCGCCGGCCAATGCCTATACGAAGGCGCTGATCGGCGCCGCCTTCCACGTCTGACCACCGGCCGACGACAGGATCCGCGACGACCGTTCGACGTCACCTGTTGCTGTCGGGCTCGGGGTAGGAGTAGGGCTGGCGTTTCTCCTGGCCGTCCTGCCGGAACATCTTGAAGCTGAAGGTCGAGCCGGACCGCATCGCCTGGCGCATGCTGGTCTTGCCGTGAACCACCACCGGCAACTGGTAGGGTGCGTTTTCGGCGGGCTCCGGCGGAGCAGACCATGCGTCGCCGGTGGCCAGTGCGCTGCCGGCCATCGCGCAAGCGGCCGCGAGGACGAGAATGGTTCGCATGCGCATCGTGACACCCCCTGGCCGGTCACCCGGCCGTTTGGCGCCCCTTTCCTGCATTCCGCGGGACCGGCGCCTCTTGATGAAAGATAAGCGTCATTGCGCGCTTGCGCCAGTATCCCGGGGCTGAATGGACTGTACACCAAAGGAGAGGCTTTCCCGATCGTGAACGCCCCGGCGTTGCCTCTTCGGCGCGGGCGCTGTATCCCGGGATCGCGCGCCCTCCCGGCGCACCCTTTTCCGGCAGATGGATGGACAAGACGTGGACGCACAGACCTTTCCGATCTTCGGCAAGACCTTCGATGCCTTACTGTTCGACATGGACGGCACGCTCATCAATTCGATTGCGGCGACCGAGCGCGTCTGGGGCAACTGGGCCCGCCGGCACGGGCTCGATGTCGCGGCGTTCCTGCCGACCATGCACGGCCGGCGCGGCATCGATACGATCACGGCCCTCGACCTGCCGGGCGTCGATCCGCTGGCCGAGGCACGCGAGATCGAGCGCGGCGAGATCGACGACGTGGAGGGCGTGGTGGCGATCGATGGCGCGATCGCGTTCCTCTCCGCTTTGCCGCCGGACCGTTGGGCGATCGTGACGTCGGCCCCGGTCGCGCTGGCAAGGCGAAGGCTCGAGGCGGCGGGCATCGCACTGCCGAAGACAATGGTGACGTCCGAGGACGTCAAGGTCGGCAAGCCCTCGCCGGAAGGCTACCTGCTCGCCGCCGCGCGACTCGGCGTCGATCCCGCCCGCTGCCTCGTGTTCGAGGACGTCGAGGCCGGGGTGACGGCCGGCGAGAGCGCCGGCGCCGGCGTCGTGGTCGTCACGGCGACGCATGCCGATGATCTGGCGACGGCGCATCCGTCAATCGACAGCTACCGGCAATTGCGCCTCGAAGTTGCCGCGGGCGGCCTGCTGTCGCTGGCGTTGGCGACAACCGGCTGAGCATGGCCACGGGCGCAACCGACCCCATACTCGATCCCTATGTCCGCACATGGTCGCTGGTGGCGGATGGCGATGCGGTCGTCACGCCGACGAGCCGTCTGCTCCCCGTACGATGGCGCCACCGTTCGGCGATGCTGAAGGTGGCGACAGTGCCGGAGGAAGCGTCCGGCGGCCGGCTTATGGCCTGGTGGGACGGCGATGGCGCGGCCGCTGTCTATGCGCAGGCGGGCGAGGCGATCCTGCTCGAGCGCGCCCTCGGCCCGCGTTCGCTCGCCGCCTGCGCCCGAAATGGCCGCGACGACGAGGCGACGCGCATTCTGTGCCGGGCGGTGCGCCGTCTTCACGCTCCCCGAACCGGGCCGATTCCGGAACTGATCCCGCTCGACCGGTGGTTCGAGGCGCTCGGGCCCGGCGCGAACGCCCATGGCGGCATCCTGACCCGGGCCGCGGCGACCGCGCGTGATCTCCTTGCCGGCCAGCGCGACGTCGTTGTCCTTCACGGCGACGTCCATCACGACAATTTCCTGGATTTCGGCGATCGCGGCTGGCTGGCGATCGATCCCAAGGGACTGCGCGGCGAGCGTTGCTTCGACCTCGCCAACATCTTCTGCAATCCCGACCTCGCCGATCCTTCGATCCCGGTGGCGACGCGCCCGGAGCGCTTCGAGGCCCGCCTCGAGATCGTTTGCGCCGAAACCGGGCTGGACAAACGCCGGTTGCTGCAATGGATCCTCGCCTGGGCGGGATTGTCGGCCGTCTGGTACCTCGATGACGACATGTCGGCCGACATCGACCTCGGCATCGCCGCCCTCGCCGCGGCCGCCCTCGATCGCTGAACACCGTTTGACGCCCGCGTGGCGGATATGGGAAGTAATGTAAGCTGCCGTCGGGCACGCTCCCATCCTTCCCGGACTTCGCTACGAATTGCCATCGCGCGAGATGGGCCATGGCGTTGCTCAAGCATGGAGAATGTCATGTCCGACGAGACCGATCAGTTCCACCAGCCGGCGGATCCCGCCGGCAATTTCGTCCTCCTCTCAGGCTGTTCGGGCGGCGGCAAATCCACTCTGCTTACGGCATTGAGGGCACAAGGGTTTCCTGCCTTCGAGGAGCCGGGGCGTCAGGTCGTCAAGGAGCAGATGCTGATCGACGGCCCGGGCCTGCCCTGGCGGGATCAGGCCCTCTTCGCCGAACTGTGCGTCTTCTGCGCCATCCAGCAGATGCAGGCGGCTGCCGAAAGCGCCGGCCCGGTCTTCTTCGACCGCGGTATCGTCGATGCGGTGGCGTTCTTCGACTATCTCGGCCGCGACGTTCCCGTCCATCTCGAAAGGGCGGCACGGCTGCTGCGCTACAATGCCACCGTCTTTCTCACCCCGCCCTGGCCCGAAATCTATGCGGGCGACGACGAGCGCAGGCATTCCTACGACGAGGCCGTCGCGCAGTACGATGCTTCGCTGAAGACGTTTGCCAGGCTCGGCTACCGGCCGGTCGAACTGCCGAGGGCCTCGGTCGGGGAACGGGTCGATTTTGTGCTTGCCTGCCTGGAAACCGCTGCCGCGGTCTGATGTCGCACCGTGCCGTATCTTCCGTGCAGACCAGGCCTCGAACGTCTGGAAACCCGGTGAGCCATGACAAAACGCAATGACGATATGTTAATGCCTGACTGAAATGCATGGCGTGACGCATGATCGCGTCGTTGGAACGGCATGAGGCCCGGAAACCAGAGGCTCTCATGCGTATCACCGACATCTCCATCAATCGGCGGCTTTGGCTTGCCGTCCTTCTTCCCCTCCTGGCAATGGGCTATCTCGCATCGCTCCAGGTTTCCGACATGTGGGCTTCCTACAAACGTATGGAAGTAGTGGTGACCGTCAGCGACAACATGGCGATCATCGGCGAGATGGTGCACGCGATCCAGATCGAAAGAGCGCGTAGCGCCGAGTTCGTCGGCTCTGCCGGAAAGCGCGGCGCATCCGAGCTGAGTGCGGCGCGCAAGGAAAGCGACGCCGCACTGCGCAAGCTGCCGGCGTTCCAGAGTGGCGTCGGGACGCTCGAGGATGCGCGTCTGCAGGAGAAGGCGAAGAGTCTCGATGACACGGTGAGGCTGCTGGAAACGACGCGGCAGGCGATCGACGGCGCCGCCCTGTCCGGCCAGCAATCCTTCGAGGCCTACACCGGCATCATCGGCGCTTTGGCCGCATTGTCCAACGACCTGTCGGTGCGGGGACTGGGGTCAGCGATCTCCGCCGAGGTCGTCGCCTATACCCAGCTGATGCAGGCGAAGGAGATCGCAGGACAGGAGCGCGCCACCGGAACCGGTTTCATCAGGGCGGGGCGGCCCGATGCCGATCGTCTTGTCGCCTTCGCGCAGATGGCGGGTGCGCAGAGCGCCCTGCTCGACGATTTCCTGTCCCTCCAGGACCAGGAACTGCGCGGCAGCTATGCCGCCGACCTCGACGTTGTTGCTCTCGGCGAGATCGAAGCCGTTCGCCGTACGATCGTTGCAGGCGGAGCGGCGGCCGATCTCACCGGCCTCGACAGCCTGAAGTGGTTTGCCGCGACCACACGGCGCATTGATGCCATGCGGCAGGTCGAAACCAAAAGCCTCGCGCATCTGTCGCAGATGGCAGAGTCCGATGCTGCCGGAGCGCTTGCAGGCTTGGTCATGATCCTGGTCCTGTGCATCGGCGGCGGCATCGTCATGATCGGCCTTTCGGGCTTCATGGCTGCGACGATCGTCCGGCCGCTCAACAGGATGGTTGCGGCGATGCGGGCGCTAGCCGGCGGCGATCTCGAGGCGCGTGATACGGGCGCGGGTCGCAAGGACGAGATCGGCGACATGGCGCGTGCGGTCGAGGTCTTCCGCGAAGCGGCCATCCGCAACGGCGCGCTCGAGGCGGAAGCGGCAGCGTCCCGGGAAAGGGCCGAGCAGGAGCGCATCGAGACGCAGCGCCGGGCCGAGGCGGACGCGGAGGAGCGCCTGAACCGGGCCACCGGCACGCTGGCCGCCGGCCTCCGCAAACTGGCCGCCGGCGACCTGCTCTGCGAAATCGACGAGCCGTTCGCGCCGCAGTTCGAGGCCCTTCGCCAGGACTTCAACAGCTCGGCCAGCCAGCTGCGTCGCACGCTTCTCAGCGTCGGCCGATCGGTCCTGACGGTCAACAGCGGCGCTGCCGAGGTGTCTGCCGCATCCGACGATCTGTCGCGCCGCACCGAACAGCAGGCTGCTTCGCTCGAGGAGACCGCCGCGGCGCTGGAGCAGATCACTGCCAACGTTGCGGCAACCTCGAGCCGGTCGACCGAAGCGCGCGACGTGACGCAGGAAGCGCATGCGAAGGCCGGAAGATCCGGCGAGGTCGTCCGCGAGGCCGTTGCGGCGATGGAACGGATCGAGCACGCCTCGGGACAGATCAGCCAGATTATCGGCGTCATCGACGAGATCGCCTTTCAGACGAACCTCCTGGCCTTGAACGCAGGCGTCGAGGCGGCGCGCGCCGGCGACGCCGGCAAGGGCTTTGCGGTCGTGGCCCAGGAAGTGCGGGAATTGGCCCAGCGTTCCGCCGCCGCGGCGCGCGAGATCAAGACGCTGATCGGCAATTCCGAGGTTGCCGTCGCAGAAGGCGTAAGGCTCGTCTCCGACACCGGTGATGGGCTGGCGGACATCGTGCAACTGGTGCAGCAGGTCAACATGCATATGGAGGCGATCGCGACGGCCGCCCATGAGCAGTCCGCCGGCCTTTCGCAGGTCAATACCGCCGTGAACCACATGGACCAGGCAACGCAGCAGAACGCCGCAATGGTGGAGGAAATGAATGCGGCCGGGGCGGGGCTTGCGCAGGAGAGCGGCACGCTGGAACGGCTGCTCGCCGGTTTCCGGTTGTCCGATCAGGCGCAAGCCGCCTTCGACTACCGTGAGCCCGAGCAGCTGCGCGCCTAGCCAGCGCAGTGGCCTTCGGAGGGCCGCGACAAACGAGCGAGGCCGCCCGCGGTTCGATCACGGGCGGCCTCCAGTTCTGACTGCAAGAGATGCCTCGTTCTCCGGATCCCGTCTCGACACAGCATGGGACACTCAGCGGGCTGGAGGGGGGTGTTCGGGGCGCTCAGCCCTCGAAGAATTCCTTCATCCGGGCGAAGAAGCCGGTCGATTCCGGGTTGTTGTCCTTCGAGGAGATTTCCTCGAACTCCCTGAGCAGTTCGCGCTGCCGCTTGGTCAGCTTCTGCGGCGTCTCGATCATGATCTGGATATAGAGGTCGCCGACCTGGCTGGAGCGAAGCACCGGCATGCCCTTGCCCTTCAGGCGGAACTGCCGGCCGTTCTGCGTGCCCTCCGGCACCGTCACGCGTGATTTCGTGCCGTCGAGCGTGGAGACGTCGAAGGTGCCGCCGAGCGCCGCCGTTGTCATGGAGATCGGCACGCTGCAGTGCAGGTCCGCGCCGTCACGCTGGAAGATCTCGTGGGGCTTGACGGACAGGAAGATGTAGAGGTCGCCGGCCGGCCCGCCGCGCACGCCCGCCTCGCCTTCGCCGGCAAGACGGATCCGGGTGCCGTCCTCGATCCCTTGCGGGATGTTGACCGAGAGCGACCGCTCCTCGGTCACGCGGCCATGGCCGTGGCACTTGGTGCAGGGGTCAGGAATGGTCGTTCCGCGGCCCTGGCACGTCGGACAGGTGCGTTCGATCGAGAAGAAGCCCTGCGCGGCGCGCACGCGTCCCGCACCTTGGCAGGTGGAGCAGGTCTGCGGCTTGGTACCCGGCTTGGCGCCGGTTCCGGTGCAGACGTCGCAGGTGATCGAGGTGGGGACACGGATCTGCGCCGTCTTGCCGGTGAAGGCCTCTTCCAGCGAGATCTCCATGTTGTAGCGCAGGTCCGCGCCGCGTTCGCGTCCGCCCGACGAGCGCCGCTGGCGGCCGCCGCCCATCATCTCGCCGAAGATGTCCTCGAAGATGTCGGAGAAGCCGCCGGCACCGAAGCCTGCGCCGCCCATGCCGCCGCCACCCATGCCGCCATGCTCGAAGGCTGCATGGCCGTAGCGGTCGTAGGCGGCCCGCTTCTGCGGGTCCTTCAGGATCTCGTAGGCTTCGTTGACTTCCTTGAACCGGATCTCGGCCGTCGCATCCCCGGGATTCTTGTCGGGGTGGTATTTCATCGCCATCTTGCGAAAGGCGCTCTTCAGCTCCTTCTCGTCAGCGGTTCTGGGAACACCCAGCGTCTCGTAGAAGTCAGTCTTAGCCATATCACTGCCGCGCCCGTCTCGTGAACGGTGTCTTTGTTCGTTGAAGGTGGAAATGCCAGCCGCAGCTCGATGTATCCGGCTTCACGGCGAAAAAGCAAGGCGGCGGCGTCGCGGGAACAGAGGAAACCATGACATCGTCGCCGCCTCGAACGGGATGCATCATGGAACTCGCCCCTTGGTTTCTTCCGCCCCTGCTGGAAAAAGACAGGCTGGCCGCGTGTTTCGCGCGGCCAGCGGTCGTCATGATCAGGAAGCCGAACGCTTCCGGTCGTCGTCGTCCTTGACTTCCTCGTAGTCGGCGTCGACGACGTTGTCGCCGGCGTCAGAAGAAGCGCCGGCCTCGGCCTGCTGGGCCTCGTAGATCGCCTGGCCGAGCTTCATGGAGACTTCCATCAGCGTGTTGGTCTTCGCCTTGATGTCCTCGGCGTCAGGCTCGGAAGCCTCGACGGCCGTCTTCAGCGCGGCGATCGCGTCCTCGATGGCCTTGCGGTCCTCGGCGGAGACCTTGTCGCCATATTCGGTGAGCGACTTCTCGGACGAATGGATCAGGCTTTCGGCCTGGTTCTTCGCCTCGACGGCCTCGCGGCGCTGCTTGTCCGTCTCTGCATTGGCCTCGGCGTCCTTGACCATCTTCTCGATGTCGGCGTCGGAGAGGCCGCCGGAAGCCTGGATGCGGATCTGGTGCTCCTTGCCGGTGCCCTTGTCCTTGGCCGATACCTGCACGATGCCGTTGGCGTCGATGTCGAAGGTGACTTCGATCTGCGGCACGCCGCGCGGTGCCGGCGGAATGCCGACGAGGTCGAACTGGCCGAGCAGCTTGTTGTCGGCAGCCATTTCGCGCTCGCCCTGCGAGACGCGGATCGTCACGGCCGACTGGTTGTCCTCGGCGGTCGAGAACGTCTGGCTCTTCTTCGTCGGGATCGTCGTGTTGCGCTCGATCAGGCGGGTGAAGACGCCACCGAGCGTCTCGATGCCGAGAGACAACGGGGTCACGTCGAGCAGCAGCACGTCCTTGACGTCGCCCTGCAGGACGCCGGCCTGGATGGCAGCACCCATGGCGACCACTTCATCCGGGTTCACGCCCTTGTGCGGCTCCTTGCCGAACAGCTGCTTGACGACTTCCTGGACCTTCGGCATGCGGCTCATGCCGCCGACGAGAACGACTTCGTCGATCTCGGCAGCCGAGACGCCGGCATCCTTCAGCGCTGCCTTGCAGGGGGCGACGGTGCGCTGGATCAGGTCGTCGACGAGGCTTTCGAACTTGGCGCGCGAGAGCTTCATCGTCAGGTGCTTCGGACCGGAGGCGTCGGCCGTGATGAAGGGCAGGTTGATTTCGGTCTGCTGCGAGGAGGACAGCTCGATCTTCGCCTTTTCCGCAGCTTCCTTCAGGCGCTGCAGGGCCAGCTTGTCGTTCTTCAGGTCGATGCCCTGGTCCTTCTTGAACTCGGCCGAGAGGTACTCGACGAGGCGCATGTCGAAGTCTTCACCGCCGAGGAAAGTGTCGCCGTTGGTGGACTTCACTTCGAAGACGCCGTCGCCGATCTCCAGGACCGAGATATCGAAGGTGCCGCCGCCGAGGTCGTAGACCGCGATCGTCTTGCCGTCCTTCTTGTCGAGGCCATAGGCGAGAGCGGCAGCCGTCGGCTCGTTGATGATGCGCAGCACTTCGAGACCCGCGATCTTGCCGGCGTCCTTGGTCGCCTGGCGCTGGGCGTCGTTGAAGTAGGCCGGAACGGTGATGACGGCCTGGGTGACCTTCTCGCCGAGATAGGATTCGGCGGTTTCCTTCATCTTCTGAAGGATCATCGCGGAGATCTGCGAGGGCGAATAGCTCTCGCCGTGCGCTTCGACCCAGGCGTCGCCGTTGGAAGCCTTGACGATCTTGTAGGGCACCATGCCCTTGTCCTTCTGGGTCGTCGGGTCCTCGAAGGTGCGGCCGATGAGGCGCTTGATCGCAAAGAGGGTGTTTTCCGGGTTCGTCACAGCCTGGCGCTTGGCCGGCTGGCCGACGAGGCGTTCTCCGTCGTCCGTAAAGGCGACCATGGAGGGCGTCGTGCGCGCGCCTTCGGCATTCTCAATCACTTTCGCGTCCTTGCCATCCATGACGGCGACGCAGGAATTTGTCGTTCCGAGGTCGATACCGATTACTTTTGCCATGTCATTCTCTCCTTGAAGCGAACTGCCGGAACCCAATCAGGCATTCGTTTGGCAGTCCCTAGTGGGATGGTATTGCAGGAAATCGCGACCGGGGCCGCGGTTTCCGGCTATATAAGGATCAGTCTAGGTGACTGCAAGGCATCAATCTGCTTCCGGCGCGCGTTCCAGACGGGCACTGGCAGTCGGAAAAGGCCGATGCCTTCGGCTGAAATGTGGTGGGGCCGCGCACGTCCGTCAAGGCCGCCAATGCTGGCAGGACCAGCGGATCGAACAGAGGATCGGCCATTTGATCGGCCGGCGCGTTACCCGCCGATCAGCACGTCCAGCAGGCTGGAGCGCCGGGGCCTTGTGGGCTGCTCCCCGACATCGGCGGGCGGGACCGGCAGATCGCCCTCGATGCCGCCCGTCCGGTCCGGGATCGCCATCGCCTCGCCGCCGCCGTCACGGCTGCTCGTGCCCAGTGCCCGCGCCACCATTTCCGCCAGCGATTCGTCTTCCCGCCCGGCAGGGGTCGCGGGGTCCGCACCGGCCATCGGGATCCCGCCGCCGGCCGTGCCGAACAGCGGCGAGGGCGAGAACCCCTCGTGGGCGGCGGTCATGAAACGGCTCCAGGCCTTGGCGGGAAGGCCGCCGCCCGTCACCTTCTTCATCGATTTGCCGTCGTCGTTGCCGAACCAGACGCCGGTCGTCAGGTTGCTGGTGTAGCCGACGAAGAGCGCGTCGCGGAAGGATTGCGTGGTGCCGCTCTTTCCGGCCGCCTCCCAGCCGGGGATTTTCGCGTTCTTGCCGGTGCCTTCCGTGATGACGCGCGTCATCATGCCGTTCATCATGGCGACGATCTCGGGCTGGAGCACGCGCGGCGGGTTGTCGTAGGTGTTCTCGTAGAGCACCTTGCCTTCGGCCGTCGAGATGCGGCGGATGATATGCGGCGTCGCCTTGTAGCCGCCGTTCATGAAGGGCGCATAGGCGGAGGTGAGCTCGACGAGCGAGACTTCCGAGGTGCCGAGCGCGATCGAGGCATTCGACTGCATCTCGGATTCGATGCCGAGCCTGTGGGCGAGCTTGATCACGGTGTCCGGCCCCACCTCCATCACGAGCTGGGCGGCGATCGTGTTCAGCGAATTGGCGAGCGCGGACGAAAGCGTCACTTCACCGCGATATTTCTGGTCGTAGTTCTCCGGCGTCCACTTGCCGATGCGCACCGGTGCGTCGTTGCGGACGGACTGCGGCGAGCGGCCCATCTCCAGCGCTGCGGCATAAACGAACGGCTTGAAAGCGGAGCCCGGCTGGCGTTTGGCCTTCGAGGCGCGGTCGAACTGGCTTTCGGCATAGTCACGCCCGCCGACGAGCGCCCGGATGGCGCCGGTGCCGTCGATCGAGACGAGAGCGGCCTGCGAGGCGTTGAGCTTGGCGCCCTCGGCGTCGATGATCGCGGTGATTGCCTCGTCCGCCTTCTTTTCCAGGTCGAGGTCGACCGTCGTCTCGACGACGAGGTCCTCGGTAATGTCGCCGACGAGCTTCGGCACCTGGTCCATCACCAGGTCGGCCGCGTAGTGCTCAGCCCCGGACCAGTAGCTCTTCGCCCGCGTCGGCGGCTGCGACATGGCGGTGGTGATCTCGCGTTCGGTGACGAAGCCGGCGTCCCGCATCGTGCCGAGCACGACCTGCGCCCGTTCTTCGGCGGCTTCCGGATCGCGGGCCGGCGAAAGCCGCGACGGCGCCTTCAGAAGGCCCGCCAGAACCGCCGCTTCGCCGAGGTTCACGTCGCGGGCGGACTTGTTGAAGTAGCGCCGCGACGCCGCCTCCACGCCATAGGCGTTGGAGCCGAAGAACACCCGGTTGAGATACATCGCGAGAATCTCGTCCTTGGAGTATTTGTGCTCGAGCCAGAAGGCGAGCAGCACTTCCTGCACCTTGCGCTCCAGCGTGCGCTCGGGCGACAGGAACAGGTTCTTGGCGAGCTGCTGGGTCAGCGTCGAGCCGCCCTGCACCATCCGCCCCGTCGTCACGTTCGTCACCATCGCACGGGCGAGCCCGAGCGGATCGATGCCGAAATGGGAATAGAAGCGGCGGTCCTCGATCGCGATCACCGCCTGGGGGATGTAGGGCGACATCTGCTCCAGAGACAACGCCTCGCCGCCGGTGCCGCCGCGATTGGCGATCACCGTGCCGTCGGTGGAGATGATCTTGACGTTCGGCGGCCGCGCCGGAATGTTCCAGGTCGTCGCGCTCGGCATCTGGGCGCCGTAGTAGAGAACCAGCGCGCCGACGGCCATGCCGCCCCAGATGCCCAGCACGACGCACCAGTAGGCAAGGAACCGGACGGCACCGAAGAGGCCGCCTCCGCCGCTGCGGCGATGCTTGCGGGCAGGGGCTTTCCGGCGCGAGGCCGTCGCCGCCTTGCGGCTTGCCGGCTTCGACTTGCGCGTCGCAGATCGGGTCACGCGATCCTCCTCGTCGATGCGCAGATCGTCATCGTCGTATTCGTCCTCGCGTTGGAACGAGGGCTCGATCCGCTGTGATTTGCGCCGGCCTGCCATCCTGGAAGAAATATGCCTTTCGTGTCCGTGCCGCCTGATCCCCGGCCCGTCAGGCGGACCGGCGTGCGGCAACGCATTGTTTCTGCAGAGCGCCCGCCAAGGCTGTGCTCCCGGTCCGTTGAACTTTAAATGCGGCGATTTAAGGGGTGGTTAAGAACTTGGAAACGAATTCGCTAGAGTTCTCAAATGGTTCCCGCGCCGGCGCCACGGCGCGTGACCGCCATCGTTCCGTCGTCTTGGCGTTGCGGTGTCGGATGCGTCGTTCGTCCTGTTGGCAATCGACCGGCGGCCCTCCGCCGCGTACAGTGTATTGCCGCTCGCCACCAACGACATTGAGGTGATCCATGGCAGCGCCGCTGAGAATGATCCTGGTTCTGGCTGCCTTGGGCTTTCCGCTCGAGGCTCTTGCCGCGACGGACGATGAATTGATGCGCGACTACGACACGCAGGACATGGCATGCCGACAGTTTGAAGATGCGGACGGGACGATCTCGGCCGAAGCGGCCGACCTGGCTTGCCAGCGGCGGGAGGACATCGTCGACGAGTTGAAGGGTCGCGGGCTCTGCTATGATTATGGCGACCGGCAGTGGTCTGCCTGCGGGGGCAAGGACTGACGCGTGGCGCTTTCGCCGCTCAACCTGCCAGCCGGCAATGGTTCGGCGGAGGCCTGCTAAACGGGCGTGGATAGCCGTCGTGAAATATCGACCGCGGGCGCCGAATCTGCTGATGTCGCTTCTCTAGCCCAAGGGAGATGAAGCTGATGTCGCCGATCCTGTTCGCCGCCGTGTTCGCCGTGGCCGCAACGCAACCCACCGTCGAAGAGCTTCAGTCCGATTTCGAATCCGCGCTGGAGTGCGCTCGTCCGGTGGACGGTCGCCAGGTATGGAAGGGCCAACGGGCGTTTTTCATTTCGTCCTATTCGCAAAGCATGGGCCAGGCTGCGGGTGGATCCGAGGCTGCCGATGCCGTGCTCCCTGATGACAACGACCCTGAGGTGATCGCCGAATTCGAGGCTGCCTGCGCGGATTGACGTGGCAAGTCCATCCCGCAGCGTCCGGCAGGAAAGGCCCTGGCCGTGACGGTGGCTGCCGTTACGGTCTCTCGTGCCGTCGAGCGCGACGCCTGCCGGAATGCGCGCGGAAACGTGATTTCCGCTTTGCGGCCTGCGCCAGTATTCTCACGCCGCAACGAGCAAGGAGACGATCTATGAAACGCATCCTCGTATTTGCATGCGCACTTGGCCTGTCAGCTCCCATGGCATTTGCCGATTGCGCCTACCACCAGACCAACGCGAAGGCCGATGTCGACAAGATGACCACGACGGCCAGCATTTCGGAGAAATCGACGCCCGCTACGGGCGAGGTCGTTCTCCTGAAGAAGAACGACGCCCCTGCCGCGCAGGAGCAGACGGCAGAGTGAGACAGGCGATGCCCGTCACAAAGGAAAGGGCGGCCTTGCGGGGCCGCCCTTCGCTATTTCAGTAATAGGGCGACAGGCACTGCTGGCGCGGCCCGTTATAGGGCTGGAAGCTGTTGTCGTAGGCACGATACGAGCGATAGCGCCCCGCGCACCATTCGAAGTGCCGCGGGTTGACGCCGCCGTCGACGACGCGCGGCTGGCTGGCGATCGCGCCGCCGATGATCGCGCCGGCGCCGAAGGCGGCCAGCGGATACCAGTAGCCGTCGTCGTAGCGGCGGTAGCCCTCGCGATAGTAGGGGTAGCCGCGGTAGCCGCGATAATAGCCGCCGCTGCGATAGTAGCGCGGGCCGCTGTGGTAGCGCGGGGGTGGCGGACGATAGCCGCGGCGGACATAGTAGTCGACGTTCTCGACGTCCGTCTGGACGGCGACGCCGGCACGCGGCATTCCGGCCGCCTGTGCCGGCACCAGGCCGGTTACGAGCGTTGCCGCCGATAGCGCGGCCGCCATAAGGCCGCTGACGATCTTTCTCATCTTGTTACTCCCGAGGGGCCATCAAACTTCCAATGACGTGCGGGAGGATGCAGGAATTCGGCTGAACGGGCGATGAACCGTTCAGCCTTTCGTTCCATTGCTCTCTTCCCGCTTCATCTGCGTATAGCGCGCATGCTCGAATGCCAGCACCGCGCCGAGGCCGAGCACGAACGGAATGATCAGGTAGAACATGCGGAACACCGCCAGTGCGGCCAGCACGTCGACGGGGTCGAACTCCGGCAGGCCGGCGATGAAGATCAGTTCCAGCACCCCGATGCCGCCCGGCGCATGCGAAAGCAGCGCTGCCGAAAACGAGGCGAGGAAGATGCCGAGCACGACGAGATAGCCCGGATTGTTGGCCTCCGGCAGGACGAAGTAGATGATCGCCGCCGCCGCCAGCAGTTCCACGGGCGCGATCACCAGTTGCCGGAAGGCGACCGACGGCCGCGGATACTCCAGTTTCAGCCAGCGGGTGCGGATCGGCCGGAACCCGACGAGGCTGCCGATCAGGTAGAGCGCGACGAGCGCCAGGATCAGCACGCCGGTGGAAAACGCCGCTTCCACGGGCAGGAACTTCGAAACCCGCTCGATGATCTCCGGCTCGACAATCAGCACCAGCCCCATCAGCACTGCCGTTCCGAGCGCGAAGGTGAAGGAGCAGAAGGCGACGAGCACCCCCACCTCGCTGGCCGAAAGCCCCTTGGAAGTATAGGCGCGATAGCGCACCACCGCGCCCGAGAACACAGATGCGCCGATGTTGTGGGCGAGCGCATAGGCGGTGAACGAGGCGACCGTGATGAACCACAGCGATATCCGGTGGCCGAGGTGCTCGAGCGCCAGATGGTCGTAGGCCGCAAGCGCTGCATAGGCCACGATCGTCGCAAGGGCGGCAAGCAGCCAGCCCGACAGGGGGATGGCGAGCAGGCTGTCGCGGAACTCGTGAAACGACATCCCCTTGAGGTCGTGGTAGAGGATCCAGACGGAGAAGACGATCGCGACCGCGCCGACCACGGGCCAGAAGAGCTTGCCGAGTTTCATGCGCCCCGCGTCCGCCGGCACCGGCGACGGCTGCCTTGCGGAGGGCCGGATCGCAGGTGATATGCAGGACTATCGTTCATGCCGATGCTTCCCCTTCCGGGTCGTCTTCTGTCGCTGCGGGTCCCGCCGGACCCGCAGGCGCCTGTGATTTCATCTGTTCGGACTTAACCATTATCGGGCAGCGCCGACAACGATGCGACGGCCAAAGTCGGCGACTTTCTTGCACCCTTCAAGGTCAACATTTCGTCAGCGGGTCGCCAGGGCGGCAAGGATGCGCACCCAGGAACGAATGCCTTTCTCGAACGAACGCAGCTCGTATTTCTCGTTCGGCGAGTGGATCCGGTCGTCGGAAAGCCCGAAGCCCACCAGCAGCGATTCCATGCCCAGCATCTTCTGGAAATCGCCGACGATCGGGATCGAGCCCCCCATGCCGATCATCACGGCCGGCTTGGGCCATTCCTGCGAAAGCGCGTCCTTCGCCTTGTTCAGGAGCGGCGAATCATAGGGAAGCTGGATCGCCGGCGAACCGCCATGGGCGTGGAAGGCCACCGAGCAGTCGGCCGGAACCTTCGCGCGGACATAGGTGCGGAAGGCGTCGCGGATCTTGCCCGGATCCTGCTTGCCGACGAGCCGGAACGAGACCTTTGCGGTGGCTTCGGCGGCGATCACCGTCTTGAAGCCGTCGCCGGTATAGCCGCCGACGATGCCGTTGACCTCGGCGGTTGGTCGCGCCCAGGTCAGTTCCAGCACCGAACGGTTCTTCTCGCCCGAGGGAACGGACAGGCCGATCTCGCCCAGGAACTTCTCCGCCGTCTGGCCGAGCTTGTCCCAGGTGGCCTTGATGTCGGCAGGCGTCTCCTCGACGCCGTCATAGAAGCCCTCGAGCGTGACGCGCCCGTCCCGGTCGTGCAGACCGGCGAGGATGTCGGCGAGGATATGGATCGGGTTGGCGGCCGCCCCGCCGAAATAGCCAGAATGCAGGTCGCGGTCCGCCGCCTTGACGACGACCTCCTCGCCGACCAGCCCGCGCAGCCCGGCCGAGATCGCCGGCGTCTCGCCATCCCACATGTTGGTGTCGCAGACGAGCGCGTAGTCGGCCTTGAGTTCGGCCGCGTTGGCCTCGAGGAACGGCTTCAGCGACGGCGAGCCGGACTCCTCCTCGCCCTCGAACAGGATCGTGACCTTGCACGGCAGCGCCCCGACCGTCTCCCTGTAGGCGCGGCAGGCCTCGACGAATGTCATCAGCTGGCCCTTGTCGTCCGAGGTCCCGCGACCGGTGATGATCCGTCGTCCGCCGCCGATGTCGCGCACGGCCGGCTCGAATGGATCGTTCTCCCAGAGCTCCAGCGGATCGACCGGCTGCACGTCGTAGTGGCCGTAGAACAGCACGTGCGGCGCCTCGGCGCTCGCACCTTCGTGGTGGGCGACCACCATTGGGTGACCAGACGTATCGCGCACGGTGGCGTCGAACCCGAGCGTGCGCAGTTCGCTGACCAGCCATTCCGCCCCGCGCCGCACGTCGGCCTTGTAGGCCGGGTCGGTCGAGATCGATTTGATGCGGACAAGGTCGAACAGGCGTTCGAGTGCGGCAGGCACGTTGGCGGCGGCGTGGTCGAGTACGGGTAACAGGTTGGTCATTGTCGAATCCTCTTTGCGGAGCGACCTTAGAGCGTGCCGTCGTGATTTGGAAACAATTCTGTCGGTTCGAGCGGTGCCGAAACGCCTCCCCGTCATCCGGAAAGAAGAATGCCTCAGGCCCGCGTGTCGCGCGCGACGTTGGCGATCATCATGCGCATGTATTCCAGCAGGAGCTCCCGCTCGAACCGCCGGAAGCCCTTGAACAGCTCGGCTTCGGCATGCTCGGCTGCGGCGAGGGCGTCGGCGCGCATCGCCCGCCCGTGTTCGCTCAGATGCACCAGCTGGGCGCGCCTGTCGGTCGGATGCGGCGAGCGCGTGATCAGTCCGTCCCGTTCCATGCGCGAAAGCGTGTTGGCCATCGTGGCCTGCTCGATATCGAGGCGATCGAGGAGCTGGCGCTGCGTCAGCCCGTCGCAGGACCACAGTTCCAGCAGCACCGGCAGCTGGCCGGGCGCAAAGCCGGACTGCTTCGCGCGGGCCTGAAAGGCGCGCGTGGCCTCTTTCGCCAGCAAGCCGGCGAGGTAAGCGGCCGATTCCCTCCGATCGAACACCATGCGCAGACAGTAGGCCGGAATTCGATTCCAGACAATCGGTTGAGGTCTTCGTGGGAGGTGCGGGAATCGGGGGTGGCAGACATGTGAAGGGCCGCTTCGGACGGGAGGTACGTTCGAAGCGGCCCTTGCAAATTGTGGACAAAGGCCCGGAGAGGGGGATAAGGCCTTTGTCCTCTGGTCTGGCGCGGCGGGGGACAGGCCGGGATGCCAGACCACGGCTTGATCAGGTGCCGATGACTGTCATTTGGGCCCCGGAATGTGGCTTTTCAAGGGATATGCGCGGTGGCGGAAATTACAAATTGGTAACGTTTGTGTGAGCCTCCAAAGCGGTTTGGCCGGCGTTGCCACGAACGCAAAGGACGATGGACGCGGGCACCTGCGCACGCTATCCCTAGCGCCATGAAAAATGGTGATCATCTCTTCCTCGTCGACGGCTCGGGCTTCATCTTCCGCGCCTTTCACGCGATCCCGCCGCTGAACCGCAAGTCGGACGGCTTGCCGGTCAACGCCGTCTCCGGTTTCTGCAACATGCTGTGGAAGCTTCTGAAGGATGCGCGCAACACGGACGTCGGCGTCACGCCCACCCATTTCGCCGTCATCTTCGACTATTCCTCGAAGACCTTCCGCAACGAGCTCTACGATCAGTACAAGGCGAACCGGACGGCCCCGCCCGAGGACCTGATCCCGCAGTTCGGGCTGATCCGCCATGCGACGCGGGCCTTCAACCTGCCCTGCATCGAAAAGGAAGGCTTCGAGGCCGACGACCTGATCGCCACCTATGCCCGGCTTGCCGAGGCGGCCGGGGCCGACGTCACCATCGTCTCCTCCGACAAGGACCTGATGCAGCTCGTCACCTCGAAGGTGTCGATGTACGACAGCATGAAGGACAAGCAGATCGCGGTCCCCGAGGTGGTCGAGAAATGGGGTGTGACCCCGGACAAGATGATCGACCTGCAGGCGATGACCGGGGATTCGACCGACAACGTCCCGGGCATCCCGGGCATCGGCCCCAAGACCGCCGCCCAGCTTCTGGAGGAATACGGCGATCTCGATACGCTGCTCGCCCGGGCCGAGGAGATCAAGCAGCAGAAGCGCCGCGAGAACATCATCGCAAACCGCGCCCAGGCGCTGCTGTCGCGTCAGCTCGTGACGCTGAAGACGGACACCCCGCTCGACGTGCCGCTCGAGGATCTGGTGCTGGAGACGCAGGACGGCCCCAGGCTGATCGCCTTCCTCAAGGCGATGGAATTCACCACGCTGACGCGGCGGGTTGCCGAGGCCTGCGACTGCGACGCCTCTGCAATCGAGCCGGCCACCGTCCCGGTGGAATGGGGCGCCGACGCCCGTGGCCCCGATCTCGACAAGGGCGAGGGGACCGGCCCGGGGACCGAAGGCATGCCCGGCGAGAGCGCTGCCGAGGCTGCCGAGACCCTGCTTCCGACAGCATCGGCGAACGGCCACGAGCCTGTGCAACTGGCGCGGACGCGTGCCGCCGGCTTCTCCGGCCAGCCGATCGACCATTCCGCCTATGTGACGATCCGCGACCTCGCCATGCTCGACCGCTGGATCGCCGACGCGCGCGAGACCGGTCTCGTCGGCTTCGACACCGAGACGACCTCTCTCGACGCGATGCAGGCCGAGCTCTGCGGCTTCTCGCTTGCGATCGCCGACATTGCCCGGGATCCGTCCGGCGTCTCGATCCGCGCGGCCTATGTGCCGCTGCTGCACAAGTCCGGCGTCGGTGATCTGCTCGGCGGCGGCCTGGTCGAGGGGCAGATCCCCATGCGCGATGCGCTGTCGCGGCTGAAGGCCCTGCTGGAGGATGCCTCGGTCCTGAAAGTGGCGCAGAACCTGAAATACGACTACCTGGTGATGAAGCGGCACGGCATCACGATGCAGGGCTTCGACGACACCATGCTGATGTCCTATGCCCTCGACGCCGGCGCCGGCACTCATGGCATGGATTCGCTCTCCGAGCGCTGGCTCGGCCACAAGCCGATCGCCTACAAGGATGTCGCCGGCAGCGGCAAGAGCGCCCAGACCTTCGACATGGTCGACATTGACCGGGCGACGGCCTATGCGGCGGAAGATGCCGACGTGACGCTACGCCTGTGGCACGTGCTCAAGCCGCGGCTCGCCGCCGAGAAGATGACGACCGTCTACGAACGCCTGGAGCGGCCGCTGGTGCCGGTCCTGGCGCGCATGGAGGAGCGGGGCATCACCATCGACCGCCAGATCCTGTCGCGCCTGTCGGGAGAGCTGGCGCAGGGTGCGGCCGCGCTCGAGGACGAGATCTACGAACTCGCCGGCGAGCGCTTCACCATCGGCTCGCCGAAGCAATTGGGCGATATCCTGTTCGGCAAGATGGGCCTGGCCGGTGGATCCAAGACGAAGACGGGGCAATGGTCGACCTCGGCGCAGGTGCTGGAGGACCTCGCCGCCCAGGGCGTGCCGCTGGCGCGCAAGATCGTTGATTGGCGCCAACTGACCAAGCTGAAGTCCACCTATACCGATGCGCTGCCGGGCTTCGTCCATCCCGAGACGAAGCGCGTGCACACGTCCTACGCGCTGGCCGCGACGACGACCGGGCGCCTGTCCTCGTCCGATCCGAACCTGCAGAACATTCCGGTCCGCAACGCCGAGGGCCGCAAGATCCGCACCGCCTTCATCGCCACGCCCGGTCACAAGCTCGTCTCGGCCGACTACAGCCAGATCGAGCTGCGCGTGCTGGCGCATGTGGCGGAGATCCCGCAGCTGAAGCAGGCCTTTGCCGACGGCATCGACATCCATGCGATGACGGCGTCCGAGATGTTCGGCGTGCCGGTCGACGGCATGCCCGCCGAGGTCCGCCGTCGCGCCAAGGCGATCAACTTCGGCATCATCTACGGCATCTCCGCCTTCGGCCTTGCCAACCAGCTGTCGATCGAGCGCTCCGAGGCCGGCGACTACATCAAACGCTATTTCGAGCGCTTCCCCGGCATCAAGGACTACATGGACCAGACCAAGGCCTTCGCCCGCGAGCACGGCTATGTCGAGACCATCTTCGGCCGCCGCGCGCATTACCCGGAGATCCGCTCGTCCAACCCCTCGGTCCGCGCCTTCAACGAACGGGCGGCGATCAATGCGCCGATCCAGGGCTCGGCCGCCGACATCATCCGCCGCGCCATGGTCAAGATGGAGCCGGCGCTCACAGACAACGGCCTGTCGGCCCGCATGCTGCTGCAGGTGCACGACGAGCTCGTCTTCGAGGTCGAGGATGCGGAGGTCGAGCGGGCCATTCCCGTCATCGTCGCGGTGATGGAGGACGCGTCGATGCCGGCGCTGCCGATGAGGGTGCCGTTGAAGGTGGACGCGCGCGCCGCCCTTAACTGGGACGAGGCGCATTGAGCGGCTCCCCCTCCGGCCGCGCGCCCGTTGCGGGACCGTTTACCACGTGCCGACGTTTCGCGCCGATACCGGCCCCGCAAAGGCAGCCTTAACCCGGCCTTAAGGGCTTGCTGCGCTTCTGCGGGAGGCTTGGGGGCGCGTGTCATCGACTGGGCGCCCGGAAATTGCGGATGACCCGCAATGCGATGCGGCACGGATGACGGCATGGACGCATTTCTGCAGGGCAGTCTTTCCATCGATGCCGGCAGGCGCGCGCCGCTCGCCGTGCAGGTCGTGCGCCAATTCCCGCCGAGCCGCGGCGGGCTGGAGGACGTCGTCGCCAACCTGTCGCGCCAGCTTTGCGCGCGTGGCTACCGCGTCCGCGTGGTGACGCTCGATCGCCTCTTTACCGCCCCCGACCGCACATTGCCCGCGCGCGAGATCGTCGACGGCATCGAGGTGGTCCGGATCCCGTTTTCGGGCAGCACCCGCTATCCTTTCGCGCCGGGCGTGTTTCGGCACCTGACGGATGCCGACCTCGTGCACGTCCATGCGATCGACTTCTTCTTCGACGCGCTCGCCTGGGGCAAGGCCCTGCATGGAAAGCCGCTCGTCGCCACCACCCATGGCGGGTTCTTCCATACCGAGCGGCACAAGGCGCTCAAGCTCGTCTGGTTCAACGTGACGACGCGCCTCTCGGCGCTTGCCTACCGCCGGATGATCGCCTGCAGCGCGCAGGATGCCCGCCTGTTCCGCAAGGTCGCCGGCCGCCGCGTCGTCGAGGTCGACAATGGCGCCGATATCGCCAAGTTCCGCGACGCGGGCGCGACGAAGCCGCTTCGCCGCATCGTCACGATCGGACGCTTCTCCTCCAACAAGCGGCTCGACCGCCTGTTCGACGCTCTGTCGCGCCTCGTCGTGCACGAGCCGGACTGGCGGCTGTCGGTGGTAGGCGTGCCGGGCGAACTGGACGAGGCGGACCTGCGGCGGATGATCGGCCAGCGGGCGCTCGAAGACCATATCGACGTGCATGTCGGCCTGTCGAACGAACAGATCCGCGACCTGGTGTCCGGATGCTCGCTGTTTGCCTCCGCTTCGGAATATGAGGGCTTCGGCCTCGTTGCCGTTGAGGCGATGAGCGCAGGCCTCCTGCCCCTGCTGCATCCGAACCAGGCCTATCGCGACCTCGCCGCCAAGCATCCCGAGGTGCGCCTTTGCGACTTCGAGGACGCGGAGACAGCAGCCGGGACGATCCACGCGGCGTTCCTGGCGCTTGCCCGCGACGTCCCCGGCTACCGGGCAAGGGCCATGCGCGCGGCGGAAGGCTACTCCTGGGATCATGTGGCCCGGCGCTATGCCGCGATCTATACTGAAGTTCTGGGCGGCGTCGCCCCGCCCGAATGGGGGCCGGCGGCGGCAAAGGGCGGTGAAGGCAATGAAGTCGCAGCCAATGGCTGAATGCCGGCAAATGCGAAATCCGGGAGCAGGCAGATGAGACGCAGGGCGATGCGGATCGGCGGGCTCGCGCTGGCGCTGGTCCTTCCGTTGGATGCGTCCGCCGCCTGCCTGCGCGGCGTCAACCTTGCCGGGGCCGAGTTCGGCGATCCGCCAGGCGTCTACGGCAAGGACTACATCTATCCGAGCGACGAGACGATCCGGTATTTTGCCGGCAAGGGGTTCAACGGCGCGCGGCTGCCCTTCCGCTGGGAACGGCTTCAGCCGAGGCTCGGTCGGGCGTTTGCGATGGGCGAGCGCCGGCGTCTCGTCGACACCGTCAAGCGCCTGAAGGCGGCGGGTTTCACGGTGGTCCTCGATCCGCACAACTATGCCTATCATGGCGGCCGGCAGATCGGCTCTGCCGAGGTCCCCGTCGAGGCCTTTGCCGACTTCTGGCGACGGCTTGCCATAGAGTTCGCAAACGACCCGGCGGTGCAGTTCGGCCTGATGAACGAGCCCCACGACATTCCGGCGGACCGATGGCTGGTCGCCGCCAACGCCGCCATCGCCGCCATCCGCAGCACGGGGGCCGAAAATCTCGTCTACGTTCCCGGAACGATCTGGACCGGCGCCCACAGCTGGGAGAGCGATCGCCCCGGCGGTTCGAACGCCAGCGTCATGCTGGGTATCGAGGATCCGGCGAAGAACTACGCCTACGAGGTCCATCAGTACTTGGACGACGACTTCTCCGGCACGCACGAGACCTGCGAGGGCGCGGCGCAAGCCGTGGCGGCGCTCGAGCGGTTCACGGTCTGGCTGCGCGAGAACGGCAAGCGTGGCTTTCTCGGCGAATTCGGCGCACCGGCCACGACCGAATGCCTGACGGCCCTGTCGCGCATGACCGCCGTCGTCGACGGCGCCCCGGACGTATGGACCGGCTGGACCTACTGGGCGGCGGGCGACTGGTGGCCGGAAACCGAGGCGCTCAACATCCAGCCGACCAGCGAGGGCGACCGGCCGCAGCTGCGCGCCCTCGAATATGGCGGCAGCATCCCGGCGCCGAAGGCGGCCTGCCCGGCGCTCGGCGAATCCGGGTAAGGAAACTCATGCCCTGCGTGGCATGGCAGCGGCAGCCGGCCGTTGCGGAGCGGCCGTCTGCCGGCAAGCCCCGGCGGTGCCGACCAGGAACCACATCAGGGCGGCCGTCTTGATCGAATAGAACGAATCGCTGATCAGCATCAGAAGCAGCAGGTAGACGATCATCATCGAATGGAAGCGCCAGGCCCGCGCTTCCTTCAGCGGCGCATGCACGAACATCGCCCACAGTCCGATGAAGCCGAAGATCCCGAAGGCGGTCAGCGAGTAGGAGATGCCGGAATCGGCGGTAAACGCGTCGGTCGTCTCCGAGCCCAGCACCACGCCGAGGTCGAGTTGCGTCAGGATATGCGCGGTCACGGCGAACCGTCCGGCGAGGTCGTTCGGTCCCCCGCCGGAGACCGAGGTGATGCCGTAGATCGACAGCACCGCGAGCAGGAAGAACGGCAGGACGACCCAGACCAGCCGCGGCAGGAAGGAATAGACGGGATAGAGAAGCGTGATCAGCACGCAGCTGTAGAGCCCGAATCGCGCGTCGGCCAGCGCGATCACCGTGAAGGCAAGCGCAAAGACCAGCCAGCGGCCGGGGAAGGCGCGGCCGCGATAGAGCGCCCAGGAATAGATGATCACGGCGAAATTGCCCATCGACACAGGCTCCAGGAAGACGGACGAGACGCGGTGTTGACCGAGGAAGGGCAGGATCGTCCGTGCCTCGGGGCGCTGGCCGGAAATGAACAGGCCCTTGGTCTGCCCGAACACCTGGTCGAGCGTCACGGTGCCGCGCGCCAGATAGTAGCCGATGACGTTAAAGTATTCGAGGAAGGTCTCCAGGAAGAGGTACTCGAACAGCCCGAAGCCGACGACGATCAGGCCGCTGGCCGTCACGAGCCTGTCGGCGAGCCTCGCATCCGCGATGCGCACGGCCATGAAGTAGAAGGTCAGCGGGATGAGGATGTCGCGGACGGCCTTGGGATTCACCTGCCCGCGCAGCATGAACAGGAACATCATGTAGCTGACGAACAGGCCGAGGATCACATAGAGCGTCGACTTTCGCGTCATGGCCGCGAGGAAGGCGCAGCCGACGATCACGAGTTCCGACATGATGACGTGGCGGTCTGCCATGCCCATGAAACGGGTGTTGACCAGGCAGAGGAGCGCATTGAACACGAGGCCGCCGATCACCGTCACGATCGCGGCGATGCGCACCGGGTCGATTTTGGCCGGCGTGCCGGCTTCGTGGTGCGCCTGCGGGATGTTGTGGCTTCGCCGGTTGCTGAAGCCCGTCCCGTAGCCGATCGATTCCGTGCGGGCCATCTCGGCGTCTCCTACGGCGCCCGGTGGGTCAGAAGGATGTTTCCGAGGATCTTGTCGCGCCAGGGGCCGATTTCCGCCATCAGCGTGTCGAGGGCATCGCCGCCCGTCGCACCGACGGTCGAGACGACGATGACGGCGTCGGTATGCTTCAGGACGGTGGGGATGACCGTTTCGGCCGGCGTGCCGCTGCAGTCGATGACGGCGAAGTCGACGGGTTCGGTCCGCGGCGCGGTGCTGACGCGGGAGGACCCGAGTGCCGCGATCCGCCTCAGACCGCCGGCGCCGATGCGTTCGAAGTGCAGGACGTCCTCCAGCGCATGGTCGCGTGGCAAGGCGGCGTCGAGGCGGATCTTGACGCTCCAGGAAGATCGCGCGGCCGAATGATCCCTGTGGCGGAGTTCGCCGTTGCAGAAGAGCACGGTCTCGCCGGCGACATGCAACTCGCGCGCCACGTCCGCGGCAACCCCGTCGCGGCCGCTGCCGTCGGCAGACAAAAATGCAATGGTGGCGGGGCGGCTGGCACCGAATTCCGCCTCGAGCAACTGGCCGAGCCTGCGGATCCCCGCCTCCCGCGGCAGGGCTTCCGGGACGGGTGGCCGTGCAAACGGCAGCCGCTGCGCGAAACGGTCCAGGCGGCCGGGTGGCGGTAGCGCGTCGCCGGCCATGATGGCAAGCATCGGCGCACCGGTCCTGGAGACGAGGCTGCGCTCCATGCGCTTGGTGCCGCCCAGGAGTTCGCGCAGCACCGCAAGGGCGGCGCCCGCGGCAGATCCGAACAGGACCGCGGCGATCAATACCAGAAGCTTCGGCGCCTGCACCGCCTTGTCGGACGGCACGGCTTCGGAGATGACGCGGGAATTGCCGTTGCCGAGATCCTGCTGGCGGCTCAGTTCCTCGGCGCGGGTCAGGAATGCCTTGTAGACCGCATCGATGGCCGCAGCCTCGCTGGTCAGCTGGACCAGCTGGAAGCGGAGCTTGCCGTTGTCCTTGCTCGAGGCCGCCTGGTCGTCGAAGCGCTTTTCCAGCGAGGCGAGGTTGGCCCGGCTGCGCTCGTAGGTATTGGCCGACAACTGGCGTATGCGCTCGAGTTCGATCTCGATAGCGTTGCGGATGCTGGCGATCTGCGAGCGGATCGCCCGCATCTGCGGATGGTCGTTGCCGAGATTGGCCGCCAGTTCCGCCTGGCGGTCGAGCGCCTGCGAATAGCGGCTGCGTAGCCCGGAGAGCGCGCCGGAATTCAGCGTCTCGGGAATGGCGCCGGCCTCGACATTGGAGACGTTGAGCTGGCGTGCCTGCTCGTAGGCCGTCTTCAGCTGTTCCACCTGCTGGCGCGCTGTCAGCAACTGCTGGTTCAGGCCGGCGAGCTGCTGGTCGGTGATCAGTCCCTGGTCGCCCGCGCTGATCATGCCGTTCTCGGCCCGGAAGTCCTCCACCGCCTCCTGGGCGTCGAGCACCCGCTGGCGCAGCTCTTCCGCCTGCTCGGCGATCGTGCGGGTGGTCTTCAGGCTGACGTCCAGGCGCGCCTTGTCGGCGACCGCGAGGTAGCTTTCGGCAATGGCATTGGCGATCTTCGCGGCCATTTCGCTGTTGCCGTGCTTGACGGTGATGGTGAAGACGAAGCTGTCGCCGTTGCGCGCGACGCTCAGGTTTTCCAGCAGGGCATTGATAACGCCGTCGACCGTCGCCGCGTCGGTCTTCGGCCGGCCCAGCAGCTTCGACAGCAGGCCGCCGCCGTTGAAATAGGGGTCGTTTGTGAGGTCCAGCCTGGTCACGACGTCGCGCAGCACGTCGCGGGACTGGATCAGGTAGATCTGGCTGCCGATCACCTGCTGCGTGTTGAGCGACCCGCCGGTATCGGTGCCGACGACGGGCCCGGCGCCGATATCGACGAAGATCTCGGCGGTCGAGCGGTAGAACGGCTTCTGGGTGAGGACGAAACCCATGCCCAGCAGCGCGCACACCACCGCGGCGAGGATCACGTAGTGGATCCTCTTCCTCACGATGCCCGGCAGCTGAAAAATGTCGATGTCCATCACATGCCCGATCGCCCGTCCCTGTCGCCGTCCCTGTCGCAATCCTGGGGACGCGGCCGAATTTTGCAGCCTTCGCTGCCGTCAGACCACACGGCGGTTCCCGGGGACCGTCCCGCAACCTCTCAGATTATGGTTAACAACCTCTCAACCTGTCGTCGGAAATGCCGGGATAGGGCGACGACGGAAATATTAAACATGCTGAAAATATGATGTTTTTCGGAACGGGCGACCGCGCAGCGTCAGCGCATGGGGCGGCACGGGTACTTGGCCGCCTTCATGGAATCTTATCCATGTCCCTTCAAGCGTTCTTATCTCTCCTCATGTATGCCTCTGGTTGAACAAGATCGGAACGGGCGGCATCGCCGGCCGACATGAAGATGAACGCGGGAGAATGTCGCCATGAAGCAGAAGATCCGTGAATTGCTCGCCAGGCATGGCGGCCTGCCGGTCGCTGTCGACCAGATTGCCGACGACCAGGACCTCTACGCGGCCGGTCTGTCGTCCTTCGCATCCGTCCAGATCATGCTGGCGATCGAGGAAGCCTTCGACCTGGAGTTTCCGGACAACCTGCTCAACCGCAAGTCGTTCCAGAGCATCGCGGCCATCACTCGCACGGTCGAAAGCCTGACCGGCAATGCGGAGGCTGCCGAATGAACATGTCCACCGGGGCAGGTCTGGCGGAAAGAGCCGCCCGCGTTGCCGCCGTGGCCGAGGCGC
Organism: Rhizobium sp. TRM96647; assembly: GCF_025780115.1. Taxonomy (NCBI): domain Bacteria; kingdom Pseudomonadati; phylum Pseudomonadota; class Alphaproteobacteria; order Hyphomicrobiales; family Rhizobiaceae; genus Rhizobium; species Rhizobium sp. TRM96647. The sequence continues at coordinate 67,964 of NZ_JAOXHF010000004.1, forward strand.
ACGCCGACGATGTCGACGTCAAGGGGCGCTTCCCGCAGGAAGCGGTGGACGCCATGCGCGCCGAACGCCTGCTGTCCATCCAGATCGTCACGGAGCTCGGCGGCGAAGGGGCGAGCATCGCCGAAATCGCCGAGGTCTGCTCCATTCTGGGCCAGTCCTGCTCTGCCGCGGCCATGGTTTTCGCCATGCACCAGATCAAGGCGTCGAGCCTCGTCTCGCATGGCGCCGATGCCACCTGGCACCGCACCTTCATGCGCCGCATCGCCGACGAACAGCTGCTTCTGGCTTCCGCCACGACGGAAGGCGGCATCGGCGGCAACCTGCGCAACAGCATCTGCGCCATCGCGGTCGAGGGCGACCGCTGCCGGCTTGAGAAGGATGCGACCGTCATTTCCTATGGCGCAAACGCGGATGCGATCCTGATTACCTCGCGCAGCCACGCCGAGGCCGCCTCCACCGACCAGGTGATGACCGTATTCACGAAGGATCAATACACGCTGGAGCGCACCCATGTCTGGGATACGCTCGGCATGCGCGGCACCTGCTCCGACGGCTATCTGTTCAAGGCCGAGGCGCCGGCCGAGCAGATCCTGCCCAAGCCCTTCGCCGAGATCGCCGCCCAGTCGATGCTCGCCACCTCGCATCTTCTCTGGAGCGCCGTCTGGTACGGGATCGCCGCCAATGCGATGGCGCGTGCCCAGGCCTTCGTCCGCGCCGCGGCACGCAAGTCGCCGGGCCAGACGCCGCCCGGCGCCCTGCGCCTGGCCGAGGCGTCGAACCTGCTGCAACTGCTGAAGTCGAACGTGGTCGCCGGCCTGAACGAATTCGAGGTGGCGAAGGCGGATGCCGACCGGCTGTCCTCGATGGGCTTCGCCGTCGCCATGAACAATCTGAAGATCGGCTCGTCCGAGACGATCCTGACGATCATCAACCACGCCATGCTGATCTGCGGCATCATGGGCTACAAGAACGGTACGCCCTACAGCCTTGGCCGGCACCTGCGCGATGCGCATTCGGCCCAGCTGATGATCTCCAACGACCGCATTCTCGGCAACACGTCCAATCTCCTGCTTGTCCACAAGCAGGACACCAGTCTTCTGGGGTGAAGAACCATGGATATGCAGACCTCGTTTCTCGACCGCCTGTTCGATTCCGGCCTTCTGATCGACACCGGCGTTGAAGGGCTCTATGGCCGCAGCGGCCGGTTCGAGGACGTCATCCTCGCCTTCGAGCGGCTGATCGACCGTGTCGGCGGCGCCGACGGCGCGGAAGCCATGCGCTTCCCGCCGGGCATGAACCGCGCCTTCTTCGAAAAGAGCGGCTACATGAAGAGCTTCCCGCAGCTGGCCGGCACGGTCCATTCCTTCTGCGGCAACGAACTCGACCATATGAGCCTGCTGAAGTGCATGGAAGTGGGCGAGGAGGACTGGACCAAGGACCAGAAGGCAACCGATATCGTCCTGACGCCGGCCGCTTGCTACCCGCTCTATCCGACGGTTGCCAGACGCGGGGCGATCCCGGCAAAGGGCGCGCTCTACGACCTGCAGTCCTACTGCTTCCGCCACGAACCTTCGCAGGACCCGGCCCGCCAGCAGCTCTTCCGCATGCGCGAATATGTCTGCATGGGCACGGAGAAGCATGTCACGGATTTCCGCCAGTCCTGGATGGACCGCGGCGTGCAGATGATGAAGGAGGTCGGCCTCGAGGTGGCGATCGATGTCGCCAACGATCCCTTCTTCGGCCGCGCCGGCAAGATGCTGGCCAACAACCAGCGTGACCAGAACCTGAAGTTCGAGCTCCTGATCCCGATCACCTCGGTCGCAAGACCCACGGCCTGCATGAGCTTCAACTATCATCAGGATGCGTTCGGCACGAAGTGGGGCCTGACCATGGAAGACGGCAGCGTCGCGCACACCGCTTGCGTCGGCTTCGGCCTGGAACGCATCGCGCTCGCTCTGTTCCACACCCACGGTCTCGACGTTGCCGACTGGCCGGAAAGCGTCCGCAAGACCCTCTGGGGCTGACCTTGGGCGTAGCTTCCGTCTTTCCCGGGCTCGATCCCGCCACCTACCGGCCGCACGCGCTGCACGATCACGAGCGCATGTGGCCGGAAACCAACTGCTATGTCGACCTGTGGATCGAGGTTCTGAGCGCGCAGGCGCTGCCGCCGGAGGCGATGCTGGGCTTCACGCTGACGCAGGATTTCGAGGGCGACCAGTTCACCTTCTTCAAGGTGCCGCTCGAGGACCTCGAAGTCCTCTACGGCATCCGCTGCACCGAGCTTGCGATCTATGACCGCGTCGAGCGCCACGTCGCCGAACAGATCGGCCGTGGTCGCCTGTGCCTCGTCGAGATGGACAGTTACTACATGCCCGACACGCGCGGCGTCGCCTACCGGCGGGAGCACGGCAAGACGACGGTGGCGATCAACCGGCTGGACCTTGGAAGCCGCACGCTCGACTATTTCCACAATGCCGGCTTCTTCCGGCTCGATGGCGAGGATTTCGACGGCCTGTTCCAGCTTGACGCGCCGGCCGATGCGCTGCCGTTCCTGCCCTATACGGAGTTTGCGAAGTTTCCCGCCGCGCGCCCGGCCGAGGCCGACACGGCAAGGGCCGCCCGCCGCCTGCTGCGCTTCCATCTGCAGCGCCGGCCGGCGGACAATCCCGTCGCTGCCTTCGCCGCCGTCTTTCCCGGCCAGGTGGAGGCCGTCGCGGAGCGGCCCTTCGGCTTCTTCCACAAATATGCCTTCAACACGCTGCGCCAGCTCGGCGCCAATTTCGAGCTCGCCGCCAGCCACCTCGATTGGAGCGCCCCGGACGGCTCGCTGTCGGATGCGGCGGCGGCCGCGCGTCGCATCGCCGAGAACGCCAAGTCGGTGCAGTTCCAGCTCGCCCGCGCGGTCACCCGCAAGCGGATCGAGCCCCTTGCGACGGCGCTCGATCCGGCAGTCTCGGCCTGGGACGAGATGATCGCCGTGCTCGAACGCCGCATCGACTGAGGCCGGAGGGCACATGAGCGAAGCGGCCGAAGGCACGTCCCCGCAGATCGTGGACCTGGAGAAGGGCTGGAAGCTGTGCCTTGTGGCAGCCGGCGCGTGGTCCGATCCCTCCATGATCGGTCCCGATGTGGAATTGCTGGATGCGCCGGTGCCGGGCACGGTCGCGGGCGCGCTGGAACGCGCAGGACGCTTCGACCGCGACGACCCGATGCCGCTCGACGGCTATGATGCGTGGTACCTGCTCGAACGCATCGGCGAGACGCCGGGTCCGGCCGTGCTTGTGCTGGAAGGCCTGGCGACGATCGCGGACGTCTACTGGAACGGCGAGCTCCGGCTTTCCTCCCACTCGATGTTCGTGGCCCACGAGATCGACGTGCAGGTCACCGGCAGGGACCGTCTGGCGATCTGCTTCCGCGCACTCAGCCCGCATCTCGAGCGACGCGGCCCGCGCGCCCGCTGGCGTCCGCAGATGATCGTTCCGCAAGGTATCCGGCTCACCCGAACGACGCTGCTCGGCCGGATGCCGGGATGGTGTCCTTCCGTGCATGCGCTCGGTCCCTATCGCCCCGTCCGCCTCGTGCGGCCGCAGCCGGCCGGGCCGGCAGACATTCGCATGGCCGCGACGCTCGCGCCGGACGGCACCGGGCATCTGGCCGTATCGTTCCTGTCCGGCGACGGCGCCCGCCCCGCCCTTCTGCGCTGCGCCGGCGTCACGGCGGCCATGGAGCGCGGGGCCGATGGCCGGTGGCAGGGCAATCTCGCCATCCCCGACGTTGCGGCCTGGTGGCCGCATACGCATGGCCGGCCGGTTCTGCACGGGGTCGAGGTCGATCTCGACGGCGAGAGCCATGCGCTCGGTCGCACCGGTTTCCGCCGCATCGATATCGATACCGGTGCGGACGGCCGCGGTTTCGCCCTGCGGGTGAACGGGGTCCCGGTCTTCTGCCGCGGCGCGGTCTGGACGAATGCCGACATCGTCGACCTGCCGGGCACGCGGGCGGCCTACGAGCCGACCTTGAGGCTTGCCGCCGGGGCGGGCATGAACCTGCTGCGCATCGGCGGCACCATGGCCTATGAGAGCAATGCCTTTTTCGAGCTGTGCGACGAGCTCGGCATTCTCGTCTGGCAGGACGTCATGCTGGCGAACTTCGACTATCCGGCTGCAGACAGAGATTTCGTCGCCCTGCTGAAAACCGAGGTCGAACAGTTCCTGCAGGGCACGGCCGCTTCGCCTGCGCTGGCCGTTCTCTGCGGCGGCAGCGAGGTATTCCAGCAGGCGGCGATGCTCGGTCTGCCGGCCGAGGCAGGGAACGGGCCGCTGACGGATGCGGTCCTGCCCGAGATCGTCCGGGCGCTGCGCCCGGACGTCCCCTTCGTCCCCAACTCGCCCTTTGGCGGCGCCATGCCGTTCTCCTCCAATGCGGGCGTCGCCCACTATTACGGCGTCGGCGCCTATTGCCGGCCGCTCGAGGATGCGCGCCGGGCCGGGGTACGCTTTGCGGCCGAATCGCTGGCCTTCGCCAATGTCCCTGAGCAGGTGACGCTCGACGCGCATCTTCCCGTCCCCGCCGTGCACGACCCGCGCTGGAAATCCCGGGTCCCGCGCGACCGCGGCGCCTCCTGGGATTTCGAGGACGTGCGCGACCACTATCTCGGCCAGCTCTACGATTGCGACCCGGCGCGCCTGCGACGCGAGGACCCACTCCGCTATCTCGATGTCTCCCGCGCGGTCAGCGGCGAGGTGATGGAGGCGACATATGCCGAGTGGCGGCGGCCGCAATCGAGCTGCAACGGTGCGCTCGTCTGGACGCTTCAGGACCTCATGCCGGGCGCAGGCTGGGGCGTCGTCGATGCCACCGGCCTGCCGAAGCCGGCCTGGCACGCGCTGCGGCGCGCCTTCCGCCCGCTCCAGGTGCTGCTCTCCGACGAGGGCACCAACGGCCTCGACGTGCACGTGATCAACGAGACGGATCAAGGACGCGAACTGACCGTCGAACTCACCTGCCTGCGCGACGGCCGTCAGCCCGTCGTCACCGGGCGGCGCGCCCTGATGCTTGCGGCGCGCGGCGTTGCCACTTTCGCCGCCACCGATCTCTTCGGCGCCTTCTTCGACACGACCTATGCCTTCCGCTTCGGTCCACCCGCCCACGACGTGACCATCGCGAGCCTGCAGGACGGTGACGGTCCGGTGATCGTCGCCGAGGCCTTCCATTTCCCGCAAGGCCGAGCGCGCGCCCTTCATGCGGCAAGGGCGACTGTCGCGCTGGAAGAGGTGGAGGGCGGCTGGCAGCTGCGGGTCGGGGCGGACCGGCTGCTGCAGTCTGCCCACATCGATTGCCCGGGCTTCCTGCCCTCGGATAGCTGGTTCCATCTTTCTCCCGGCCGGGAACGCGTCATCCGGCTGGTCCGCACGGGCGCCGTGGAACGCCCCGGCGGAGAGCTGTCCGCCCTGAACCTGCCTGCTCCGGTTTCCTTCTGACCGAGATCGACCGGCTCTGTCGCAACGTTCCTCGCGTCGCTCAGTCGGCGGCGAGCGCTGCCTCGAGAATCCGCTGTTGCAGGAGAGCCCTGGCGGCGGGCGGCGACAGGTTGTGGTCGGCATCGGGGACGATCTCGACCGTGACATTCGCAAACGCCTTCATGCCGGATCCGTCGGCCCCGAAATAGGCGTGGTAGCGCTCCAGCCCCACGTCGGTGTCGCTATAGATCAGCCGCACCGGCACGCGCCGTTCGGCGAGCGAGCGGAAGGCCGAAAGCACCGCCTGCCGCAGCCGGCCGTATTTCGACAGGCAGCCCAGCGGGCCCGGCGCCATCAGCGCGACCCGACGGCCGAGTTGCTTGCCGATATTGGCTGCGGCACGCCGGAGATCGATCTGGCCCAAAGCCAGCCGACGCAAGGTGTCCAGCCGCAACGCCCGCTTGCGATAGTCGCCGAGCGAGCGCGGATTGTACCGCAGCGCCGCATCGACCTCTTCGTCCCGGTCCCACACGAAGGTGAAGGGATTGACGGCGACGACGCTCCGGCAGCGCGGCTCGTCGATGGCGCTCTGGAAGGCGAGGTAGGCACCACTGCATCGTCCGGCAAGGACGGCGGGCGTCAGCTGCCGCGCGGCCATCAGGTCGAAGGCGGCGCGCACGTCGTCTCTCTGTCCCTCGGAAAAGAGCACCTGCCCCGCCGCACCGTCCACCGGCGGGCTGTCGCCGACATTGGCGGCGTCGAACCGGAGGGACGCAACGCCCTGCCGCGCGAGGAGCCGAGCTGTGTCCACGGTCGAGCGCGCCCACCCGGCGTGCCGGTCATAGGCGGTGCCGAGCAGGATCACGGCGGCGCCGCGCCGCGGACCGGCCGGCCGGCAGAGGATGCCGGACAGTCGGCCGGCCGGCCCGAACCGCAGCGACTCTTCGGCAAAGCCGTCGCCTTCCAGAACGGCCGGGGGCGGCGCAAGCTGCGGCCCGCGCGCAGGCCCGGCCGCGGCCGCCAGCGTTCCGACCCATTCGGTGACGTGCTGCATGACCGTTTCGGGCTGGATGGCGAGCGTGGGGTTGGAGACGAGTTCGTCATAGCCGAGATAAGGCTTCCGGCAGACCGCGGCACCCAGCTCTTCCAGCCGTGCGGCGAGGGCCGCTTCATTGTCCCGCGCCGGCCGGTGCACCATCAGGATCGATCCGGCCGGCGCGGCATCGGTGGCCTGAAGGTTGATTGCACGCACCGCGGCTGCCACGTCGTCCGGCATGACGAGGCCCGCGACCGATGTCTTCCCCGTCAGACGCTGCTCCTCGGTCAGCCCGAGGCCGTCATCCACCATCTTCGACCAGGCGGAAAGCTCGCGCAGATAGAAGCGTCCGCTGACCACCGGTGCCATCAGCACCGTTGCCTCGACCGCCCCGAGCTGCCGCCCGAAAAGGATCGAGAACGTCGCTCCCAGCCCCTGCCCGACAAGGATCAGCCGTCTCGCGCCGGAGAGCATGCGCAGTTCGGCGGCGGCGACCCCGATCGCCTTTTGCCAGACGGGCAGGCCGCCGGAAAATTCCATCGGGTCGAGCGAATCGCCCGTGCCGGGATAGTCGAAGCGCAGGCTCGCGATCCCGAGGCCGGCGAAGCCTTCGGCAAGTTCCCGCCAGAGCTTGCGCGTGCACATTTCCTCGAAGCCCCAGGGGCTGAGGAAGAGCGCGGCACAGTCGGACGGCGTCGTACCCGCCATCGACGGCGTGAAGAGGCCGACGGTCCCGGCAAAGCAGACGGGCAGAGCGGCCGATCCGGGCGCCCAGGAGGCGCTTCCGGCGGCGTCCACCGCAAGGTCGTTTGTCCGCAACATGGTCGTCGCTCCGCTGGCCGGCAGCCGTTATCCGTCACAGCCGCAACCGCCGGTCACGACCCCAAGGTGCAGACCCTAGCTTTCAACCCTTAAGATATCCTGCCGGAGCCCGGCCGCCTTTCGCCAGCCGTCCCAGCGGCCGGCCAGGATCTGCTGCGATCGCCGTGCCATCGCCGGGCGGCCGGTCAGCGCGTAGATGCTCATGCCCGCGAGCGGCCGCAGGAGACGCGGCAGGAAACCGGAAAGACCGAAGCCGTGCTTGCGCATCACATAGCCGAGACCGGCGCTGTAGCAGCGGATCTTGGCGATGTTCGCCGGAACGGTCTGGTCGGTCATGTCCTCGGGATGGTGGCCCGCGAGCATCGGGTCGTATCGGCCGGCCAGGCCGCGCTCCAGCAGCGTCAGCACGAAGTCCTGCACCTCGTAGGCGCCCCATGGCGTGCCCGAGCCCGGCCCGATCCTCTCATCGAACCCGCCGGCAGCCGTGAAGTCGTCCTTGCGCACCGTCAGCATCCATTCGATCAGCGTCGTCCAGACGTTGCCGCGCCGGATCCGCACCGGGTGGCTCTCGAACGTGCCCATGATCGTCTGTCCCACTGCATTGGTGGCGCGGCCGCAATGAAAATCGGCGGGCGTGGCTTCGGTCACCTGCCGGTAGCGTTCCAGAAGATCGTCCGGATACCAGCAATCGTCGTCCGGAAACATCAGCCATTCGCCGCGCGCCATGGAGGCGCCGAGGTTGCGGGCCCGGCAGACGCCCTTCCTCGGTGTCCTGACGTGGACGATCTCGAGGCTTTCGGCATGCTGCGCGATCGGGCCCAGCACGCGGTCGTCGCTGTTCTGGTCGACGATGATGACCTCGAAGCCGGAGATCGTCTGTGCCGCGAGCGAGGCCAAAAGCCGCGCCAGTTCGTCCGAACGGCCGAGCGTGGCAACTACAAGCGAGAGACGGAATGATGGTTCGTTTGGCGACATGGCGTTCCTGGGGGTGGACCGGCCCCAACAGGCGGCGGATACGGCCGCGACATTGTCCCGATGAGGCGTTAAGGCCCGGTGAACGCAACCGGAGCGATCCCCGGGAACGGGTCGCATTCGACGGGCGGGCCTTGCCTTGGCGCCCGCTTCGGCATAGCTCTCTGGCGAAAGATCCGGATCCCGATGCCTCACAAGGTCACCCTTTTCAGTCTGAAGCTGCACGATTTTCGCAACTATGCGTCAGTCGCGCTCGGGCTCGACGGTCGCCATGTCGTGCTGACCGGCGCGAACGGCGCCGGCAAGACGAACCTGATGGAGGCGGTCTCCTTCCTGACCCCCGGCCGCGGCCTCAGGCGCGCCTCCTATGCCGACGTCGCGCGCGAGGGGGCGCCGGGAGGCTTCAGCGTCTTCGCGGCGATCGACGGCATGCAGGGCGAGGTCGAGATCGGCACCGGCACGGAGGCGGGCGAGGAGGGCCAGTCGCGCCGTCTCAGGCTGAACGGAACCGCGGCCCGGTCGGTCGACGAGCTTCTGGACCATCTGCGCGTCGTCTGGCTGACGCCGTCCATGGACGGGCTCTTCACCGGTGCATCCTCGGACCGCCGCCGCTTTCTCGATCGTCTCGTCCTTTCGCTCGATCCCGAACATGGTCGCAGGGCGGCGGATTTCGAAAAGGCCATGCGCGGCCGCAACCGGCTGCTCTCTGAGCCGCGGCCCGATGCGCGCTGGCTGGACGGGCTGGAGCTTCAGATGGCAGAGCTCGGCGTCGCCATGGCACTGGCGCGGCGCGAACTCGTGGGCCTCCTCGCCGACCTCGTCGAGGCGTCGCGCGACGAGGGGCCGTTCCCCACTTCGACGATGGCGCTCACCGGGTTTCTCGACGACATGCTCGATCGGCCAGCCTACGAGATCGAGGAGATCTATGCCGCCACCCTGCGCGACGGCCGTTTTCGCGACGCGGCCGCCGGCCGGACGCTGGACGGACCACATAGGGTCGACCTCATGATCCGGCACCGCGAGAAGGACATGGACGCGGCGCGTTGCTCGACCGGAGAGCAGAAGGCGCTCCTGGTCGGCATCGTCCTCGCCCATGCGGGGCTCGTCGCCGGCATGACGGGACATGCGCCCGTCCTGCTGCTGGACGAGATTTCCGCCCATCTCGACGAAGGCCGCAGGGCGGCGCTGTTCGATCGCGTGGATGCGCTCGGCGGCCAGGCCTTCATGACCGGGACCGATCGTGCCATGTTCGAAGCTCTCGGCGATCGCGCCCGCTTCCTGACGGTGGAAAACGGCACGATCGCCAGATAGGCAACTGGCGGAGATCGCGCGTGACGACCGAAGAACAACCCCTGGGACCCGACGAGATCGAGCGCTACCGGCGCCACATCGTGCTGGCCGAGATCGGCGGCGCGGGTCAGCAGAAGCTGAAGAATGCCGCCGTTCTGGTGATCGGCGCCGGCGGTCTCGGCGCGCCGGTCCTGCAATATCTCGCCGCCGCCGGCGTCGGGCATATCGGCATCGTCGACGACGACACCGTGTCGCTGTCGAACCTGCAGCGGCAGGTGATCCACGGCACCGGCGCCATCGGTCGCAGCAAGATCGAAAGTGCGGCTTCCGCGATCGCCGCGATCAATCCGCATGTCCGCGTGACGGGTTTCGGCACACGCTTCTCTCTCGAGTCGGCCCCAGGCCTGCTCGCGGACTTCGATCTTTTGATCGACGGCTCCGACAATTTCGAGACCCGCTATGCCGCAGCCGACGCGGCGGAAACGGCGCGCCTGCCGCTCGTCACCGGAGCGGTCGGCCGCTTCGACGGCTCGCTGACGGTGCTGAAGCCGTGGGAGACCGACGCGGACGGGCGGCAGAACCCCGGCTACCGCGATCTCTTCCCCGCGCCGCCGCCACCGGGCGTCGTCCCCTCCTGCGCCGAGGCCGGCATCGTCGGCGCCCTGACCGGCGTCGTCGGCACGTTGATGGCGATGGAAGCGATCAAGCTCGTCACTGGCTCCGGCGAGCCGCTCGTCGGCCGGCTCATGCTCTATGACGGCCTGGCGGCGCGCTTCGAGGTGATGCGCTATCGGCGCCGCAGCCGTTAAGCAGGCTGCTTCAGGTCCGGCCCGGCAGCACCCGGTCCGGCGGGCGATGACCGTCGAAGAAGGTGCGGATGTTGATCACGACCTTCTCGCCCATGTCGATCCGGCCCTCCAGGGTCGCAGAGCCCATGTGCGGCAGGAGCACCACCTTGCCTTCGGTCGCAAGCCTGACGAGCTTCGGGTTCACCGCCGGCTCGTGCTCGAACACGTCGAGCCCGGCGCCTGCGATCTTGCCTTCGCGCAGGGACTTGATCAGCGCCGCCTCGTCGATGATGCCGCCGCGCGCGGTGTTGACGATGTAGCTGGACGGCTGCATCAGCGCCAGCCGCCGGGCCGAAAGCAGGTGGTAGGTCGCCGGCGTCGAGGGGCAGTTGACCGAGACGATGTCGACGCGCGCCAGCATCTGGTCGAGGCTGTCCCAGTAGGTCGCCTCCAGCGCTTCCTCCGTCGCCAGACTGACGCGGTGGCGGTTGTGGTAGTGGATGGAGAGCCCGAAGGCCTTGGCGCGGCGGGCCACCGCGGTGCCGATCCGGCCCATGCCGACAATGCCGAGCCGCTTGCCCCAGATCCGGTGGCCGAGCATCCATGTCGGCGACCAGCCTGCCCATTCGCCCTTGCGGTCGGTCAGGAGATGGGCGCCCTCGGCAAGCCGGCGCGGCACGGCGAGAATGAGCGCCATCGTCATGTCGGCCGTGTCCTCGGTCAGGACGTTCGGGGTGTTGGTGACGGTGATGCCGCGGCGCGCCGCAGCGTCGATGTCGATATGGTCGACGCCGTTCGAGAAGCTGGCGATGAGCTTCAGCTGCGGCCCGGCCTGTTCGATGAGGGCCGCGTCGATCCGGTCGGTCACGGTCGGCACCAGCACGTCATGCGTCTTGACCGCGGCGACGAGCTCCGGCTGCGTGCGCGGAGTGTCCTCGATGTTGAGCTCGGCGTCGAACAATTCGCGCATGCGCGTTTCCACCACGTCCGGCAGGCGGCGTGTCAGATAGACCTTCGGTTTTTTCTTGTTCGTCATGGTCCGATCGGCGTCCTGTTGACGGGTCCTTAACCAAGATAGGCAAGACTTGCTTCATCAAGGGCATTTTCTACCAGACCCCGTCGCGAAGACAATCCGCTCTGAAAGCCGGACTTGCGAATTGCCAGGTCCGGCAGGGTCCGGTTGCCGGATGCCCGCAAGTTTTTGAGTGGAACACGTCATGCATCGCTTACCCATCCGCGTTTGCACCATAGCGCTTGCCGCCCTGACCTTGCTGGCTTCCCAAGGCGTTCCCGCAGCCTTCGCCCAGGCGGCGAAGGGGCCGAGCGGGCTTCCGCTGCCGCGCTTCGTCAGCCTGAAGGCAAAGAGCGTCAATCTGCGCGTCGGTCCCAGCGTCGACTACGCGGTCGCCTGGCGCTACCTGAAATCCGGGGTGCCGGTCGAGATCATCCAGGAATACGACAACTGGCGGCGCGTCCGCGATGCCGACGGCACCGAAGGCTGGGTCAACCAGGCGCTTCTGTCCGGCGAGCGCACGGCGGTGACGGCACCCTGGATGCGCGGCAAGGGCGCGGACATCTACGTCAACATGCGCCGCGAAGCGCAGTCCTCCAGCACGATCGTCGCCAAGCTCGAACCCGGCGTCGTCGTCAAGGTCGGGGAATGCAACGGGGACTGGTGCCGCGCCGAGGTGGACGGCACCGAGGGCTGGGTGGCCCAGATCGAGATCTGGGGCGCCTATCCCGGCGAGGCCTTCAAGTAGGCGACGAGGCTCAGGCGAGCCCGGCCTCCACCGCCGCTTCGGCGAGCGAGGCCATCGGGCGCGGCCCGATCTGCTCGATGACGATCCCGGCCGCGAGGCTGCCGAGCTTGCCGCAGTCCTCCAGCGAGCGCCCTTGCGTGTAGCCGTGGAGAAACCCGGCCGCATAGAGGTCGCCGGCGCCGGTGGTGTCCACCACCCGCTCGACATGCGAGGCATGGACCCGGGTCCGCTCGCCCCCCTGCAGGATCACCGAACCTTCCTCGCTCATGGTGACGATGGCGAGGCGGCAGTCCCGGGCGATCATCTGAAGCGCGTGCTCGAAATCCTCTGTCTCGTAGAGCGCCAGCGCCTCGGCCCGGTTGGCAAAGACGATGTCGACGGTGCCCGAGCGCATCAGCTCGAGGAATTCGTCGCGGTATCGATGAACGCAAAAGCTGTCCGACAGCGTCATCGATACTTCGCGGCCGTTCGCATGGGCAATGCGGGCGCAGGCGCGGATCGCCTCCTTCGCCCGCGGTGGATCCCAGAGATAGCCTTCGAAATAGGTGACCTTGGAGGCGGCGACCACGGCCTCCTCGACGTCTTCCGGGCCGAGCTCGACGCAGGCGCCGAGATAGGTGTTCATCGAGCGCTCGCCATCGGCGGTGACGAAGATCATCGAGCGCGCGGTCGGCGGAAAGCCGTCGAGCGGCCGGGTTGCGAAATGGACGCCCTGGGCGTGGATGTCGTGGGTGAAGATCTCGCCCAGCTGGTCCCTGGCGACCTTGCCGAAATAGGCCGCGCGCCCGCCGAAGCTGGCGATCCCGGCGGCCGTGTTGCCCGCGCTCCCGCCGGAGGCCTCGACAGCCGGACCCATCCGCGAATAGAGCAGTTCGGCGCGCTCGGCATCGATGAGGTTCATCGCGCCCTTGATGATGGCATTGTCGGTGAGGAAGCCGTCTTCGCAACGGGCGATGATGTCGACGATGGCGTTGCCGACCGTCAGCACGTCGAATTGGGTCATGCGGTATCAGATCCGTCTCGTTGGGGGTAGAGCCGGGTACCGGTCATAGCGGATTTTCGACGGATTGTAAGGGGTGCCGCCCGATCGGCCCGGCCGGGCGGCGCAAATCGCGTCAGTCCTTGGCGCGCTCGACGTAGGAGCCGTCTTCGGTGGCGATGACGACGCGGGTGCCGGCCTGGATGTGCGGCGGCACGAGCGTGCGCAGGCCGTTGGAAAGCATGGCCGGCTTGTAGGACGAGGAGGCCGTCTGGCCCTTGACGACCGGTTCGGTCTCGGTGATCTCGAGGACCACGTTGCGCGGCAGGTCCAGCGCGATCGCCACGCCTTCGTGCGTCGACAGGATCACGGCCATGCCTTCCTGGAGATAGGCCTTGGCATCGCCGACGTCGTCGGCCGACATGGTCAGCTGGTCGTAGCTTTCCGGATTCATGAAGTGGAAGCCGTCGCCGTCCTCGTAGAGGAAGGTGTGCTCGCGGTCCTCGACATGGGCGCGCTCCACCTGTTCGGTGGTGCGGTAGCGCTCGGAGACCTTCACCCCGTCGGAGATGCGGCGCATGTCGACCTGCGTGACCGGCGTGCCCTTGCCCGGGTGGAAGTTCTGTGCCGTCAGAACCACGTAGAGTTTTCCGTCGACGTCGAGCACGTTGCCCTTGCGGACGGAAGAAGCGATGATCTTTGCCATAAGTCTTCCTTGTATCTGGAGCGACCGCGTCGTAGAGGACCCAGCAAGTGTCATCCCCGGGCCGCCGGAAAGCGGGATCGGGCCGCAACTACCCTAAATTCCGGAAAAAGGCCAGCGCGTCCGCCGGAATCTGATAGAAACTTGCCATGACCGCGAGCACGCCCGCACCGTCTCCCTGGTGGACGCCAGACGTCCATGCCGACCGTCGCCCGTTCCTTATCGCGCGCAACCGCATCCAGGCCGCGCTGAGGGACTATTTCGCCGAGCGCGCCTTTGTCGAAGTCGACACCGCGACGTTGCAGGTCTCGCCCGGAAACGAGGCGCACCTGCATGCTTTCGGTACCGCGGCAATCGGCCATTCGGGAACCGCGACACAGCTCTACCTGCACACTTCGCCCGAGTTCGCCTGCAAGAAACTGCTCGCCGCCGGCGAGGAACGGATCGCCTGTTTCGCCCATGTCTACCGCAATCGCGAGCGGGGCCCGCTGCACCATCCGGAATTCACCATGCTCGAATGGTACCGGGCGGGGGAAGGCTACGAGGAACTGATGCGCGATTGCGCCGCCATCCTGGCGCTTGCCGCGCGGACGGCGGGGACGCAGCGCCTTTCCTGGCGCGGCCGCGACTGCGATCCCTTTGCCGAGCCCGAGCGGCTGACCGTGGCGGCCGCCTTCGAGCGCCATGCCGGCCTCGACCTTATGGCGACCATCGGTCCCGACGGGGCGACCGATCGCGAGGTCCTGGCGACGGCGATGGGCCGGGCCGGCATGCGCGTGGCACCCGACGATACCTGGGCCGACCTGTTCAGCCGCGTGCTGGTGGAGCGGGTGGAGCCCAATCTCGGTTTCGGCAGGGCGACGGTGCTTTGCGAATATCCCACAGCCGAGGCGGCGCTGGCGCGCCCGGCGCCGCACGATCCCCGCGTCGCCGAACGTTTCGAACTCTATGCCTGCGGCGTCGAGCTCGCCAATGCCTTCGGCGAACTCACGGACGCCGCCGAGCAGCGTCGCCGGTTCGGACTGGAGATGGCGGAAAAGCAGCGGGTCTACGGCGAGACCTATCCGCTCGACGAGGAGTTTCTCGCAGCGCTGCGGATCATGCCCGAAGCGAGCGGCATCGCGCTCGGCTTTGATCGCCTGGTGATGCTGGCGACGGGAGCGGCGCGCATCGACCAGGTCATCTGGGCGCCGGTCGCGGAGACCGCGCCATGAGCATGCCAAGAACGCTGCGTTCGGTGCAGGAACTGGTGGAGGCCGGCCTGCTGCCGCCGGGAGCCGAACATTCGCAAACGGCCCGGGTCGGCGAGCGCTATGCGGTTGCGCTGACGCCGGCGGTCGCGGCCATGATCGACCGGCAAGACCCGCACGATCCGATCGCGCTGCAGTTCGTCCCCGACGCATCCGAACTCCTTGTCCACCCCGAGGAACGGGCCGATCCGATCGGCGACCTCGCCCACAGCCCGGTGGAGGGCATCGTCCATCGCTACCCCGACCGGGTGTTGCTCAAGGCGGTGCATGTCTGTCCGGTCTATTGCCGCTTCTGCTTCCGCCGCGAGATGGTCGGACCGTCGGGGCTCGGGACGCTCACGCCCGAACAGCTCGACGCGGCCATCGCCTATATCGCCGCGCGGCAGGAGATCTGGGAGGTGATCCTCACCGGCGGCGATCCGCTGGTCCTGTCCGCCCGCCGCCTTCGCGAGATCATGGAGCGGCTGGCGGCCATCGGCCACGTCAAGGTCGTCCGCTTCCATACCCGCGTGCCCGTGGTCGAGCCCGATCGCGTCGATGCCGCGCTGATCGATGCCTTGAAAGCGTCGGGCAAGACGACCTATGTCGCGCTGCACGCCAACCATCCGCGCGAACTGACGCCGCAGGCGCGTGCGGCCTGCGCCCGGCTGGTCGACGCCGGGATCGCGATGATCAGCCAGACGGTGCTCCTGAAGGGCGTCAACGATGATGCCGACGTGCTGGCCGCCCTGATGCGCGCCTTTGTCGAGAACCGCATCCGACCCTACTATCTGCATCACCCCGATCTCGCGCCGGGCACCAGCCATTTCCGCCTGGGCCTCGCCGAGGGCAAGGCGCTGGTGGCGCAGTTGCGCGGCCGCATTTCCGGCCTCTGCCAGCCGACCTATATCCTCGACATCCCGGGAGGCCACGGAAAGGTTCCCGTGCTGTCCGACGCCGTCCGCGAAAGCGACGACGGCTGCTTCCGCATCCGCGATTTCCGCGGCGGCGAGCATCGCTATCCGCCCGACGCCGACGCGCCGGCGAAGGGCTGACGGAAGGAAACGCCGAAGGCTGACGAGGTCGCGGAGTCAGGTCCCGCGAAGACGTCCTCTCCTTGCCTGGAGGCGGGGGCGATCAGAATTCTTCCCAGTCCCCGTCCCTGGTTTCCGCCTGCCTTGCGCCGAGCGCTCCAGCCAGCTTCTGGTTCAACAGATGCGCCGGCGAGGTGACCGCCCGCGATACCTTGCTCGCAGGCTTCACGTTCCACTGGCCGGCCGACTTCCGCGGCAACTGGGAAACGACGCCGCCCGCGGAGGTGCGCGACTTGCTGGCCTGTGTGCTTGCGGGCAGCGACGCGGAAGGCGACGGGCTTGTGGCGGTCTCGGCTCCGGGCAGCGCATGCATCTGCGACCCGCCCGACGCCTGCCCGAGCGACGTGCCGACGTTGAAGCGGCCGATCAGCGCGTTGAGCGCCTGCACGTCGCTTGCCAGCCCGTGGCTGGCCGCCGTCGTTTCCTCGACCATGGCGGCGTTCTGCTGGGTGCCCTGGTCCATGTTTCCGACGGCCGTGTTGATCTCGGAGAGGCCGAGCGCCTGTTCGCGGGCCGCCTGGACGATCGCCTGGACGTGCCCGTTGATCTCCTCGACCTCGACGACGATCGTCTCCAGCGCCTTGCCGGTGTCGCCGACGAGCGCCACGCCGTTGCGCACCTGGTTGCTGGAGGTGGTGATCAGCGCCTTGATCTCGTGTGCGGCCTTGGCGGAGCGCTGCGCCAGTTCGCGCACCTCCTGCGCCACCACGGCGAAGCCCTTGCCCGCCTCGCCCGCGCGCGCGGCCTCGACGCCGGCGTTCAAGGCCAGGAGGTTGGTCTGGAAGGCGATCTCGTCGATGACGCCGATGATGTTGCCGATCTCGCCGGAGGATTGTTCGATCTGCTGCATGGCGGAGATGGCGCGACGCACCACCTCGCCCGACTTTTCCGCACCGGCACGGGTATGCCCGACGAGTTCGCCGGCCTCCTCGGCGCGGCGGGTGGAATCGCGCACGGTCGTGGTGATCTGGTCCAGGGCTGCGGCCGTTTCCTCCACCGAGGCGGCCTGCTGTTCGGTGCGGCGCGCGAGCGCGTCGGCGGCGGTGCGGATCTCGCGGGCGCCGGAATCGATCGCCCGCGCATTGTCGCCGACCTCGCAGAGCGCTTCCCGCAGGCGCGCGACCGAGGTGTTGAAATCCTGCCGCAGCCGGTCGAGCTCGCCGTCGAACGGCGTATCGATGGCGCAGGTCATGTCGCCGCCGGCAAGCCGGCCGAGTGCCTCGCCGAGCGATACGACCGCGGCTTCCACCTTGCCGGTCTCGCGGTTGCGTTCGGCGTCGCGGGCCATGCGTTCGGCTTCGGTGCTGGCGCGGTCGGACGCGGCCTGGCGCTCCAGGCGCAGGCGTTCGCCGGCATTGTCGCGGAAGATGGCGACGGCCGCCGCCATCTCGCCGATCTCGTCGCGGCGCTCCGCGTGCGGGATTTCCTGGTGGATGTCGCCGTCGGCCACCTTCTTCATGGCAGCGGCGATGCCGTCCAGCGGGCGCACGACGCGCCGGTGGACGACGAAGATCGCAGCGATCGCGAGGCCGACCGACAGAGCGAGCGAGGCGATCGTCAGCTGATAGGCGGAATCCTGCTCGGCCTGCGCGGCGTCGATGGCCTGCGCCGTCAGCGACTGGTTGGTGGCGACGAGGCTCTTCAGGCCGGCATCGATCGTGTCGGCGTGCTGCTTCATCGGGCCGTGGAAGATCTCCAGCGCCGGCCCCTTGGCGGCGATGGCGGAAAACTGCTTCAGCTTCTCGGATTCGGCCAGATAGGCCGCCAGGCTGTCCTTGATGCCGGCGACCGCGCCTGCCGCGACCGGATCGCCCGACACGGCGCTCGCATAGGCGTCGATGCGCTGGTTCAGCACCGCGGCGTCGTCGGCGATCCGCTTTTCGATCGCCGTCAGCTCGTCCGGATCCATCGAGAGGAGGTGTTCGGAAAAGGTGCCGCCGAGGACGGAGAAGTCATTGCTGATCTGCAGGATCTCGCTCATCTGGGGCATGCGCTCCTGCCCGATGCGCTCGAACTGGCCGGTGATCGTCGACAGCGACCTGAAGGCAACCGCGCCCTGTAGCCCGCCGAGCAGCACCATCAGGACGAAGAGGGCGGGAAGGAGCCTGCTGATCTTGATGCTGCGCATTGTTCAAACACCCGGGCTGTGGATTTCGACCTCGACTGACGTGGGGTGAACTCTAGTTCCGGCCCTTTAACACAGGCTTAAATTGCGCCGTCAAAAGCCACGGCTTGCGGGCCGGTTTTCCGCACCCTACATCGAGCGCAACGAAAGGGAGTATGGGCATGGTCCTCGACGCGGCGCGCCTGGCGCTCGGCAATCTGTTCGCGCCGGAAACGCGGCGCGTGTTCTGGAAGGTGCTGGGCCTGACGGTCCTCGTCCTGATCATGCTCTGGTTCGCGCTGCGCGAGAGCTTCATCGCCTTCGCCTGGCCCTGGGTCTCCGGCTACATGCCCGGGCTCCCCGACTGGACGGGCTGGCTCACCGTGATCTTCGGCATCATGGCAAGCATCGGCCTGGCCCTGTCGCTGGCGCTGCTGCTGGCACCGGTCACCGCGATCATCGCCGGCTTCTTCCTGGACGACGTGGCCGAGGTCGTCGAGGCGCGCGACTATCCGCGCGATCCGCCGGGCAAGGCGCTGCCGCTGTGGCCGGCGATCGCGGGCTCGCTCAAGTTCCTCGGCGTCGTGCTGGTCGGCAACCTCATCGCCCTCTTCCTGCTGCTGATCCCCGGCATCAACCTGATCGCCTTCTTCCTGGTCAACGGCTACCTTCTCGGCCGGGAATTCTTCGAGTTCGCCGCCATGCGCTTCCGGTCGCCGGAGGAGGCGCGGCTGTTCCGCGCCAAGCACGCCTCGACCGTCTTCCTGGCCGGCCTCCTCGTCGCCGCCTTCCTCGCCGTGCCGGTCGTCAACCTGCTGACGCCGCTCTTTGCGGCGGGCCTGATGGTCCACCTGCACAAGCTGCTGTCGCGCGCCGACCCCGGCTTTCGCGGCTGAGGATCAGGACGGCAGCGCGGCGGCCTCGTATTGCGCGGCGAATTCGGCGCTCGGCGGGATCGGCTTGATGACGTCGATCAGCACGCCGTTGGGATCGGTGGTGATGAAGTGCCGCTGGCCGAAATCCTCGTCGCACAGCGCCTTGAGGATCGGCAGGCCCGCAGCCCGACAGGCGGCATAGACCGCATCGGGATCCTCGACCTCGAAGTTCAGGAGCAGGCCCGATACCTTGCCGCGACCGGCCTCCGGTATCGTCCCGTGCTGCCCGTCAAGGATGGCCAGCGTCACATGCTCGTCCTCGGCCGATTGCAGGTGGACGTACCAGTCGCTGGAAAAGAGCGGCTGGAAGCGGAAGTGCTGGCAATAGAAGGCGGCGGTGCCTGCGACGTCGTCGGTCATGATGACCGGATAGTAGCTCGTGCACTTCATGGCTTTCCTTCCTTTCGTCGGTGACATACAATCTGCATGTTTCTATTTATAATACGTGCAGAATGTATGTAAAGGGGAAAGATGACCCGCAGCAACAAGGACCGGACGGAGGCCACGCGCACAGCCCTTCTCGACGCAGCGCGCGCGCTGTTCGTCGAAAGGGGCTACGCGGACACGGCCACGCCCGATATCGTCGCCGCCGCCGGTGTCACCCGCGGCGCGCTCTATCACCACTTCGAGGACAAGCGAGCACTGTTCCTCGCCGTCGTCGAACGGGAAGCCAGCACGGTCGCAGCGGAGATCGAGGCGCGCGCCGCTCCTGAGACGGACGCCCGCAAGGCGCTGATCCTCGGCGCGAGAGGCTATTTCGACGCCATGTCGCAGAAGGGCAGGACGCGCCTGCTGCTTCTCGATGCGCCCGCCGTCCTCGGTTCCGAAAGAGCGGCGGCCCTCGATCGCCGCAACGCCGAGGCATCGTTGCGCGCCGGCCTCTCGGACCTGCTGCGGGACGAGGCCGGCCGGTTGCTGGACCAGATGACGGCGCTGTTGTCCGCAGCCTTCGACCGGGCGGCGGTCGAGATCGCCGAGGGTGGCGACCGTGCCGCCTATGAGGCAGCCATCGTCTGTATGATCGACGGCCTCTGCCCGCGATAGGGCGGCTCTTACTGCGCCGCGGCGATCGCCTGCGGCGGCAGCTCCACCAGCGGGGCGGGGATGTCGCAGCTCTTCTCGGGAGACTTGCAGATGTCGGCGATCACGCAGCGCTCGCAGTCCGGCTTGCGCGCCTTGCAGACATAGCGCCCGTGCAGGATCAGCCAGTGATGGGCGTGGTAGAGATAGTCGTCCGGCACGATCCGCATCAACTGCGCCTCGACCTCGTCCGGGGTCTTCCCCGGCGCCAGACAGATCCGGTTGGCGATGCGGAAGATGTGGGTGTCGACCGCCATCGTCGCCTGGCCGAAGGCCATCGACAGCACCACGTTCGCCGTCTTGCGGCCGACGCCCGGTAGCGTCACCAGTTCCTCGCGGCTGCGCGGCACCTCGCCGCCGAACTCGTCGACGAGTTTCCGGCTCAGCGCGATCACGTTCTTGGCCTTGTTGCGGAAGAGCCCGATCGTCTTGATGTAGTCGCGGACCCTGTCCTCGCCGAGCGCCAGCATCTTCTCCGGCGTGTCGGCGACCGCAAACAGCGCGCGGGTCGCCTTGTTCACCCCGGCATCGGTCGCCTGCGCCGAAAGCGCCACGGCAACGACGAGGGTGAAGGGGTTGACGTGCTCGAGCTCGCCTTTTGGCTCCGGCCGCTGGATGGAGAAGCGGCGGAAGATCTCGCGGATCTCGTCCGGCGTATAGGCACTTCTCGGCCTGGCGCCGCGGCGTCCCGGCCCCGGGGCGGCACCGGTCTTCGTTTTCGGTTTCGCGTTCTTCATCCTGCCTCTATAGTCATCGGTCATGAGCGATGGCAACGACGATATCAGCGCGAACGAACGGCCGGTGTTCCTCGCCGAACTCCGGCCGCACCGCTCGCTCGGCCACAGGGGCCACTTCGTCTTCTTCCTCATCGCCGGCGCGCTCACCTTCGCCCACATGGCGGTGTTCCTCCTCTCCGGCGCCTGGCCGGTGATGATGTTCTTCGGCGCCGACTTCCTGATCCTGTTCGGCGCCTTCTGGCTGAACAACCGCGCAGCCCGGGCATCCGAACGGATCGCCCTGTCGCGCACCAATATCGCGATCAGCAAGCGCGACCCTGCCGGGCGCGAGACGACACACGACTTCAACCCCTTCTGGGCGCGCTTCAACGTCGCCCGCAAGGAGGAGATCGGCATCACCGGCATGTCCGTGAGCGGGCAGGGGCGGTGGACCGACATCGGCGGCTTCCTGCACCATGACGACCGCGAACGTTTCGCATCCGCCTTTTCCGGCGCGCTGGCGCGCGTCAAGCGGGGTCACTGAACGTTGCTGCAAGTTTCGGGTGGCAGCCTGCCCTAAGGCATGATTTCCTGCAGGTCAGGAGAACGAACATGAACATCACCGCCACGCTGAATGCCGACATCACCCCTGCAGGCTCGGACTACGAGACGGTCCGCCGCGTCATCGAGATGATCACCGAGGACTATCGCGACCAGCCCTCGCTGGACGATATCGCCGCCCGCCTGCGGCAGCCGCCGACGCAGTTGCAGAAGACCTTCACACGCTGGGCCGGCCTCTCGCCGAAGGCGTTCCTGCAGGCGGTCACGCTGGATCATGCCAAGCGGCTTCTGCGCCACGAGGCGATGCCGCTGCTGGAGACCAGCTTCGAGGTCGGCCTGTCCGGTCCCGGCCGGCTGCACGATCTCTTCGTCACGCACGAGGCGATGTCGCCCGGCGAATGGAAGGCGCGCGGCGCCGGCCTGACGATCCGCTACGGCTTCCACGTCTCGCCGTTCGGCCAGGCGCTGGTGATGGTCACCGACCGCGGCCTCGCCGGCCTTGCCTTCGCCGATGACGGCGACGAGCATGCCTGCCTCGACGACATGACCTGCCGCTGGCCCAACGCGACGTACATCCGCGACGACGAGGCGACCGCGTCCTATGCCGCGCGCATATTCGATCCCGAGCGATGGCATCCGGAGGAGCCGCTGCGCATCGTCCTGATCGGTTCGGATTTCCAGATCCGCGTGTGGGAGGCGCTGCTGCGCATACCGCTCGGCAAGGCCGTCACCTATTCCGATATCGCCGGCCAGCTCGGCCAGCCGACCGCATCGCGCGCCGTCGGCGCCGCCGTCGGCCGCAATCCCATATCCTTCGTCGTTCCCTGCCATCGTGCGCTCGGCAAGAGTGGCGCGCTCACCGGCTATCACTGGGGCCTGACCCGCAAGCGGGCCATGCTCGGCTGGGAAGCGGGGAAGGCGTAGGCAAGGAAACCGCGCTGGGGTCCTCTCAAGCCAAAGAAATGGCCTCCGGAAAGGTTTCTTTCCGGAGGCCATGATGTCTATGGAAGGCAGCGCTCAATGCGCGCCGGACATGTCGCCCAGGACTTCCTTCGAGGCGACGGTCGAATCCGCGTTCAGCCTGTAGACCATCGGAACGCCGGTCGCGAGGTTGAGGTTCAGCACCTGTTCCTTCGTCAGCCGGTCCAGCACCATGACGAGGGCGCGCAGCGAGTTGCCGTGGGCGGCGACCAGCACCGTCTGGCCGGCCAGCACACGCGGCAGGATGTCGGTCAGGTAATAGGGCCAGACGCGCGCGCCGGTATCGCGCAGGCTTTCGCCGCCCGGCGGCGGCACGTCGTAGGAGCGGCGCCAGATGTGCACCTGTTCTTCGCCCCATTTTGCCCGTGCGTCGTCCTTGTTGAGACCGGAAAGGTCGCCGTAGTCGCGTTCGTTCAGCGCCTGGTTGCGGATCGTCTCCAGATCGGGCTGGCCGACATTGTCCAGCACGATCTGGCAGGTCTTCTGCGCCCGCGACAGGTCGGAGGTAAAGGCGATGTCGAACTTGATGCCGGTATCGGCCAGCGCCTTGCCGCCGGCATTGGCTTCCTCGACGCCGAGCGGCGTCAGGTCCGGGTCCTTCCAGCCTGTGAACAGGTTCTTCAGGTTCCATTCGCTCTGGCCGTGGCGAACAAGGACAAGGGTTCCGCTCATGTGGTCTTCGCTCCTCGCTAAGAGATGGGGTGGTCAGTTGAGCCCGAGCACGTCGAGCATGGTGTAGAGGCCGGGCTTCTTGTCGCGTGCCCAGAGTGCTGCCTTGACCGCGCCGCGCGCGAAGATCGCGCGGTCGCCGGCGCTGTGCGACAGGGTCACCAGTTCGCCTTCGCCGGCCAGCACCACCGAATGCTCGCCGACGACCGATCCGCCGCGTAGCGTGGCAAAGCCGATCGTGCCGGCCGCGCGCGCGCCGGTATGGCCGTCGCGCACCCGCACGGAATTCTCGGCAAGGGAGACGCCGCGCCCGCGCGCCGCTGCCTCGCCGAGCAGGAGGGCCGTGCCGGAAGGCGCGTCCACCTTGTGGCGATGATGCATCTCGAGGATCTCGATGTCCCAGTCGGAGGCGTCGAGCGCGCGGGCCGCCTGCTCGGCCATGACGGCGAGCAGGTTGACGCCAAGGCTCATATTGCCCGACTTGACGACCCGGGCGTGGCGGGCAGCGGCTGCGATTTTCGCGCCGTCGTCCGCCGTGCAGCCCGTCGTGCCGATCACATGGACGATCCGCGCCTGCGCCGCGAGGCCGGCGAACTCGACCGATGCGGCGGGGGCGGTGAAGTCCAGCACCCCTTCCGCCTCCACGAAGGCCTCGAGCGGCTGGTCCGTCACCCTCACGCCGATCGGCCCGAGCCCCGCAAGTTCGCCCGCATCCTTGCCCACGAAGGGGGAGCCGGGGCGCTCGACGGCGGCAAACAGCCGTGCGCCATCGATGGCATGGATCATCCGGATCAGCGTCTGGCCCATCCGGCCGCCGGCGCCGACTACGACCAGCTTCATGTCGCCTGCCGTCATTCTTCAGATTCCTTCCCCGTTTCCTGCGGATTTCCGCCGGGTCCCTGCAGATTGTGCAGCCGAGCGTAGAGACCGTCGGTGCGCGCGGCAAGGACATCGTGCGTGCCTTCCTCGGCGACTGCGCCGCTCTGCATCACGACGATCTTGTCGGCGTTCACGACCGTGGACAGCCTGTGGGCGATCACCACCACTGTCCGCCCGCTCATCGCATGTTCCAGCGCCTTCTGCACCGCCTGTTCGGATTCGGTGTCGAGCGCGGAGGTCGCCTCGTCAAGCAGGAGGATCGGTGCGTTGCGCACCAGCGCCCGCGCGATCGACAGCCGCTGGCGCTGGCCGCCCGAAAGCGTGATGCCGTTCTCGCCGACCGGCGTGTCGTAGCCCTGCGGCTGATCCAGGATGAACTCGTGCGCATAGGCGAGCCGCGCCGCCTCTTCCACCTCGGCGTCGGTCGCCTCCGGCCGGCCGTAGCGGATGTTGTCGCGGATCGTGCCTTCGAAGAGATAGGGCTGTTGCGAGACATAGGCGAGGCTGTTGCGCAGCGACTGCTTGGTCACATGCGCGATGTCCTGGCCATCGATCAGGATCTCCCCGGCGTCCGGATCGTAGAAGCGCGGGATCAGGCTGATCACCGTCGACTTGCCCGCGCCCGATGGGCCGACGAGCGCCGTCGTCCTGCCGCCCTCGGCAACGAAGCTGACGCCGTTGAGGATGCTCTTGCCGTTGCCATAGGCGAAGGAGACGTTGCGGAATTCGATCTCCGCCGTCTCGATCCTGATCGGCTTCGCGTCCGCCCGGTCGCGCTGGTGCGGCTCGATATCGAGGATCTCGTAGATCATCCGCGCGTTGACGACGGCCCGCTCCATCGACACCTGAAGCCGCGCCAGCCGCCGGGCCGGGTCGTAGGCCATCAGCAGGGCTGCGATGAAGGCGAAGAACGCGCCGGGCAGCACCCCGCCATAGATCGCCTGGTAGGCCGAGTAACCGAGCACGCTGGCGATCGCCACGCCTGCGAAGGTCTCCGTCATCGGCGCGGTCCGCTCCGAAAGCCGTGCGATGCGGTTGGAACGCTTCTCCGCCTGGTCGATGATCGTCTCGACCTTGGAGCGAAGCTGGTCCTCCATCGTGAACGCCTTGACGATGCTGATGCCCTGGATCGTCTCCTGGATGGCGCCGAGAACATGGCTGTTGATCAGCACCGATTCCCGCGTCGCCGACTTCAGCCTCCTGGAGACGTAGCGCAGCCCGAGCAGAAGCGGCGGGGCGACGAGGAAGACGATCGCCGTCAGCAGCGGGTCCTTCGAGATCATCACGCCGATGAGGGCGATGAGCGTCAGGAAATCGCGCGCGATCGACGTCACCGTCATGTTGAGGACGTCGCGGATGCCGTTGATGTTCTGGTTGATCTGGGCCGCCAGCCGCGCGGAGCGGGCTTCGCTGAAGAAGCCGACGCTCAGGCTCATCAGGTGCGAATAGAGCCTGCGCTGGTAGTTCGCGACGATGCTGTTGCCGATCTTGGACAGCGTCACCGCCTGGCCGTAGGTCGCAAATCCGCGCAGGATGAAGGCGAGCAGGATCGCGCCGCAGATCCAGGCGACGAGGTCCGCGCGCCGGTTGGCGAAGGCCTCGTTGACGACTGCCTCCATGATCCAGGCGGTAAACGCCGTGGCGCCGGCGACGAGGACGAGGCAGAAGATCGCAAAGACATAGCCGCGAATGTGATCGCGCCCGTTCTCCGCAATGACGCGCTTCAGAACGCCCGTGATCGTTTCGGCACTGACGTGACGATCGCTACGGTGCTTTTCGCTCAATTAACCCATCTTTCCTGCAGCGGCGATCGGCGCCCTGGCATCTGTGGCGCCTGTTGCGGCGCTCTATAGTGCCTTGCGCCGCGTTTGGCGAGTCTGGCGTTGATGAGACCCGGGGCCCTACCTCCGCCAGCGGCGTCCTTCGCTGGCCACGCCGAAGCGGTCGGGCATGCGGGCAAAGGCGGCAAGACCCGCAAGAGCCGCCATCGGATGCGTCACCACGAAGGTGGGAATCTCGCGCAGCATTTCCCCGTGCGGGGCCTTGTCTTCGAAGCCGGCGCGGAATTCGGGGCCACGCAGCGCCGGAAGGATCTTCTGCGAGATGCCGCCGGAGAGATAGACCCCGCCCTTGGCCATGAAGATCATGGCGATGTCGCCGGCGACGCGCCCGAGATAGGTCGAAAACAGCGAGACCGTTTCGATCGCGTCCGGGTCGGATTTCGAAAGTGCGGCGCCGGTCACCGCGGCCGGCGTGTCCAGCGCAGCCTCGCGGCGCTCGGTCGCGCAGATCGCGTGGTAGATGTTCATGATGCCCCGCCCGCACAGCAGTTGCTCAGCCGACATGCGCCCCTCGATCGGCTCGAGGAACGGCCAGATCTGGTAGTCGCGTTCGCTGCGCGGACCGATGTCGATATGGCCGCCTTCCCCCGGAACGGGGATCCAGGTGTGCATCGCATGCACGAGCCCGGCCACGCCCAGCCCGGTGCCGGGACCGAGCACGGCGCGGGAGGCCGCGAAATTCTCTTCCCCGCCGCCGATCTTCTCGCGATCGCCGTCGGAGAGCGCGGCGATCGCCAGGGCCTGGGCCTCGAAGTCGTTGACGAGCAGGACGTCTTCCAGTCCGAGATTGGCGATCATGTCGCGCGGGCGCACCACCCAGTCGCAGTTCGTCAGCGGCACCTCGTCGCCCTGGATCGGGCCGGCAAGCGCCAGGATCGCCGACCGCGGCTGGACCGAGCTCTTGTCGAGGATCGAGCGCTGCAGCGCCTCGTCGATCGTCTCGAACTGCGCCGTCTGGATGATCGGGAATTCCTTCGGGGGCGCGAAGGCGTCGAGCAGGAGCGCGAAGCGGGCATTGGTGCCGCCGATGTCGCCGATCAGGATGGGAAAGGGCAGGGCGATCTCGCCGTCGTTCGACTTTGCCATGATGTCTCGCTTTCCTCCCGGCCTTCGCGCCGCGATGAGTAATTTACCCGAAGGCTTTTGCCACCGTTGTCAGCCGCCCGCAACCAGCAGCTCGGCGGTCGCCAGGTTGAGCGCCATCGGGATGTCGTAGACGATCGCAAGCCGCATCAGCGCCTTGACGTCGACGTCGTGCGGCATCGCCGTCAGCGGGTCGACGAAGAAGATCAGCATGTCGATCTCGCCGGTCGCGATCAGCGCGCCGATCTGCTGGTCGCCGCCGAGCGGACCGCTCTTCAGGGGCGTCACGTCGAGTTTTGGGCAGGCCGCCTGCACCCGGCCGCCGGTGGTGCCGGTGGCGAAGATCCGGCAGGCCGTCAGGGCCGGCTCGTTCCGCCTGGCGAACTCCGCCATCTCATCCTTCTTCTCGTCATGGGCGATGAGCGCGATGGTCTTCGGCAGCGGCATGGACGCGGTCCCTCAGGCGGCAAGGTTGTCGGTTTTTTAAATCGATTAGACGCTCTGTACAGCAGGGCGCGGCGCATGAAAAGCCGCATTTGACCGGGAGGCGCTACTGCAGCGAGGGCCGCGGCAGGGGGATCGGGATGAGGCTGGCCGGCTCCGCGCCACCATCGGCCGCGATCACCGCAGCGATCCCGTCGTCGGCCGCAGGCTGGGCCGCGAATGCCATCGCTGCGCCGCCGCCATAGGTGACCTCCTGTTCGGAGGCCGGCGCCGGCCCTGCCAGAACCGCGGCGCAGGATTTCGGCAGATCGGAGAGCTTGACGTAGCGCGGCTTCACCGGCTTCTGGTTCTTCTTCGGCTCCGGCTTCGCCCAGGGCTCCTTGGTGAACCACCAGGCGAGCGATTTGTCGCAGCCGTCGCCGGCCGGCACGGCAGCCTGGCCCTTGCAGTTGGCGGAGCCCGGCGGGCATTTGATGCGGATGTGGAAATGCTCGTCATGGCCGTAGATCGGCCGCACCTTGCCGAGCAGCGAGCGGTCGCCCTGCCACGTTTCGCAAAGCTTCTTCTTGATCGCCGGATTGACGAAGACGCGTTCGACCTGCGGATAGCTGGCAGCCTTCATGACGAGCCGTGCATGCGTGGACGTCCAGCGACGCGAATCGACCGTCAGGAACTTGCTCTTGTCGAGCATCGAGGTGAAGGGGAGTTGCTCCCTTTCCTGGGCGCTCATGCGCCGGTCTGGCATCGGCGTGAACCAGATGTCGGCGTCGAGCCCCATCTGATGCGAGGCGTGACCCGAGAGCATCGGCCCGCCGCGCGGCTGCGATATGTCACCGAGGAGAAGGCCGGGCCAGCCGAGCTTCTGCGCATCCTGCGAGAACTGCTCCAGAAGCGCGATCATCTCCGGATGGCCCCAGCGCCGGTTTCGCGACAGCCGCATCGCCTGCCAGGCCGGGCCGTCCGTCGGGATGGCCACGGCACCCGCGATGCACCCCTTGGCATAGGAACCGTAGGCCTGCGTCTGCATCGCCGCCGGCAGTGCCCTCGCCCCGAAAAGTTCCTTGGCCGGCCGCTCCTCGGCCTGCAGCGGGGACGCCATGGCGGCGAGAAGGGCGGCCGCGGTGCCGAGACGGGAAAGGAGCGTCATGAGATTGAAAGACATCGTGTCGTCCGGAATCGATCTGCGTTTTCGGTCTGTGCGAATAGCATGGCGCGCTTTCGCGGAAATGGATTTCTGAGTCGCGAGGGGGCCGCAAAAAATCGCCGCTTTCATGGCGGCTTGTGTCCTTTGCCCGGAATTTGTCTAATCTTTCCGGCAGACGACAGGAACGATCAATGACCAAGGGGCTTGGCATGAAACTACGCAGATCCGGAAAATTCGTTGGGCTCATCCTCGCCGTAGCGGCCGCGACATCACTTTTCGGCCCGGCAGGCGCGCAGGAAGAGACCCCCGAGTGGCGGATCGGCATCTCCACCGTCGGCGATCTCAAGTACCAGCCCGGCTTTGCGCATTTCGACTACGTCAATCCGAAAGCGCCTAAGGGCGGGACACTCAGGCTGTCCAACGCCGGCACGTTCGACACCTTCAATCCGGTGCTCGCCAAGGGCGAGGCGGCGGTCGGTGTGGGCATGGTCTTCGATACGCTAATGAAGTCCTCGGAGGACGAGATCACCACCTCCTACGGTCTGCTCGCCGAAGGCGTCTCCTATCCCGACGACATCTCGTCTGCGACCTTTCGCCTTCGCCCAGAAGCGAAGTGGGAGGATGGCCAGCCGGTGACGCCGGAAGACGTGATCTTCTCCTTCGAAAAAGTGATCGAGCACAATCCGCTCTTCACCAACTACTACCAGCACGTCGTCTCCGTGGAGAAGACCGGCGAGCGCGACGTCACCTTCCATTTCGACGAGAAGAACAACCGCGAACTGCCGCAGATCCTCGGCCAGTTTTCGATCGTGCCGAAGCACTGGTGGGAAGGAAAGGATGCCAAGGGCAAGCAGCGTGACATTTCCCGCACGACGCTGGAGCCGGTCATGGGCTCGGGACCGTACCGGATCGCCTCGTTCTCGCCGGGTGCGTCCATCCGCTACGAGTTGCGCGACGACTATTGGGGCAAGGACCTCAACGTTAATGTCGGCCAGAACAATTTCGGCCGCATCGAGTATTCCTTCTATGGCGACCGCAACGTCGAGTTCGAGGCCTTCCGCGCCGGCAATGTCGATTACTGGTTCGAGAACCAGGCGAGCCGCTGGGCGACGGGCTATGACTTCCCCGCCGTCAAGGATGGCCGCATCAAGCGCGAGGAAGTCCCCAACCGCCGCCGCGCGAGCGGGGTGATGCAGGCGATGGTGCCGAACATGCGCAAGGAGATGTTCAAGGACGAGCGCGTGCGCGAGGCGCTGGGCTATGCCTTCGATTTCGAGGAACTGAACAAGACCATCTTCTTTGGCCAGTACCAGCGGGTCAACAGCTACTTCTTCGGCACCGAGCTGGCCTCTTCCGGCCTGCCCGAGGGCAAGGAACTGGAGATCCTGAACGAGGTGAAGGAC
Source organism: Rhizobium sp. TRM96647 (assembly GCF_025780115.1). Classification (NCBI taxonomy): domain Bacteria; kingdom Pseudomonadati; phylum Pseudomonadota; class Alphaproteobacteria; order Hyphomicrobiales; family Rhizobiaceae; genus Rhizobium; species Rhizobium sp. TRM96647. The sequence goes on from NZ_JAOXHF010000004.1 coordinate 97,936, forward strand.
CAGGTGCCGCCGAGCGTCTTTACCGAGCCCTTCGAAAACCCGGTCGGCGGCGATCCGGGCAAGCAGCGCGAGAACCTGCGCAAGGCGGTCGCGCTCCTGAAGGATGCCGGCTATGTGCTGAAGGGCAACCGGATGGTGCGGGCCGATACCGGCGAGCCGCTCTCTTTCGAGATCCTGCTGTCCAGCCCCATGCTGGAACGCGTCGCCCTGCCCTACGCCAACAATCTCAAGCGCATCGGCATCGATGCACGGCTGCGCACCGTCGATCCGTCGCAATACACCAATCGCACCCGCGATTTCGACTATGACATGACATGGCACGTCTGGGGGCAGTCCCTGCATCCGGGCAATGAGCAGGGCGACTATTGGGGCTCGTCCTCGGTGTCGCGCGTGGGGTCGCAGAACTATGCCGGGATCGCCGACCCTGCCGTCGATGCGCTGATCAATCGGATCATCTTCGCCAAGGACCGTGAGGAACTCGTTGCCGCGACCCGTGCAATGGACCGTGTGCTTCTCCACCATCACTATGTCGTGCCGATGTACTACCGCATGTCGGATCCGATCGCCTATTGGAACCGAATCACGCCTCCGGCAGAATTGCCCACCTATGGCCTCGGCTTCCCCGACGCCTGGTGGTCGACCGAGGTCAAGCAGGACTGAGCGCTTGCATTGGGGCGCCCCGGCGCCCCAAATGACGCAAACACGAATCACCGCTGACAGCGGGGCGAGAATCGGGGATTGGGCGGTTTTGACAGCTGACAGGGCGATAGGGCGCGGCATGGCATCCGCAGGCGAGCGGAGGCAGGGCTGATGGGTGCCTATATCCTCAGGCGCCTGCTGCTGATGATCCCGACGATCGTGGGCATCATGGCGATCTCCTTCATCGTCGTCCAGTTCGCCCCGGGCGGGCCGGTCGAGCAGGTGATCTCCGACCTGACCAGTCAGGGCGGCGGCGACCGGCTTTCCGGCGGCGGCGACATGCTGCAGGATTTCTCCCAGGATGCCTCCGGCTATCGCGGCGCGCGCGGCCTCGATCCCGAGTTCATCGCCAAGCTCGAGCAGCAGTTCGGCTTCGACAAGCCGCCGCTCGAGCGCTTCCTGTCGATGATGGGCAACTACATCCGCTTCGACTTCGGCGAGAGCTTCTTCCGCAATACCTCGGTGGTCGACCTCATCGTCGAAAAGATGCCGGTGTCGATATCGCTCGGCGTGTGGATCCTGATCCTCTCCTATGCGATCTCGATCCCGCTCGGCATCAAGAAGGCGGTCTCCGACGGCTCGCCCTTCGACATGTGGACCTCCGCCATCATCGTCGTCGGCTATGCCGTGCCGAGCTTCCTGTTCGGCATCCTTCTGATCGTCGTCTTCGCCGGCGGCTCGTTCTTCGACTGGTTCCCCCTGCGCGGCATCGTCTCCGACGATTTCTGGCAGCTTCCCTGGTGGCAGAAGCCGCTCGACTATCTCTGGCACATGACGCTGCCGCTGATCACCCTGCTGCTGTCGGCCTTCGCCACGACGACGCTTTTGACGAAGAACTCCTTCATCGACGAGATCAAGAAACAGTACGTCGTCACCGCCCGCGCCAAGGGCCTGACGGAGCGGCAGGTGCTCTACGGCCACGTGTTCCGCAACGCCATGCTGATCATCATCGCCGGCTTCCCGGGCGCCTTCATCTCGGCTTTCTTCACCGGTTCGCTGCTGATCGAGTACATCTTCTCGCTCGATGGGCTCGGCCGGCTCGGCTACGACGCCATCGTCCGCCGCGACTATCCGATCGTCTTCGCCACCCTCTACATCTTCTCGCTGATGGGCCTGGTCGTCAGCCTGATCTCGGACCTGATCTACACCTGGGTCGATCCGCGCATCGATTTCGAGCGGAGGGACGTCTGATGACCGTTCTTCCCGACGCCCGCGCGCTTCCCGACGGTGCTCCGCCGAAGGGCTTTCTCTCGCCGACCAATCAACGGCGCTGGGAGAATTTCAAGGCGAACCGCCGCGGATACTGGTCGCTCTGGCTCTTCCTCGTGCTGTTCGGCCTCAGCCTCTGCGCCGAGCTCGTCGCCAACGACCGCCCGGTGATCGCCTCCTACAAGGGCGAGATCCTGTTTCCGGTGCTGGTGAACTATCCGGAGGAGAAGTTCGGCGGCTTCCTCGCCGAGACCGACTACAAGTCCGATTTCATCCGCGACGAGATCGAGGCCAACGGCTGGATGATCTGGCCGCCGATCCGCTACTCCTATCGCACCGTCAATTCGAGTATCCCCCATTCGGCGCCGACGCAGCCGTTCTGGCTGATGAGCCAGGAGGAACGCTGCTCGGGCTATCCGCTGGGGCAGGACGATCCCGGCTGCATCCTCGGCAACTTCAACTGGCTCGGCACCGACGACCAGGCGCGCGATGTGCTCGCCCGCGTCATCTACGGCTTCCGCATCTCGGTGCTGTTCGGCCTTGCGCTGACGATCGCGTCCGCCATCGTCGGCGTCTCTGCGGGTGCCGTGCAGGGCTATTTCGGCGGCTGGACCGACCTTTTGATGCAGCGCTTCATCGAGATCTGGTCGTCGATGCCGGTGCTCTACATTCTTCTCATCATTTCCGCGATCCTGCCGCCGGGCTTCTGGATCCTCTTGTCGATCATGCTCCTGTTCTCCTGGGTCGGCTTCGTCGGCGTGGTGCGCGCCGAGTTCCTGCGCGCGCGCAACTTCGAATACGTGCGGGCCGCCCGCGCGCTCGGTGTCGGCAACGGCACGATCATGGTCCGCCACCTGCTGCCCAACGCCATGGTGGCGACGCTGACCTTCCTGCCCTTCATCCTGTCCGGCTCGATCACGACCCTGACGTCGCTCGACTTCCTCGGCTTCGGCATGCCGCCCGGTTCGCCATCTCTGGGTGAGCTGATCGCCCAGGGCAAGCAGAACCTGCAGGCGCCGTGGCTCGGGATCACCGCCTTCGTCATCATGTCGCTGATGCTGTCCCTGCTGATCTTCGTCGGCGAGGCCACCCGCGACGCCTTCGACCCGAGGAAGACCTTCCGGTGAGCACTGCCATGCAAGACCAGACGGCCAACGACCGGAAAGCCGGACCGATCCTCAAGGTGGAAGACCTGTCGGTCGCCTTCCACCAGGGCGGCAAGACGTCGATCGCGGTCGATCACGTGTCCTTCGAGATCGGCCGCGGCGAGGTGGTGGCGCTCGTGGGCGAATCCGGGTCCGGCAAGTCGGTGACGGCGAACTCCGTGCTCAGGCTCCTGCCCTATCCGGCCGCAAGCCATCCCTCCGGCGCGGTGCACTTCAACGGGCGCGATCTGATGAAGGCCCCGGAGGCCGAACTGCGCCAGGTGCGCGGCAACGACATCACCATGATCTTCCAGGAGCCGATGACCTCGCTCAACCCGCTCCATTCGATCGAGCGGCAGATCGGCGAAATCCTCGAGCTGCATCAGAACATCAAGGGCCCGGCCGCGCGGGAGCGGACGCTCGAACTCCTGAACCAGGTCGGGATCCGCGAGCCGGAGAAGCGCCTGGCCGCCTATCCGCACGAACTGTCCGGCGGCCAGCGCCAGCGCGTGATGATCGCGATGGCGCTGGCCAACCGGCCTGAGCTCCTGATCGCCGACGAGCCGACGACGGCGCTCGACGTCACCGTGCAGGCGCAGATCCTCGAGCTTCTGAAGAAGCTGAAGGACGAGCACGGCATGTCCATGCTGTTCATCACCCACGACCTCGGCATCGTGCGCAAGTTCGCCGACCGGGTCTGCGTGATGACCAGGGGCAAGATCGTCGAGAGCGGTCCCGTCGAGGCGATCTTCACCGATCCGCAGCACGAATACACCCGCCACCTGCTCGCCTCCGAGCCGCGCGGCCGGCCCCTGCCGGCGGACGATACCCGGCCGGTGATCATGGAAGCGGACGACGTCCGGGTCTGGTTTCCGATCAAGGCCGGCTTCATGCGCAAGGTCGTCGACCACGTGAAGGCCGTCGACGGCATCGACCTCAGGCTCCGCGCCGGCCAGACGCTGGGCGTCGTCGGCGAATCCGGTTCGGGCAAGACGACGCTGGGCCTGGCGCTGACGCGGCTGATCGCCTCGAAAGGCAGGATCGCTTTCGTCGGCAAGGACATCGCCGGCTACTCCTTCCAGGAGATGCGGCCGCTCCGCAACCGCATGCAGATCGTGTTCCAGGATCCCTACGGCTCGCTGTCGCCGCGCATGTCGGTCGCAGACATCGTCGGCGAAGGGCTTGCGGTCCACGAGCCGGCGCTCTCGGCAGACGAGCGCGACCGCCGCGTCGCCGCCGCGCTCGAAGAGACCGGCCTCGACGCGGCCACCCGCTGGCGCTACCCGCACGAATTCTCCGGCGGCCAGCGCCAGCGTATCGCCATCGCCCGCGCCATGGTGCTGAAGCCCGAATTCGTCATGCTGGACGAGCCGACCTCGGCGCTCGACATGAGCGTGCAGGCGCAGGTGGTCGACCTGCTCCGCGACCTGCAGGCGCGGCACAACCTTGCCTATCTCTTCATCAGCCACGACCTCAAGGTCGTCCGTGCGCTCGCAAACGAGATCATCGTCATGCGCGCCGGCAAGGTGGTGGAGAAGGGGCCGGCGGAGCGCATCATCGAGGCGCCGGAAATGCCTTACACCAAGGCGCTGATGGCTGCCGCCTTCGACCTGGCGGCAGTGAAGTCCGACGTCATCCGCCAATAGCAGGGAGCGCACTGTGCCAAAGAAAAGCCCCCTCGTCCTCGACCTGAAGTTCGACCGCGCGCAGATCGCGGCCGCCCTCAAGGGCGCCTTTGCCGGCCGGGAGGTGATCGACCTGGCGCTTCCCGCCAATCGCAGCCGCGATCTCTCCGGCGCCGGCTATGCCCTCGTCTGGCGCCCCTCGGCCGATCTGTTCGCGCGGGCGGCGAACCTCAAGGTGGTCTTTTCCGGCGGCGCCGGCGTCGATCACGTCATGACCTTGCCCGGCCTGCCCAATGTCCCGGTCATCCGCTTCGTCGATCCGACGCTGACGAACCGGATGAGCGAATGGATCGTGATGCAGTGCCTCCTGCATCTGCGCCAGTTCAGGGCCTACGAGGCGCAGAACCGCAGGCACCTGTGGCACGAACTGGCCCAGCCGGAGGCGGCCGAGGTGACCGTCGGCGTCATGGGCATGGGCGTGCTGGGCCAGGATGCGGCGAAGAAGCTGAAAGTCATGGGCTTCGACGTCATAGGCTGGTCGCGCCGGAAGAAGGAGATGGAGGGTGTCGAGACCTTCGATGCGGCCGGGCTCGATGCCTTTCTGGCGCGGACGGATATCCTCGTCGGCCTGCTGCCTTTGACGCCCGATACCGCCGGCATCTTCAACGCCTCGCTGTTCAGGGGGCTTCGCCGCGATGGCGCCCTCGGCGGCCCCGTCTTCGTCAATGCCGGTCGTGGCGGCAGCCAGGTCGAGGCGGACATTCTCGCAGCGCTCGACGGCGACGTCCTTGCCGGCGCCTCGCTCGACGTGTTCGAGACGGAGCCGCTGCCGCTTCAAAGCCCGCTCTGGACCCATGAGAAGGTCTTCGTCACGCCGCATGCGGCGGCCGCGTCCGACGTCCGCGCGCTGTTTGCCCATGTCGAGCGCCAGATGGACCGCATCGAGAACGGCGAGCCGCCGGAGCACGTGGTCGACCGCGCCGCCGGCTACTAGATCGCAACGGGCGGCCATGTCGACCGCGTGACGGCTGCGAAATGGACCGCTCAGGGCCTGCGGTAGCAGGTGGGCTGCTGGTAGAGCCAGCCGATCCGTTCGATGGCGGCGGCGAGGCCTTCGCGGGCCACGTTCATCGTGTTGCCGTTGGCGTGCAGGATCGTCTCTTCGTCTTCCATGATCGCCACGTGCCCCTTCCAGAACACGAGGTCGCCACGCCGCAGTTCGCCGCGGTCGATCGGCGTGCCGAGCCCGGATGCCTGCATGTCGGTGTCGCGCGGAACGCGGCGTCCCGTCACCATCATCGCAAGCTGGACCAGTCCCGAGCAGTCGATCCCGAAGCCACTCCGTCCGCCCCACAGATAGGGCGTCTCCAGCAGGCGGACGGCAATCGAGACGTAGTCGTCGCCGATCGCCCGGTCAGCCGGGGCGCAATGGGCCGCCACCACGAATTCCCCGCCGTCGAGCTTCAGGTAGCGTGTGCCGCGGGTTTCGGCCTCGCCGGTGATGTTTAGCCGGCTACCGAGAGAGAGTGCAAAGGCCGCGGGCGTCTTGAGGTCCGCCCCGCCATAGGCAAAGGTTCTGGGCACCGCGACGACATGCGTCGCGTCGGGGCCGGTCTCGCGGAGGGCATCGTCCGGCAGGTATCCGACATAGCCGTCGAAGTCCGCCTTGACCCAGGCCCAGCCATCCGCCCTGTCGAGCACCCGCAGGCGCTCGCCGTAGAGGAGTTCGGTGTAGATGCCGGCACCGGCGTCCGGTCGTGGCCGGAGCGCTGCAACGGCGGCCGAGACCGTCGCCGGCGTGCCGGCCGTGTAGCGCGGGGCTTCGAGGCGGCCACGCAGCGCCTCATCGGCGAGGTCGGGCCGGTAGGCGTTCAGGCGGCGATCGGGCAGGGTGTTCATGCGGGGCTCACTGAGAGAGAGTTCGCCCGCGACCGATGATCAGGTCGCCGAGCCGTTCCAGATAGAGGGCGCCGTCGATGGTGCGCCTGATGATGACGTTGCGCCGGTCGCGTTCGTCGCGCTCGCGGGTCACGAGCCCGAGCGCCCCCATGGTGTCGAGCGCCCGGGTGATGACGGGCTTCGTCACCTCCAGCTTGGCAGCGAGGCCGCGGACGGTATGCGGCGGCGGCACGAGGTAGATCTCGAGAAGGATCGCCAGTTGCCGCAGGCTGAGGTCCCGCCCGTCCAGCCTGACCTGCTGCATCGATACGGAATGCCAGAGGCCGAGCGCCTGCGAGGCCGAGAGTTCCAGGGGCAAGACAGTCTCCGGTCGGATATGCACGACGTCGTTACGGTACCGTATCATTCCGGTCATGGGAATAGGCCTGATCTTGCCCCCGGCTGTGCGGCTACCCCGCCAGCGACTTCAGGTGATGGTAGAGCGCCCGGATCGCCTGGGCCTCGCCGCCGACCGGCGAATGCGGCCGCTCGGTCGGGGCCCAGCCGTAGATGTCGAAATGGGCCCAGCTCCGGGTGCGCGTCACAAAGCGCTTGAGGAACAGGGCCGCCGTGATCGCACCGGCCATGCCGCCTGCGGGCGCGTTCGTGATGTCGGCGATCCGGGCAGTTATGTCCTTATCGTAGCCCATGTAGAGCGGCATCCGCCAGAGCGGATCGTCGACCGAGAGGCTGGCATCGTCGAGCGCGCTTGCGAGGTCGTCGTCGTCGGTGAAGAACGGCGGCAGGTCGGGTCCGAGCGCGACCCGCGCCGCGCCCGTCAGCGTCGCCATGTCGATCAAAAGCTCCGGCTCCTCCTCGTCGGCCAGCGCCAGCGCGTCGGCCAGGATCAGCCGGCCCTCGGCGTCGGTGTTGTCGATCTGCACGGTCAGCCCCTTGCGGCTGCGATAGATGTCGCCCGGCCGGAAGGCGTTGGCGGAAATCGAGTTCTCGACCACGGGCACGAGGACGCGCAGGTCGATCTTCAGCTTGGCGTCCATGATCATCAGCGCCAGGCCCATGACGTTCGCCGCGCCGCCCATGTCCTTCTTCATCAACAGCATGGAGGAGGCGGGCTTGATGTCGAGGCCGCCGGTGTCGAAGCAGACGCCCTTGCCGACCAGCGTCACCTTGCGGTGCCCCTTCTTGCCCCAGCGCAGTTCGAGCAGGCGCGGGGCCTCGGCGGAAGCGCGGCCCACGGTGTGTATCAGCGGAAAGTTCTCCTTCAGCAGGTCGTCGCCCCGGATCGCCGTGAATTTCGCCTTGTAATGCTCGGCGAGCGCGCGGAAGACGTCTTCGAGCGCGTCCGGTCCCATGTCGTTGGTCGGCGTGTTGATGAGGTCGCGTGCGAGGAAGACGCCGGCAAGCTGGCGCTTGATGTCCGTCGCATCCGCATCCGTCGGGATCATCAGCGTCGGCGCATCCTTCGTCGCCTGGCGGTAGCGCTCGAAGCGATAGCTGCCGAGACCGTAGCCGAGGGAAAGCCGGTTGGCGGTCAGGGGAGCGGTCTCGATGTGCCAGTCGCCGGCCGGCAGCGTCCGCGCCAGCTTGCCGGACAGGAAGGGTGTATCCGAGGGCGTCTTGCCGAGGCCGAACAGGGCGCCGCCCAGATGGCCGTCGTCGGTCGGCACGAGAAGCAGCGCGCCCGCCTCGGCCTTGAAGCCCGCCTTGCGCGCCCAATCCAGCGCCACGGGATCGATCGTTCCGGTCTCGATATGCGCAGGCGTGATGGCGAAGATCGGAAGCGTCTTGCCGCCGCGGCTGTTGAAGGGGGACGGGCGTTCGATGAACTGGTAGGGGGCCATGGGCAGAGCCTTTGCGGTGCGGTCCGGGATTCGGCGAATTAACACTCTGTTAGGGTTAACAGAATATTGCTGGAGTGAGGGTTGCGGCGTGATTCCTGACGATTTGGCCGCAAGAGACGTTCTGGGGAACATACATGCTTGGCTCCGCGCATGCACAACCGTTTGGCCGAAAATTCGCTCTTCTGACCGCGACCGCCCTGCTGGCCGCGACCCTTGCCGGCTGCAGTACCGGACCCAGCAGGGAAACGACCGGCTCCATCCCCCGGAACTCCAAGCCGGTGACGGACATGAACGCTGGCGAACTGGCAAGGGCCGCCGAGAGCGTCGGCAAGGCCTATGAGAAGAACCCCAAGGACCGCCAGGCCGGCCTCAACTATGCGAACCTTCTGCGCATGACCGGGCGCAACGACCAGGCGCTCGCCGTCATGCAGCAGGTGGCGATCTTCCACCCGACCGATCGCGAGGTCCTGGCGGCCTACGGCAAGTCGCAGGCGGCCGCCGGCCAGCTCGAACAGGCGCTCGGCACCATCCAGCGCGCGCAGACCCCCGACCGCCCCGACTGGCGGCTGAAATCGGCCGAAGGCGCGATCCTGGACCAGCTCGGCCGCGCCCCCGAAGCGCGCGGTCGCTACCGCGAGGCGCTCGACCTGAAGCCGAACGAGCCGTCGGTCCTGTCGAACCTCGGCATGTCCTATCTCCTGGTGCGCGACCTGAAGACCGCGGAGACCTATCTGCGCTCGGCAGCCCAGCAGCCGGGCGCCGATTCCAGCGTCCGGCAGAACTTGGCGCTCGCGATCGGCCTGCAGGGCCGCTTCGACGAGGCCCAGCAGATTGCCATGCAGGAACTCAGCGCCGAACAGGCCCAGGCGAACGTTGCCTATCTTCGCGGCATGCTCTCCCAGCAGAATGCCTGGAAGAAGCTCGCCCAGAACGACGACAACCACACCAACTGATCCCGGCAGACCGGGCTCGCCGGACAAACGTTGCGGGCGGCAGGTGCGATCGTGCCTTCCGTCTGCGCACGCGACACCGGCGACGGATGGCCGTTGCGCCGCGTGACCGGCCTTGGCGGCCTGGAAATATGGAACCTGTCGAAGGGCAGGCTTGTCGACGCCGCGCCATCCTCCCGCGATTTGGCCGGCATGCCGGCTTCGGCCCTCCGCGTCGGCGACGTCCTCAGAACGTGTCTGCGACCTGGATGCCGGCGGGGCCGAGGATGACGGCGATGAGCACCGGCAGGAAGAACACGATCATCGGAACGGTCAGCTTGGGCGGCAGGGCCGCGGCCTTCTTCTCCGCCTCGTTCATGCGCTGGTCGCGGCTTTCCTGCGCCAGCACGCGCAGGGCCTGCGCGATCGGCGTGCCGTAGCGCTCGGCCTGGATCAGCGCCTGCATCACCGCCTTGACGATGTCGAGCCCGGTGCGGGTGCCGAGGTTCTCGTAAGCGACGCGCCGGTCCTGCAGGAACGACAGTTCGGCGGTCGTCAGCACCAGTTCCTCGGCCAGTTCCGGCGAGGCCGCGGCGATCTCGTCCGCCACGCGGCGCAGCGCCACCTCCATCGACACGCCGGATTCGACGCAGATCAAGAGCAGGTCGAGCGCGTCCGGCCAGGCGCGCTTGATCGACAGCTGCCGCTTGGAGACACGGTTGGTGATGAAGATGTTCGGCGCATAGAAGCCGAGATAGGCGGCGCCGATCGCAGCCAGGATCCGGATGGCGAGCGGCTTGTCGCCCAGATGCCCGAGATAGAAGATGTAGAAGGCGCCGACCGCGAAGAACACGAAGGGCAGCACGAAGCGAGCGAAGAGAAAGATGTTGAGCGCGTTCTGCGAGCGGTAGCCGGCCTGGCGCAGCCGGTTGACGGTGCCGGCGTCGACCAGCGCCTCCCTCAGGTTCAGCCGTTCGACCACCTGGCGGACGGAGCTGTTCTGCTGGGAGCGTAGCGAACCGCGCCCCTGCGGCCCCTCGGCGTTCAGCCGGGCCCGTTCGCGCGCGCGGATCTGGTCGCGCTCGAGCGCCACCGACTTCATGCGCTTGTCGAGGTCGCTGCGTTCGAAATAGGGCGCCGCCAGCGTGTAAAAGGTCGCCAGCACCGCGATGACCACGAACACCGGCAGGAGGATGTCGGGATTTGTGAGGGTCGAAGCCAGTTCCTTCATCGCGCCTGATCCTTCCTCAGATGTCGAAGTTGATCATCTTGCGCATCATCAGGATGCCGATCGTCATCCAGACGGCGGAGGCGCCGAGAATGAGATGGCCGCGCGGATCGATGAAGATGACCTTGATGTAGTCGGGCGTCGTCAGGTAGACGAGCAGCATCACGATCAGCGGCAGGGCGCCGATGATAACCGCGGACGCCTTGGCTTCCATCGACAGCGCATCGACCTTCGCCCGCATCTTGCGGCGCTCGCGCAGTACGCGCGAAAGGTTGCCGAGTGCTTCGGACAGGTTGCCGCCCGCCTGGCTCTGGATGGCGATCACGATCGAGAAGAAGTTCACCTCCTGCAGCGGGATGTAGGTGAACATCCGCGCGCAGGCATCCGGAACGCTGAGCCCCATCTGTTGGGATTCGACGACGCGGCGAAACTCGGAGCGGACCGGCTCCTGGCCCTCGGCCGCGATCAGCCGCAGTGCGTCGGTCAGCGGCAGGCCGGACTTGATCGAGCGCACCATCACGTCGAGCGAGTTCGGAAACTCCTCGAGAAACTTGTTCATCCGCCGCTTGACCATGAAGTTCAGCACCCAGCGCGGAATGCCGACGCCGGCGATGAAGAGAAGTCCGCCGGCGACGACCGCGGGCGCGCCGAACACGAAGGCGGCGGCGGCCATGAACAGGCCGAAGCCGATGCCGATCATCGTGAACTGCGTCGGGCTCAGCGACAGGCCGGCCTGCGACAGCTTCGATTTCAGCGTCGGTGCGGCCCGCTTGCTGCGCTCCTGCTGCTTCTTTTCGAGGTCCTTCAGCGAATCCTGGACCGACTTGCGCCGCTTCGACATCTCCTGCATGCGCTCGCGCGCCGCCTTGACCTTGTTCTGGTCGGTCTCTGCGGATTTCACGCGGTTGACGCGGCTCTCGGCCTTCTTCTCGGTCTCGATGCGGGAGAACAGCAGGCCGTAGCCGAGCGTGCCGGCGGCCACGGCCGCGAGCGCGACGATCGCGAGGATGGTGAGATCAAGTCCGAACATCGGTCCCTCGCGGCTAGGCCACTTTTTCCATCAGGTCGAGCGTCGAGGCGAGGCGCCGCTCCTCGTTGAAATAGCGGGCGCGGTCCCAGAAATGCGGCTTGCCGATACCGGTGCCGACATGGCGGCCGATGATGCGGCCGTTGGCGTCCTCGCCTTCCATCTCGAAGCGCATCAGGTCCTGGGTGACGATGACGTCGCCTTCCATGCCGACCACTTCGGTGACATGGGTGATGCGGCGCGAGCCGTCGCGCAGGCGTGAGGCCTGGATGATGACGTCGACCGAGCCGGCGATGATCTCGCGCACCGTCTTGGCCGGCAGCGTGTAGCCGCCCATGGCGATCATCGATTCCATGCGGCTCAGGCATTCGCGCGGCGAGTTGGCGTGGATGGTGCCCATCGAGCCGTCGTGGCCGGTGTTCATCGCCTGCAGCAAGTCGAAGACTTCCGGTCCGCGCACTTCGCCGACGATGATCCGCTCGGGACGCATGCGCAGGCAGTTCTTGATCAGGTCGCGCATGGTGATCTCGCCCTCGCCCTCGATGTTCGGCGGGCGGGTCTCGAGACGGACGACATGCGGCTGCTGCAGCTGGAGTTCGGCCGAGTCCTCGCAGGTGATCACCCGCTCGTCGGTGTCGATATAGCGCGTCATGCAGTTCAGGAGCGTCGTCTTGCCCGAGCCGGTGCCGCCGGAGATGACGAGGTTGCAGCGCACCCGGCCGATGATCTGCAGGAGCGTCGAACCCTCCTGGGTGATCGAACCGAACTTCACGAGCTGGTCGAGCGTCAGCTTGTCCTTCTTGAACTTGCGGATGGTAAGCGCGGTGCCGTCGATCGCCAGCGGCGGGGCGATGACGTTGACGCGCGAGCCGTCGGGAAGGCGCGCGTCGCAGATCGGGCTCGATTCGTCGACGCGGCGGCCGACCTGGCTGACGATACGCTGGCAGATCGACAGGAGCTGCGCGTTGTCGCGGAAGCGGATCTCCGATTCCTGCACCTTGCCGGCCACTTCGATATAGGTCCGGCCGGCGCCGTTCACCATGATGTCGGCGATATCGTCGCGCGCGAGCAGCGGCTCCAGCGGGCCGTAGCCGAGCACGTCGTTGCAGATGTCGTCGAGCAGTTCCTCCTGCTCGGAGATCGACATCGCGAAATTCTTGATGGTGATGATGTCGTTGACGATGTCGCGGATTTCCTCGCGCGCGCTCTCGGTATCGAGCTTGGCGAGCTGCGACAGGTCGATCGTGTCGATCAGCGCCGAGAATACCTGCGATTTGGTGTCGTAGTAGTCCTCCGTGCGCGGCATCTTCTTGCGCGCGATCGGCGAGGGCTGGTGGGGTGGAGGGGCGACCGCAACGGCCGTCTCCCGCACCGGCTCGGCCGCGGCGGGCGCTGCGCGCTCCACGGGCGCCGGCGCAGGGGCGGCCTGCGGCGGATGGCCGGCGGGGCCGCCACTCTTTCCAAAGCCTTCGTTTCCGCGTCTACCGAACATGCCGTTTCATCCAGTCCTGTGCCGGCCCTTGCCGGGCGTCATTTGCGGCCGAGCATTCCCAGCATCTTGCCGAGTCCGCCCTTCCTGGGTTTCTTCACCGTGGCGCGCCCGGTCACCACATGCGCGATCTGGGAAAAGGTCTCCGCAGCCGGCGATTTCCGGTCCATCTCGGCGATCATCCGCCCGCTGTTGGCAGCCGCCCCGAACAACTGGGCGTCGAAGGGAATGATCGCGATCGGCTGCGTCTCCAGCGGGTCGCAGAAGTCGTTCGGCGCGATCTCCGGCCGCTTGGGCATGCCGACCTGGTTGAGGATCAGGTGCGGGCTGCGGTCGTTCGGCCTGAGTTTCTTCAGCGCGTCGAAGATGTTCTTGGCGTTGCGCAGGTTTGCGAGGTCGGGAACCGCGGTAACGACCACCTCGTCGACCTCGGCGAGCAGAGTGCGGGTCCATTCCGACCAGGCGTGCGGAACGTCGAGGACGTTCACCGGCGCGCTGCGCTGCAGCACCTCCACCATCGGCTGGAACGAGCCACGTTCCAGGTCGTAGGCGCGGTCGAGCGTGGACGGCGCGGCCAGCAGCGACAGGTGATCGGAGCATTTGGCGAGCAGGCGGTCGAGGAAGACCTCGTCCAGCCGCTCCGGCGTATAGACCGCCTCGGCCATGCCCTGGGCCGGGTCCTGGTCGAAATTGATGTTGGCGGTGCCGAAGGGCAGGTCGAGGTCGGCCAGCACCACCTCTGTCGAAAACAGGTTTGAGATGTCCCAGGCGCAGTTGTGGGCGATGGTGGACGAACCCACCCCGCCCTTGGCGCCGACGAAGGCGATGGTGCGACCGAGCGGCTCGGCCTCGGGGTCGACGAAGATCGCCGAGACGGCATTCAGCACCTCCGCCATGGCCACCGGCGCGACCAGGTATTCGGAGATCCCGTTGCGGATCAGCTCGCGATAGAGCGAGATGTCGTTGTGATGGCCGACGAGAACGACCTTGGTGCTCGGATCGCAGACCTCGGCGAGGGGGGCGAGCTCCTGCAGGATCGCCGAAGGCTCGGTCGAGCTTTCGAGGATGATCAGGTTCGGCGTCGGCGCCGTGGCGAACATGTTCACCGCCGTCTGGATGCTGCCGCTGTTGATGCGCAGGCTGACCTTCGACATGCGGCGGTCGTTGGCGCATCGCTCCATCGTCTGCAGCATGCCGTCGCTTTCGCAGAAGGCGTGGATGGAGATGCGCGGAAGCGGGCGCACATGGTCGAGCTCGCCGGTGGCCGGACCTTCGTCGAAGGTGGCGTCGGAGGGTTGTCTCGCCTCAATGCCGTACTGGATGCTCGTCATCGTTGATGCCCCGTTACTGTCCGGTCAGCCGTGCGCGGCTCCGTCAGTCTGCCGTTCCGTTTTCGCGATAGTCCTGGATCGCCGTGGCGCGGCGCTCGGCGTCGATCGGCGTCATGCCGCGCGGCCCGACCAGATCCATCGGATTGGCGATCTGCGCGGCGAGGTTCGCCTGCGTCGCGCAGCCGAAATTGTAGTACTGCCTGTTTTCCATCGTGTTCAGCGTCAGGTCCTCCGGCCACTGGCCGCAGGGGTTGGTCTTCGCCGTGGTCGAGATGAAGGCGAGCCGGATCGGGGCGGCGTCGCCCTGGCCGGCCGCGCCGTAGGCCGTCTCGATGATGAGCTTGTTCGGCACGCCCTCGTTGACCAGCGTCGCGCGCACCTGCTTGCGCAGTGCTGCGGCGGCACCCGCATTGGCCGAGCCCTGCGGCAGCATGATCTGCACCGTGCCCTTGGACTTCGATTCGTAGTCCTGCGCGAAGCCGCGGATGTTGTCGCGCATCGGAAGCGTCAGCGAGCGGTCGCCAGAGGCGACGGGAATGTCCAGCGTATGCTCGGCCTCCGTCAGCACGATCGGATGCCGCGTGCGGTAGTCGTCCGGGATCGACGATGTCGTCACCGCGTCCTTCGAAGCGCAGCCGGCGAGCACCGCTGCGGCGAGGACGAACGTCAGCGGAAGAAGGCGACGGGAGACCATCGGGGCGAGCCTTTCGCAGGGGGACTGGAAGCGTGTGCGTGCGGTCATGTCCGTTCCCCGGTCATTTGTAGATGAAGCCGACGGCGCCGTTGTAGGTCCCGGCGGGTACGCCGGCCTCCTTGCGGCCGTAGATCTGGTTGACCCGGCCGAGGAAGAAGCTCGCCGCATCGTTCGTCGGGTTGAAGTTGTCGTCCGGCCGGTTCAGCGCGTTGCGGGCCACCGGGCGAACGAGGTAAGGCGTTGCGATGATGACCATTTCCGTCTCGTTGCGCAGGAAGTCCTTGGAGCGGAACAGCGTGCCGAGCACGGGGATCTTCGACAGTCCCGGAAAACCGGTCATGGCCTGGCGGATCTCTTCCTTCACGAGGCCGGCGATCACGATCGAGCCGCCGGACGGAAGCTCCACGCTCGTCGACGCCTCGCGCCGGCGGATCGACATGGCGGTGACGGCGGGCATGTTGACGTTGCTGCCGGTGTTGACGGAGCCTTCGAAGGTCGGCTCGGACACCTCGGTTTCGACGCGCAGGCTGATGCGGCCGGCAGACAGCACGACGGGCTTGAAGTTCAGCCGGATGCCGTATTCGACCTCCTCGTTCGTGCGCGAGATCTTGCCCTCTTCGTCGACTTCCTGCTCCACCGGGCGCCAGAATTCGCCGCCGACATAGAAGCTGGCGTTTTCGCCGGAGATGGCGGTCAGGCTCGGCTCGGCAAGCGTCCGCATCACGCCGGCCTGCTCCATGGCGTTGACATAGGCTGCGATATTGGTGCCGCCGATGCTGCCGGAGAGCGCGGCATTGGCCGTCCAGTCGATCGCGCCACCGAGGTTGGAGGGGTTGCGGAAGGCGATGCCGCCGTCGGTTCCGCTCACAGAGCCGTTGAAGCCGAGCTGTTTCAGCACTTGGCGGCTGACTTCGGCCACGGTGATCTTCAGCGTCACCTGGTCCTCGCCGTCGATCTTCAGCATGTTGACGACCTGCGACTTCTGCCGCTCTTCCCCGAAGATCGCCGCGTCGCCGTTGTTGCCCTGGGCCGTCACGGTGCGGGTGGTCGCCTCACCGCCGGTCAGGAAGATGTCGGCGAGACGGGCCGCCTGCAGCGCGTCCTGCGGCGTGCGCACCGTGCCGGTCAGCACGATGTTGTCGGAGATGATCTCGACCGAAATGTCGGAATCGGGGATGAACCGGCGCAGATGATCCTCGAGGCCCGCGATGTCGCGCTCGACGGCGAGGTCGAGGCTGACGATCTCCTCGCCGTTCGGCCCGAAGATGAAGACGTTGGTCTGGCCGATCTCCTTGCCGAAGATGTAGATGCGCCGCGAGGTGCGGGTGACCGCATCCGCCTTCATCGGATCGGCGACCAGGATGTCGTGCGCGTCCGTCGGCAGGTCGACGACGATCGCCTTGTTGAGGCCGAGCTTCAGCGCCTTGCGCGCGCCCGGGCCCGTCTGGGTGATCCGGACGAGGCCGGTGGAGGCGGCCTGCGCCATGTCGATCGCGGTGCCGCCGTTCACCAATGCCGCCGGCATGCCCGAGAAGGCAAGGCAGAAGGTCATCCCGCCGGCGACCGAAGCCCGAAATTTCTTTCCGATTCCTCGCACTGTGCGCTCCTGCTTCACTTGTTGACCGCGGGCGTGCCCGCCCGGACGATCTCGCCGGACTTGATGACCTGGATGATGGGCGAGCCTTCGCCTCCGCTGAGCAGATAGTCGGCAGCCCGGGTGTCTTCCTCCTGCGCGTCGGCGACGCTGCGCAAGGCCAGCTGCAGCCGTTCGGCCATCTGCTGGGCAACCGTGATCACCTTGGACTGGTCGGGCGTCAGCTCGAGCGTCGCCGTCGTTCCGACGACCGTCTTCTTGCCGTCCTCGCTTTCCTGGATCTGCTGGTCGATCGCCAGCACACGCACGTTGCTGAGGATGGTCTCGGTGATCTTGGTGTCGTCGTCGCCCTCGCGGACCATGATCACGTCGACGCGGTCGTTCGGCAGGATGAAGCCGCCGGCACCGGTCGCAACGGAGATCTCGGTGGAGACCGCGCGCTTTCCGGCCGGCAGCAGCGACGACATGATCTTGCTGTTGGAATCGGCGATCTTCTCCTGGCGGATCGGCTCGCCGTTGAAGATCGGCATGCGCACGACCGCCCCGGCGAGTTTCTCCCGCGCGTCCGGGCGGCTCTGTTCGGTGATGAAGCCCTCGACGACGTTCTTTTCCGGCCAGGCGCTCCAGCCGATCGCTTCGCCGTTGAGGCGCGCGCCGATCGGAAGGCTCTGCGTCGCCACCAGCACGTTCACCGTTGGCTCCCGTTCGACGACGGGCTCGCTTGCGACCGAGATCCTGTTGCCGCGGGCGAGTTGCAGGGCGAGATAGCCCGCCACACCCGCCGACAGGACGGCGACTGCCAGAATGATGATTCGCGCCGGTTTCATGTTTGGCCCCTGGACGTGCGAGATTGCATCGTCACATTGCGCACCAATTGGTATAATTATGGTTAATGACTTGCTTATGAGCTTGGTTAACAGGCGCTTAAATGACGGTGCGCTCGGGGCGATCAGTTTCTGCTAATGCAATCCATGGGCGATCGGCCTTATTTCGGACGGCATTCCGTTAACCTGCGTCCTCAGTGCGCGGGCCGGCGATCGTCGGATTCAAATGATCTTTGTCAGTGCAGGCGGGCGAGGGCGGCCTGCATCAGCGGCGAAGCGGGATAGGTGACGAAGGCGGCGATGCCGATCGCGATCCCGTAGGGCACTTTTCGGGCGGTCAGCAAATGGGCCGGAACCGGAATACCAGATGCCATGATCGCGGTGGCGCGGGCGCGGAGGGCCAGCAGCGCGATCGTCAGGATCCCGCCGAAGATGGAAACCTGCACGAGGAAGGAAACGAGCGAGGGCGTCAGGCCGAACCAGACGGCGCTGGCCGTCAGGAGCTTGGCGTCGCCCCCGCCCATGACGTTGAGTGCGAACAGCCCGAAGCAGACGCCGAAGACGGCGAGACCGGCCAGAAGATGAAAGCCGATCTGGACCAGACCCAACCCGGCGAGCGGCGCAACGACGATGAAAGTGGCCAGGAGGATCGCCGAAACCCGGTTCGGGATGGTCATCGTGAAGAAATCGGAGAAAGCCGCGATCGCAAGGCAGAGCGGAAAGACGACAAAGATTGTTGCTTCCGTCATGGGTTTCTCCGGTGAGGCCAGGTGCGGCCGCTTGCGAGTATGAGGCAGGTTTATGAACGGTCTCTAAACTAGAATGGCCGCCTTCCCGCGTGGGAAGGCGGCCATCGCTGAGCCACGGGCTTCCGTGAGCCTGGATTACGGCGTGGGGTTGTTCGCCGTCGTCATCTCTTCGCCCAGATTGACGAAGGTTTCCGACAGCTGCCCGCCGAGCGTGGTTGCGCCGGCGATGATGGCGACGGAGATCAGGGCGGCGATCAGGCCGTATTCGATGGCGGTCGCGCCGGATTCGTCTTTCAGGAAGCGAGCGAAGATCTTGGTCATGGGAGTTTCTCCTATCCACGATGTTGGTTCAGCACGTCCGACAACTGTTTTCCGTTGTTCGGATGACTGCAACCTACACGCGCCGCATTGCCACCTGCTTAAG
This sequence comes from Rhizobium sp. TRM96647, assembly GCF_025780115.1. Lineage (NCBI taxonomy): Bacteria > Pseudomonadati > Pseudomonadota > Alphaproteobacteria > Hyphomicrobiales > Rhizobiaceae > Rhizobium > Rhizobium sp. TRM96647. The sequence continues at coordinate 116,643 of NZ_JAOXHF010000004.1, forward strand.
GAAGGCGGTTACCTTTCCGTTAACGCGGACTGCCCGATATTGTGGTAAACAATTGGGCAACGGCAGCCCGCCGGATCGGGGTATGTAGGGGAACGCCAAAGAACGGTCGAATCCGCGCACGCGCACAGGCGCGCTTGCATGAAGTCCGAGTGCGTCGCTTCCGTCTCTCCCGGCGGCGTTCAGGAAAAATCGGCGCAACTTAAGGGTTCATTCACCATTCGCGGCCATTCTCGGCCAACACCGCAGCTTCAGGATATCGCCAGATGAGAACCGTCGGGACGTTCGCCACTTCCAGGGCCATGCGACTGGCCGTCGGACTTCTGCTTGCGCAGTCCTGCCTTGCCGCGGGCAGCGCCCGGGCGGAAGACGGCGAAATGATGCGCGTCTACATGGACCATGCGCGCGTGCTGAAGCTCGACCGCCCCGTCAGCAAGGTCATCGTCGGCAATGCGGACGTGGCCGACGCCACCGTCGCCGACGCCACGACGATCGTGCTCACCGGCCGGAACTTCGGCACCACCAATCTCGTCCTCCTCGACGCCGACGGCAACGCCATCGTCGACGAGCGCATCCTCGTCTCCATCGACGAGGGCAACACGGTCCGCGTGTTCCGCCAGACCGAACGCTCGGTCCTCTCCTGCACGCCGATCTGCGAGCAGCACGCCAAGCGTGCCAACGGCGCGGGCCCCTGATACCTGCTCCCTGAGGCCTCCCGCGTCCGAAACCGGGAAGCCGGTAGAATGCAAGCCTTCCCGCAAACGGAAAATAAACGGTCGATCGAATAATCTCGCGCCCATGCGCCGTCGAACGGTCGATGCAGGACCGTCCGGGCCGACGCTGGGGGAAATGCACCCTGCCTCCCTGAGGGCCGGGTGCGAGCGGAAGGTGGATCGGATCCATGATGGGAACGAGCAGGCGACATGGCGAGCCGACCGGCCGGCTGGGACGCTTCTTCGCGACGCGCGAAGGCGCTTCCGCCCTGGAGTTCGCCATTCTCGCGCCCGTGTTCTTCGGCATCGTCTTCGCGATCATCGAGACCTTCGTCGCCTATGCGGCAGAGCAGGTTCTGCTCAACGCCAACGATGCGATGGCCCGCAGGATCCGCATGGGCGAGATCACCTTCGACATGGGCCGCCCGACCGACGTGGACGAGAAGGAGTTTCGCGCCCTCTTCTGCGCGGAGTTCGTCGTCCTGCTGAGCTGCTCCGACGATGACACCACGGTCGCGCCGCGTCTCCACATCGACGTGCGCAGCCTGGCGAATTTCGGAGGATCCGCCGATGTCCTGGCATGCCCGGACAGCAACACCTTCACGCCCGGCGGCAAGCAGACGACCAACATCGTGCGGTCCTGCTACCGCTGGCCGATCATCGTCGATTACCTGCGACTGGTTTCGCTGCACGGTTCGTCGGACAACACCATAGACGGGCAGAACCTGGTCGCCACGGCCGTTTTCCGCAACGAGGACTATCCATGAGAGCCAGGGACACCGGACGCATCGCAAGGGCCATGGTTTCCTTTATGCCCGCGCCGCTGCGCCGGCTGGCGCGCGGGCGCGAGGGCGCCGGCGCGGTGGAATTCGCGATCCTCGTGCCGTTGCTGCTGGTCGGATATATCGGCGCCTACGAGCTTTCGGTGGCCATGTCGGTCTACAACAAGGTCGGCCGCAGCGCTTCGACAATCTCCGACCTTTTGACCCAGGGCAGTTCCGTCGGAAGCGACGAGTTTGACAGTACCCGAATGGCTGCCAACACCATTCTCGCACCCTACCAGGTTAGCGCCGACAACCTCGGCTACGAGATTGTCGGCATTCAGATCGACGATGACGGCAACGCCACGGTCGCCTGGTCCCGCGATGAGCACGACAACAGGGTGACGGGCATGACCAAGGGGACGACGGTGCCGCTGCCGGAGAACATGACGAAGACGAAGAGCTTCATCGTGATGACCACGGTGACGATGGACTACAAGATCGAGCTCGTCGAAAAGGTCCTGCCGTTCCTGCGCGGATCCTCGACGACGGAGATCCTGGATCCCAAGCTCAAGCGCACCGGCTACAGCCGTCTGCGCAAGGGCAACGAGCTTCCGTGCAGCGTTTGCACCTGATGCTTGCAGTCGGCGTCGCTCCCCGCCGTCCAGCCGGCGATTTTCCTTGAGCCGCCATCGATTTTCATGTCATTCCGGCCGTGGGAGGATCGCTGTCGGCGCCGGGTGACGCTTGCTTTTTCAGCCGTGTCGCGCTCCTTCCGTTCCGCAGCCCAGCGCCAGCCGCGCGGGATCGACAGGTGATGCATGGCCAGAGCGTTTCTCTTCGTACTTGATTCCTTCGGCATCGGCGGCGGCCCGGATGCGGCTGATTTCGGCGACGACGGCGCCGATACGCTCGGCCACATCGCCGAATTCTGCGCCGCCGGCGCGGCCGATCGCCCGGGCCTGAGACAAGGCCCGCTGAAGCTTCCTAACATGTCCGCCCTCGGCCTCCTGCATGCAGCCCGCGCCGCGACCGGCCGCTTTCCTGATGGCATGGACGTCCCGCCCCGGGTCTTCGGCCAGCACGGCGCGGCAAGCGAGATCTCCCGCGGCAAGGACACGCCGTCGGGACACTGGGAGATCGCCGGCACGCCGGTGATGTTCGACTGGGGCTATTTTCCCGCAGACGGCGACGCCTTCCCGCCCGACCTGGTCGCCGCCATCTGCGAGGCCGGAGAGGTGCCGGGCATCCTCGGCAACTGTCACGCCTCGGGGACCGACATCATCGCAAGGTGCGGCGAGGAGCACATCCGCACCGGCAAGCCGATCTGCTACACCTCGTCCGATTCGGTCTTCCAGGTCGCCGCGCATGAGACGCATTTCGGCCTCGACCGTCTCCTGGCGTTCTGCCAGTCCGTCCGGGCCCTCCTCGACGACCGGCCGGGCGGCAGGATCGGCCGCGTGATCGCGCGGCCCTTCATCGGCGAGACGCCTGCCGGTTTCGAGCGCACCGGCAACCGGCGGGACTATTCCGTGCTGCCGCCCGAGCCCACCTTGCTGGACCGGCTCACCGAAGCCGGGCGCACCGTTCATGCCGTGGGCAAGATCGGCGACATCTTCGCCCATCAGGGCATCGGCCGGCTGGTCAAGGCGAACGGCAACATGGCGCTGTTCGACGCGACCCTGCAGGCGATGGACGAGGCGAAGGACGGCGACCTGGTGTTCACCAATTTCGTCGATTTCGACATGCTCTACGGCCATCGCCGCGACGTGGCCGGCTATGCCGCAGCGCTCGAGGCCTTCGACCGGCGCCTGCCGGAGGTGGACCGCAAGCTGCATGCGGGCGACCTCGTTCTTCTGACGGCCGACCACGGCTGCGACCCGACCTGGCGCGGCACCGACCACACGCGCGAGCGCGTGCCGGTCATGAGTTTCGGCCCCGGCATCCGTTCGCGCCTGCTGGACACCCGCACCACCTTCGCCGACATCGGCGAGACCATCGCCAAGCACCTCGGCATTCCCCCCGGCCCGCACGGGAGAAGCTTCCTGTGACGCGGCCCCTGAAGAAGGCCGAGCTCCACTGTCATCTCGAGGGTGCGGTTCCGCCGGCGCTGGCGCTGTCGCAGGCTAGGAAGTACCGTATCAAGACCGATGCCTTCCTGCGCGACGGCGCCTATGTCTGGCGGGACTTTACCAGCTTCATTGTCGCCTACGACGCCGTCGCCGGCCTCTTCCGCACCGAGAGCGACTATGCGCTCCTGACCGAAACCTATCTCGACGGGCTTGCCGCCTGCGGGGCGGTCTATAGCGAACTCTTCGTCTCGCCCGACCACGCCGAGACCGTTGGCCTCGGCGCCGACGCCTATCTCGCCGGGATCAGCCGCGGCATCGAGGCGGCACGGGCGAGGACGGGGATCGAATGCCGGATGGTCGTCGTCGGCCTGCGCCACCGCGGACCGGAGCGGGTCGAATGGGCGGCCCGCTACGCCGCGGCTTGCGGCAATCCGCTGGTGACCGGCTTCAACATGGCGGGCGAGGAACGCCTGGGTACCGTTTCCGACTTTGTCCGCGCCTTCGACATCGCCCGGGACGCGGGGCTGGGAATCACGGTGCATGCCGGCGAACTTTGCGGGGCGTCCAGCGTGCGCGATGCGCTCGATCTCCTCCGCCCGACCCGGATCGGTCACGGCGTGCGGGCGATCGAAGACCCTGCTCTGGTCGAGCGCCTGGCGGACGAGGGCGTCGTGCTCGAAGTCTGCCCCGGATCGAACGTGGCGCTCGAGGTGTTTGCCGACTTCGCCGCCCATCCGCTCCGCCGGCTTCACGCAGCCGGCGTCAGGGTCACGCTCAATTCCGACGATCCACCCTTCTTCCAGACCTCGCTGCAACGCGAATACGATCTCGCCCGCGAGGCGATGGGGTTTGCCGATGGGGAACTGGACGCAATGACGAGGACGGCGATCGAGGCCGCCTTTGTCGACGAGGACAGCCGAAGCCGGCTGCTCTCGCGGCTCTGACGCTGCTCGGCTTCGCAATGGGGATGAACGGCCGGCGCCTGATCCGGTCCCTTGCGGGACGAGGCGCGAATGTGAAAGAAGAGAAGATCAACGAATTCGAGGGAAGGTTTGGCCATGGACGGCGTCACAGTCATCGATCACCCGCTCGTGCAGCACAAGCTGACCATCATGCGCAAGAAGGATACCTCGACCGGCAGCTTCCGGCGGCTCCTGCGCGAAATCTCCACGCTGCTCTGCTACGAGGTCACCCGTGACCTCGAACTGACGACTGAACGGATCGAAACGCCGCTGCAGGTCATCGACGCACCGGTCCTCGAAGGCAAGAAGCTCGTCTTCGCCTCGATCCTGCGCGCCGGAAACGGCCTGCTCGAGGGCATGCTGGAACTGGTCCCCTCCGCCCGCGTCTCGCATATCGGCGTCTACCGCGACCATGAGACGCTGGAAGCCGTCGAATATTTCTTCAAGGCGCCCGATCTCCTGAACGAACGGCTCGTCATCGTCGTCGACCCGATGCTCGCCACGGGCAATTCGGCGATCGCCGCGATCGAGAAGCTGAAGGAGCGCGGCGCCACCAACATCCGCTTCCTCTGCCTGCTGGCCGCCCCCGAGGGCATCCGCAACTTCCGCTCCGCCCATCCCGACGTCAGGGTCTATACGGCTTCGATCGACAGCCACCTGAACGACAAGGGATACATCATGCCCGGCCTCGGCGACGCCGGCGACCGCATGTACGGAACGAAGTAGGGCGCGACCGCCGGCGTTAACCCGGCGTTAGCCACCGCACGCGTTCGCCGTAGTTAACGGGGCAGCCGGACGCCATCTTTCCGGTCCGTCAACCTTGGCATGGTGTATTGCCTCGCACGTCCGATTGGACGCGCGTCGTCGCACAATCGCGACAATGCGCAAGGTCGGGGATGAACCCCGCAGGAGATGCCCATGTTCGCCCGCAGCCTGTTCGTTGCAGCCGCCATCGCCGTCGCGGCCGTCTACGTGCCCGGCATGGCGAGCAGCTATCTCTCAGCCGGCCGGACCGAGGCCACGGCGACGAGCGATGCGCAGACGGCAACCGCCGCGCCGGTCTCGACCGCCCGCTACACCGGCAATCGCGGCGTCACGCTGGAGGCCGATGCCGCCGGTCATTTCTCCGGCCTTTTCACGGTCAACGGTCGCAAGCAGGAGGGCATGATCGACACCGGCGCCAGCATGGTCGCGATCAATGTCTCGATGGCGGAGCGGCTGGGGATCGCGCGCAAGGAGCTGGAGTTCCGCTATGCCGTCAACACCGCCAACGGCAAGGCGCGCGCTGCCTATGTCCGCCTCGACAGTGTCGCGATCGGCACGATCACCGTCCCCGACGTCGGCGCCATGGTGCTGGAGGACAAGGCGCTTTCCGGCATGCTGGTCGGCATGACCTTCCTCAAGGGGCTCTCGTCCTATCAGGTCGACGGCGGCCGGATGCGCCTCATTCGCTGATCCGGTCGATAATCGGGTAGTCCGGCAGCGGGGCATTGTCCCCGATCGTGTAGAGCGCGCGCAGCCGCGCCACGCCGGCAATGGCCTCGTCCAGCGTCTGCGCGTGGACGCGGCCGATCTCGTCGCCCGCCTCGATGCGCGTGCCGAGGGGTCTCAGCCGGTCGAAGCCGACGCGGTGGTCGATCGCCTGGTCGGGCCTCGTCCGCCCGCCGCCCATCTCGATCACGGCCGTTCCCAGCCCGCGCGTGTCGCAGCCGACGAGATATCCCGCGATCTCCGATGTCGCCGGCAGGATGATGGGCGCTTTCGAGAGGGTCCCGGCCGGATTGTCCATCAGGTCGCCGGGGCCGCCGAGCGACCGCACCATCTTCGAGAACGCCTCCGCGGCGCGTCCGTCAGAAAGCACCTGCTGCGCCTGCTCGTGGGCGGCCACCATGTCCGTCTCGATGCCCGCGCTGATCAGCATTTCCGCAGCCAGCGACAGCACGATGCGCTCGAGCCGGGTTCCCACTTTCTCGCCCCGGAGAAAGGCGATGCAGTTTTCGACCTCCACGACATTGCCGACGGCATCTGCAAGCGGCTGGTTCATGTCGGTAATGAGCGCGCTCGCCCGCAGCCCAGCACCGTTCGCGACCTCCACCAGCGCCTTTGCCAGCCGCTCGGCATCCGGCCGGCTCGTCATGAAGGCGCCGTTGCCAAGCTTCACGTCGAGCACGAGCGAATGCAGCCCTGCGGCCAGCTTCTTCGACAGGATGGAGGCCGTGATCAGCGGAACGGAATCGACCGTGGCCGTCACGTCGCGGACGGCGTAGAGCCGCCGGTCTGCAGGCGCCAGGTCGGCGGTCTGGCCGATGATCGCACAACCCGCTTCCTTCACCGTCCGGCGAAACAGCACGGGCTGCGGCGTGATCGTATATCCGGGGATCGATTCCAGCTTGTCGAGCGTGCCGCCGGTGTGCCCGAGGCCGCGGCCGGAGATCATCGGCACGGCGAGCCCGCAGGCGGCCGCGATCGGCGCCAGCATCAGCGAGACGTTGTCGCCGACGCCGCCGGTCGAATGCTTGTCCGCCACCGGCCGGTCGAGGTCGCGCCAGTCGAGCACCTCTCCGGAATCGCGCATCGCTTCGGTCAGCGCCACGGTCTCGCGGGCGTCCATGCCGCGAAACCAGACGGCCATGGCGAAGGCGGCGACCTGGCCTTCGCTGGCCCGTCCATCCGTCAGCGCGGCGACGAACTGACCGATCTCCTCTGCCGAGAGAGCCTCGCCGTCGCGCTTGCGGCGTATGGTCTCCTGCGGGAGCATCGTCAGTAGGCCGCGCTCTGGCCGCCGGATTCACGGCCCTCGAGCACGGCGACGATATCGCCGAGGAGGCCGGACGCACCGAAGCGGAAGGTCGAGGGGATCGCCCAGTCGGGCCCGTGGATTGTCGCCGCCAGATTGAGGTAGAGGCTGGCGTCCCCGACGGTGCGAACGCCGCCGGCCGGCTTGAAGCCGACATTGCGGCCGCTCTCGCGGATGGCGTTGAGCATGATGTCGGCCGCTTCCAGCGTCGCGTTCACGGCCACCTTGCCGGTCGAGGTCTTGATGAAGTCCGCCCCGGACGAGATCGCCAGGTGCGATGCGTTGCGGATCAGGTCGCGGTCCTTCAGTTCGCCGGTTTCCAGGATCGTCTTCAGCACGACAGGCGGCTTGCAGGCTTCCCTGACGGCACGGATCATCTGCCGCACCGCATCCTCGTCGCCTGCGATCAGGGCCTTGTACGGAATGGCGAGGTCGATCTCGTCGGCGCCGTCGGCGATCGCCTGTTCGGTCTCGGCGACGACCGTCTCGACCGGCAGGTCGCCCGAGGGAAAATTGACCACGGTGGCGATGCGGATCCGGCTGTCCGGCCCGAGCAGGGTGCGGGCCTGGGAAACGAAGCGCGGCCAGATGCAGATCGCGGCCGTCGTGCCGAACGGCGTGTTCGCCTGCTGGCAGAGCTTTTCGATCGCGGCCGTGTCGCAGTTGTCGGAAAGGTCCGTCAGGTCGAGCAGCGACAGCGCCTTGGCGGCGACGAGGCGGGGCGTGGTTTCATTCATCGGCAGTCTCTCCGGCCGCGATCATCTCGGCAAGCACTGCGGCAAGCCGCGCACCACCGACAGGGGCCATGTCCTTGGTTTCGTGATGGCTGAGTTCGGTTCCGATCATGCCGGCGCCATAGTTGGTGATGACGGAGGCCGCAAGCACCTTCAGCCCGAGGAAGCGCGCGATCAGCACCTCCGGAACGGTGGACATGCCGACGGCATCGGCGCCGAGAATGCGGGCCATGCGGATTTCCGCCGGCGTCTCGAAGCTCGGGCCGGAGAACCACATGTAGACGCCCTCGTGCAGCGGCGTGCCGGTCCTGTGCGCCGCCGCCTCCATCTGCACGGCAAGTCCCGCGTCATAGGCGTTGGTCATGCCGACGAAGCGGTCATCGCTGTCGATGCCGATCAGTGGATTGGCGCCGGAGAAGTTGATGTGATCGGAAATGCGCATCACCGAGCCGGGCGGCATGTCCTCGCGCAGCGAGCCTGCGGAATTGGTCAGGATCAGCGAGGTGACGCCGAGGCCCTTCAGGACCTCGATCGGCCCGCGCATCGCATCGGCGTCGCCCTTTTCGTAGTAGTGCGCCCGGCCGGACAGCATGATCACCGGAACGCCCCCGACGAGCCCGATGACCATCTCGCCGGCATGGCCGGAGACGGAGCTCGTAGGAAAACTCGGCAGCTCGGAATAGGGGATGCGCACACCGCCCTCGACCGTGTCGACGAGCGATCCCAGCCCGGAGCCGAGGACGATCCCGTAGCGCGGCACCAGCCCGCCGAGGTGGGGAAAGAGGTGGTCGACCGCGTCCTTCATCCGATCACCTCCGTTGCGAAGCCGTGCGGCAGGAGCTCGTCCATCGTCATCGTCTTCTTCACGCCCGTCTCGTCGCACAGGTAGATGCGCGTCGAGGCGGAGGCGAACTCGGCGATCTTCTGCCGGCAGCCGCCGCAGGGCGGGCAGAGCGGCAGCTTCTCGGCGATCACGGCCATCTCGACGATCTTCTTCGCACCCGCCATGATCATCGCGCTGATCGCGGTCGGTTCCGCGCACCAGCCTTGCGGAAACGAGATGTTCTCGATGTTGGCGCCGGCATAGACCTTGCCGTCCTCGGCGCGGATCGCCGCCCCCACCGGAAATTTCGAGTAGGGCGCATGCGCAAACGCCATGGCGTCGCGGGCCGCTTCGAACAGGTCGTGGGACATTCTCACCGCTCCTTCACATACGGCACGCCGCCGGCCCGCGGCGGAATGGCCTTGCCGATGAAGCCTGCCAGCAGCACCACGGTGAGGATATAGGGCAGGGCCTGCATCAATTGTACCGGCACCTTGCCGATCAGCGGCAGTGGCGTGCTCTGATAGCGGATCGCGAACGCGTCGAGGAAGCCGAACAGCAGGCAGGCGAACATGACCGGCACCGGCCGCCACTTGGCGAAGATCAGGGCTGCGAGCGCGATATAGCCCTTGCCGGCCGTCATCCCCTTGGTCCAGCCGGCATTGGCGGCAAGCGACAGGTAGGCGCCGGCGATGCCGCACAGGATGCCGCAGCAGATCACGCCGCGGTAGCGCATCCAGATCACCGAGATGCCGGCCGTGTCGACCGCGCCCGGATTCTCGCCGACGGCCCTGAGCCGCAGGCCGAACCGCGTGCGGTAGAGGATCCACCAGCTGGCCGGCACCATCAGGAAGGCGAGATAGGTCAGCGCCTGGTGGCCGGAGATCAGCTCGGCATAGATCGGCCCGAGCAGCGGTACGCCGCGCAACGCCTCGGCGAAGGGAAGCTCGATCACCTGGAAGCGGGCGCCTTCGGCGAGCGCCGGCGTGCGGCCGCCCTGATGGAACCACGCCTCGCCAAGGATGACGGTGGCGCCGGCGACGATGAAGTTGATGGCGACACCCGAGACGATCTGGTTGCCCCGCTGGGTGATCGAGGCATAGCCGTGCACCAACGACAGGAGCACGGAGACGACGACGGCCGCCAGAAGCCCGGCCATCGCCGACTGCGCGACGAAGGCGACGCAGCCGGCGGCAAAGGCGCCGCCCAGCATCTTGCCCTCCAGGCCGATGTCGAAGACGCCGGCGCGTTCGGTGAAGAGGCCGGCAAGGGCTGCGAGGATCAGCGGTGTCGAGAGCCGGACGGTCGATTGCGCAAGCTCGAGGAAGAGCTGAAGATAATCCATGGCCTCAGGCTCCCTTGACGGCCGCGTCCGCGCGTCCGCGTCCGGAGAGGGCGAGGACGGCGCGGGTGATGGCGGGGCGGAACATATGCTCCAGCGCGCCGGCGAAGAGGATCACGAGACCCTGGATGATGACGATCATGTCGCGCGAGATCGACGGCATCTCGAAGGCGATCTCGGCGCCGCCCTGGTAGAGCACGCCGAACAGGACTGCCGCGGGGATGATGCCGGCGGGATGCGAGCGCCCCATCAGTGCGACGGCGATGCCGACGAAGCCGGCGCCCTGCACGAAGTCGAGCTGCATGCGATAGGTCTCGCCCATGATCGGGTTCAGCGCCATCATGCCGGCGAGCGCGCCGGAGATCATCATGGTGATGATGATGATGCGCGCCTCCTTGATGCCGGCATAGCGCGCCGCCTGCGGGCTGTGGCCCATGGTGCGCATTTCGTAGCCGAGCTTGGTGCGCCAGATCAGCACCCAGACGCCGAAGGCTGCCGCCAGCGCCAGCAGGAAGGTGACGTTGAAGGGCGAGGTGCCGACGCTCAGGCCGAAGATCGACATCAGCCAGTCGAGTTTCGGCAGCTGCCCGCCGGTGTCGAAGGTCCGCGTCTCCAGCGACATCGAGCCGAGCGGCTTCATCACCCGGTTGAGCATGTAGTTCATCAGGCTCGCGGCGATGAAGTTGAACATGATCGTGGTGATCACGATATGGCTGCCGCGCTTGGCCTGGAACCAGCCGGGCAGGAACGCCCAGGCGGCGCCGAACAACCCGGCCCCGAGGATCGCCACCGGAAAGACGACGTACCAGGGCATGATCCGGTCGAGCCAGAGGCAGGCGAGCGCCACGCCGATGCCGGCGACATAGGCCTGCCCTTCTCCGCCGATGTTGAACAGCCCGGCATGGAAGGCGACGGCAACGGCGAGCCCGGTGAAGATGAAGGTGGTGGCGTAGTAGAGCGTGAAGCCGATATATTCGCCGCGCCCGAAGGCGCCGTTGATCATGTGGTAGGCCGCCTCCAGCGGGCTCTCGCCGACGAGCAGTACCACGAGTCCCGCAACCGCAAAGGCGACGACGAGATTGACGAGCGGGATGAGGCCATATTCGACCCAGCCCGGCAGCTTCGCATAGGGGGTGCTCATTGCGCGGCCTCCTTCGGGCCTTCGACGCCGGCCATCAGGAGGCCGAGCTCGCCTTCGGAGGCATCGGGGGACCGTTCGCCGACGACGCGGCCGGCAAACATCACGAGGATCCGGTCGGACAGCGCCCGGATCTCGTCGAGCTCGACCGAGACGAGCAGCACCGCCTTGCCCTGGTCGCGCATCTCGATGATGCGCTTATGGATGAATTCGATCGCGCCAACGTCGACGCCGCGGGTCGGTTGGCCGATGATCAGCACGTCGGGCCCGCGCTCCATCTCGCGGGCCAGCACGATCTTCTGCTGGTTACCGCCGGAGAAATTGGCCGTCTTCAGCCGCGCGTTCGGCGGGCGGATGTCATATTTCCGGATCTTCTCTTCCGCATCGGCGCGGATCGCGTCGATGTCGAGAAGGAGGCCCTTCCGGTATTGCGGGTCGTCATGATAGCCGAGGATGGCGTTCTCGCTCTCCTCGAATTTCAAGACTAGGCCGACATGGTGGCGGTCCTCCGGCACATGCGCCAGCCCGCGCTGGCGCAGTTCGGCCGGATCGGCATGGCCGGTGACGTCGATCGCCCGGCCGTTCAGCTCCACGTTGCCGGAGACGGCGCGGCGGATGCCGGCGATCGCCTCTAGAAGCTCGGACTGGCCGTTGCCGGCGACGCCGGCGATGCCGACGATCTCGCCGGCGCGCAGATCAAGGGAAACGTCGTCCACCATGGTCACGCCGCGGCCGTCGCGCACGGTCAGGTTCTTCACCGAGAGCTTCACGTCGCCCGGATGTGCTGTGCCCTTTTTCACGCGCAGCAGCACGCGGCGGCCGACCATAAGCTCCGCCAGTTCCTCCACCGAGGTCTTGTCGGTCTCGCGCGTCGCCACCATCTCGCCGCGGCGCATGACGGAGACCTCGTCGGTGATCGCCATGATCTCGCGCAGCTTGTGGGTGATGAGGATGACCGTCTTTCCCTGCGCCTTCAGCTGTTCGAGGATCCGGAACAGGTGGTCCGCTTCTGCCGGCGTCAGCACGCCCGTCGGCTCGTCGAGGATCAGGATGTCGGCCTTGCGGTAGAGCGCCTTGAGGATCTCGACGCGCTGCTGCAGTCCGACCGGCAGTTCCTCGATCACCGCGTCGGGATCGACCTCCAGCGCATATTCCCTCTCCAGCCGCTTCAGTTCCGCCCGCGCCTGGGCGATGCCGGCGTTCAGGATCCAGCTTTCCTCGGCGCCCAGCATGACATTTTCCAGGACCGTGAAGTTCTCCACCAGCATGAAGTGCTGGTGCACCATGCCGATGCCGGCCGCGATCGCCGCATTCGGATCGCGAATGCTGATCGTGCGTCCGTCGACGAGGATCTCGCCGCGATCGGCCTGGTAGAAGCCGTAGAGGATCGACATCAGCGTCGACTTGCCCGCCCCGTTCTCGCCGATGATGCCGTGAATGGTCCCTTTGCGGACCTTCAGGTTGATGTCCTTGTTGGCATGGACGAGGCCGAAGCTCTTGTCGATGCCTTTCAGTTCGATTGCCAGTTCACCCATGACGATCCGTTGTTCTCGTATGTGGACGCCGCCGGCCTGCCTGGGCGCGGACGTGCGGCCACCTCCGGCCAGTCTTCCCGTTCAGTCTTGTTGCTTCCGTTACGCTTGTCCAGCATCATTGCGGGCGGCTGCGCCATTCGGTAGATCCACCGCAACGAAGCGGAAGGCCGACGAACTATGACCAATCCCGTAAATCCCGCCGATGACCATGCCGGTCGCATCGCCGCCCTGGAGGAGCACGTGGCCCACCAGAGCCGCACCATCGAGGAGCTTTCCGACCAGTTGACGGAGCAGTGGAAGGTGGTCGAGCAGATGCGGACGAAGCTGGACCGGCTGACCGATCGCTTCCTCGCCCTGGAGGAGAGCGCGCTCGAGGCGCCCGCGATCACCCGCCCGCCGCACTACTGACGCTTCCGGCAGAAACGGAAAGCCCGCCGGCTCGTTGCGAGACCGGCGGGCCGCCTGTGGCAATGGCGATCAGTACGGGCAGGTCTCGTCCGACATGTAGTCGTGGACGGTGACCGTGCCGGCGATGATGTCGGCCGTGGCCTTGTCGATCGCAGCCTTCATTTCCGGCGTGATCAGCGGCGCATTGTCGTCGTCCATGGCGACGCCGACGCCGTCTTCCTTTAGGCCCAGAACGTTGATGCCGGGGGCGAAGTTGCCGTCGTTCGCCGTCTTGAAGGCATCGTAGACGGCGACGTCGACGCGCTTCAGCATCGAGGTCAGCACCTTGCCGGGATGCAGCATGTTCTGGTTGGAATCGACGCCGATGCCGAGCTTACCCGCATCGGCCGCGGCCTGCAGCACGCCCACGCCGGTGCCGCCGGCTGCGTGATAGACGACGTCCGAACCCTGGTCGAACTGCGACTTGGCGATCTCGCCGCCCTTGACCGGGTCGTTCCAGGCGTCGGGCGTGGTGCCGGTATAGGCTTCCAGCACGTTGACATCCGAACCCGTGGACTTGGCGCCGCCGATATAGCCGCAGGCGAACTTGTGGATCAGCGGAATGTCCATGCCGCCGACGAAGGAGACGGTCTTCGACTTCGAAGCCATCGCGGCCATGATGCCGGCGAGCCAGGAGCCTTCCTCTTCCTTGAAGACGACGGAGCGGACGTTCGGCTTGTCGACGACCATGTCGATGATGGCGAACTTGGTGTCCGGATATTCGGCTGCGACCTTCTCCAGCGTGGCGGCCCAGGAGAAGCCGGCCATCACGATCGGGTTGTTGCCGTCGCCGGCGAAGCGGCGGAGCGCCTGTTCGCGCTGCGCGTCGTTGGCGATCTCGAAGTCGCGATATTCGATGCCGGTCTCGGTCTTGAACTTTTCGGCGCCGTTGAAGGCTGCTTCGTTGAAGGATTTGTCGAACTTGCCGCCGAGGTCGTAGATGATCGCCGGCTTGATGTCGGCCGCAAGCGCCGTCGCCGACATGGCCGCAGTGGCAAGGAAAGTAAGCAAGGTTTTTTTCATCGTGCAGCCCTGTTGCTATTGATTTTTTTGGGTCCTCCCGCACGTCCGTGAATGACGGTCTGCGGAGCGCCAACCCTGTTCCCGAGGATCAGACGCGGCGATCCTTGCATGCCCGCCACAAAATTTCACGACAATTTTTTCAGTTGGTAAAAAAACGTGGCGGGCCTGCCAGGGCCCGCCGTCGAGGGCTTCGCTACAACCGGGAGAGGCACCTCAGCCGATGGCGCAGGAGACCCCGGTCCCGCGCAGGCCGCAGTAGCCGCCGGGGTTTTTCGCCAGATATTGCTGGTGATAGGGCTCGGCGAAATAGAACGCGCCGGCCGGCGCGATTTCCGTCGTGATCCTGCTGCCGTGCCCGGCCGCGTCGAGGGCGGCCTGGTACCGGTCGCGCACCCTCAGCGCCGTCTCCAGCTGGTCGTCACCGGTCGTATAGATCGCCGAACGGTAGGTCGTTCCGATATCGTTGCCCTGGCGCATGCCCTGGGTGGGGTCGTGCTCCTCGAAGAACACCTTCAGAAGATCCTCCAGCGAAACGACGCTGGGGTCGTAGACGACCCGAACCACCTCCGTGTGCCCCGTCAGGCCCGTCGTCGTCTCCTGGTAGGTCGGGTTCGGCGTGAACCCGCCGGAATAGCCGACGACCGTGACATAGACCCCCGGGATCTGCCAGTAGAGGCGCTCCGCACCCCAGAAGCAGCCGAGCCCGAGAAGGATGCCGCGGGTATTGTCGGGGTAGGGGCCCTTGAGCGGGTGCCCGTTGACGAAGTGCGTCTCCGCCGTCGGGATCGGCTCCGGGCGGCCGGGGAGCGCTGCGTCCGCCGCCGGCATCGTCGTCTTCTTGTTGAACATGTCGATCAGGAACACGCGAAATACTCCTTTCAGGCCCGTAAGCTCCGGGCATCCTTCATGGTCGGTCAGGACGTTGTCCTTCAGGCGGTGAAGCGGCCCGCGAACGGCCGGCGCTTGTAGCCGATCATCCAGAGGAGCAGCGCCAGCACCAGCAGCACGATCGCGGCCGGTTGCGACAGCACCCAGAGCGCCGCCGGGTTCCAGAGGACCGGATGCACGCGGTTCATCAGCGTGTCGGCGACAAACGCGATCGATTCGGGACTGACCGCACTCCAGGCGACCGCGAGCGGCGTCAGCACGGGCGTGGACGCCGCCACGGACTGGATCGCATCCAGCGACGCCGCCATCACCGCGAGCGTCAGCGCCACGAGGCTGAGCATCCTGAAAACGAAGCGTATCATCGACGGTATCACTCCGGCAGGACCTTCGGGCCAATCCCTTGCTTCCGCCTATAGATAAGAGCCGCCGCCATCCGTTGCAATCGGCCATGCCGCAACACGATCGAAGACGGTCAAAATTCTGTCAGAAAGCGGTTGATCCCGCAGCCATCATCGGTATATATCGCGCCGTCCCGCCCACTGGAAACAGCGGCGCGGTCCGTGCCGGACTGACCACCGGCCGTCAACGGATGGACAGGTGGCCGAGTGGTTGAAGGCGCACGCCTGGAACGCGTGTATACGTGAAAGCGTATCGAGGGTTCGAATCCCTCTCTGTCCGCCATTTGCCGCCGATTGCCCTCTATGCTGCGATATTGTCGCTGATGGCCGCATTCCAACATGCGGAATGGCAATCCGCCGATTCTAGACCATATGGGGTGACGTAAATCACCATGTTGCGCAATCCATAATGGTCGTCAAACCCGAGCCTCTGTATAGCTAGGTGTCTGTGGACTTAGCCAGTTCTGGAAAACACTTGATCGGCAATTCAACTCAGGCGAGAATTGTGTTTTACCTACGATTGGGGGGGGCTAGGTGACAAACAGAGTTCACATCGATGCGCCGGCAGGCGTTATCGAAATTGAAGGCGAAAAAGACTTCGTAGAGGGGCTTCTCGCAAAGCTGTTCCCGCTCATCGAAGAGGTGGGCTTTGGCAGTCGCCCGGTACAGAATGAAGAGGTTCAGTCTGTTTAGAGCGACACGAACAGCAACCTTGATGTCGAGGCCTCCGAGGATAACGGAAGCGGCACAAAGTCCAAAGTGAAGCGCAAGCGGAGTGTCGCTCCCAAAGGTCATACTTGTGCGGATAGGATTCTGGCGCTGAAGGAGGAGGGCTTCTTCAAGACGAAACGTGGCGGGAGCGATATAGTAGTCGGCCTTGCTGAAAAAGGCTTTACTCACAAATCAAATCAGGTCGCCGCAGCAGGTGAGTCACTTTTTAAGAGAGGGCTTCTTCAAAGAACAAAAGATGGTTCCGGTCCTTTCAAGTATTACTGGGACAGGGATTGACGCTTGAGTCTCCCTAACCTCCAAGACACTCTCAAAACAATTCCTTTGGGCCTGCGCACGCCTCTAATCGAGGAATTCGAGCAAGCACTTGACGAGTACCGTGCCAGTGACTGGGAAAAGGTTGGTCTCAAGGCAGGAAAATTCTGCGAAGTCGCTTATTGTATATGCGCCGGGCACGCGACGGGAACTTATACGACAAGGCCATCAAAGCCGGGGAACTTTCCTCAGGCATGCCGAGATCTAGAACAATATAACGGCACCAAAGGACGCTCGCTCTGTATGCAGGTACCGAAGGTTTTGGCTGCGCTTTACGAACTTCGGAACAATCGGGCGATTGGTCATGTTTCGGCTGAAGTTAGTCCTAACCACATGGATGCAGAGTTTTTCCTGCGTGGTATGAAATGGATCATGAGCGAGCTTGTTCGCAACTATTCGCAACTGGCTCTGTCTGATTCTTATGCCGTCGTCGAAGCGGTCACCGCTCGAACATTCCACATGGTTTGGTCTAATGGCGATATACGGCGAGTGCTTGAGCCGGTGAAAACTGCAAGTCAAAAGGTGCTAATTTTGCTCTACGCGGAAGGCAAGCCGGCGACCGTCACCCAACTGCAAGGTTGGGTCGAATACAAAAACGGAACTGATTTTAAACGTAAGGTCCTCAAGGATCTCCATAAGAAAGCATGGGTGCACTTCGACGAAAGGGCAGCAACAGCGCAAATCCTACCAACTGGCCAAGCGCATGTGGAGAAGTCAGGTCTTCTGGTCATGGGGTCATAGAGCCAGCAGTAGTCGCGTGCGCTTTAGAGGGCCATAGCGTAGGTGTAGTTCTCCGATTCTTCGTCTTCGGCCCGCCATTTGCCGCCGCTCTCCGCCTTCAAGTCGCTATCGCCGCTGACTGTTGCACTTACCAAGCGGCGCTGAACACCACCGATTCTATCGCTACGGCCCGATTCGCCTTGAATATCAGAGACGGCAGCAATCGACCTCGTGGTGGTTCGCCCGCCCGCGAACGACGTGTTGCCGGCTTCCCTGCTGAATCTTCGTTCCTGCGACGCGGATCTCTGCGTCATGCGGTTTGGCAATCTCCTCCGGTGCGATACAGACAGCAAGCGAACCCTGCGTCTGACGATTTGGCGAGGCGACGCATGAAAGCCCCCGGGTTCAAAGGTCGATGACGTGGCGGGGCCAGGGGTTGCGGCCGTCGCGCAGCCATAGCAGCGTGTCGAGCCAGAAGCCGGATGCGTGACTGTCGTGGAACAGGCCGAAATGGCCGATGGCGTCGCAGCCATAGTCCGCTGGCCGAAGCAGGACCGCCGTTCGTTCGGCGCGCGTGTAGTAGTCCAGCGTGCGGCGGATGGCGGCCGGCGTGCCGAGCTCGTCGTCGGAGACGGTCACCGCCAGGATCGGCGCGGCAACGGCCGCCATGCGGTCGAGCGCGCCTTGCCGTTCGGCAGGGCGATGACTGTGTTCGAAGCGCTGTCCGCGAAAGCTCCATTCATGGGCGACGCCTGCGGGCAGGTCCTCCAGCCAGCCCAGCCGGCGGCCGGGGAAATAGCCGAATGCGCATGTCAGCGCAGCCATCGCCACATGCCATTTGAGGAACAGGGGGAGCCGCCGGCTGGCGGCATAGTCGCCCCACCAGGCATATTGTGCGCCGACGGTCAGCATGCGGTCGATCCGGTGGGCGCTTTCCGCAAGGCCCGGCAGGAACCCGCCGATGCTGTGGCCCACCACGAACAGCCCGTCGCAACGGCCGTGTTGCCGGACGAACCGGACGGCGCCCTCGAAGTCCCGCTCGCCCCAGTCGCGCCAGCGATAGCTGCATCCCTTCAGCCGCTCGGGCCTCGACAGGCCGATGCCGCGATAGTCGTAGGTGAGCACGTCGAACCCGTGCCCGGCGAGGAAGCGGGCATAGCGGTGGTAGTAGCGCGAGAGGACGCCGGTGGCGGCGTTGACAATGACGGTGCCGGCCGGATCGGCCTGTCGTGCTTGCCAGACATGGCCGCCGAGCCGAACCCCGTCCGGACAGGGGATTTCGACCGGTATTTCTTCGATGGCCGTCTGGAGCGGAGGCAGATTGCGCATAGAGGCACGATAGGGGCTGCGGCA
Source organism: Rhizobium sp. TRM96647 (assembly GCF_025780115.1). Lineage (NCBI taxonomy): Bacteria > Pseudomonadati > Pseudomonadota > Alphaproteobacteria > Hyphomicrobiales > Rhizobiaceae > Rhizobium > Rhizobium sp. TRM96647. The sequence continues at coordinate 135,390 of NZ_JAOXHF010000004.1, forward strand.
GATTGTGTATATTCACTGGTCGGTATACAAAGGCACATGACCAGGACCGATATCCCCACGCGCGAGCGCATCGTCGAAGCGGCCGGCAAGCTCTTTCACGCCGAGGGCATCCGCGCCGTCAGCGTCGATGCCGTCGCCGAAAAGGCCGGGCTGACCAAGCGGACCCTCTACTATCATTTCCGCAGCAAGGACGATCTGATCGCGGCCTGCCTGGAGGCCAGGGACCAGCCCAACCTGGCGCTGTTCCAGCGCTGGTTTGCCGAGACCGACGGCGACACCGCCGACAAGGTGCAGGGCATTTTCCGCAATCTCGCAATGGCTGCACGGCATCCCAAATGGAAGGGGTGCGGCTTCCTGCGCACCTCGGTCGAACTCATCCACCTGCCGGGACATCCCGCGATCATCGCCGGCCGCACGCACAAGAAGCGGGTCGAGGACTGGCTCTGCGCGGTGCTCGCAGACATGCGCGCGCCCGACGAGGCGCGGCGTCTGGCGCGGCAGATCATTCTCCTGCTCGACGGCGCGTTCGCGGTCGTGCTTCTCCACCGGGACCCCGACTATATGGACAGCGCCGGCGAGGCGGCCGCGAAGCTGATCAGAGCCTAGAGTTTGTCAGGAAAAGTGGGATCCGGTTTTCCCGAAGAGACAAACGATAGCAAGGAAAGCGAGAGTCTGACTGCTTCGCGCCAGAAGCACGGCCGAACGCACTTGCGGCGACTTTGACGACACGATTGCCGGCCGAAAGCCGCCAGTCGCCGCACGTTCGGCGGCTTGCGCGATCAGGCAGGAACGTATGTCAGCCTGACCGTGTCCTCGCCAACGCGATCGGTGGAAACAAGGCGGAGCGGCGGCCGTGGGCCGGCAAAGAACGGCTTGCCGCGGCCAAGCACGTAAGGGTGGAAGTAGAGCCGATATTCATCGACGAGGCCGAGGTCGGTCAGGCTCCGCGCCAGGTCCGGTCCGGAAACCGCAATCTCCCCGGCAAGCCTGGCCTTCAGGTCGCGGATCACCGCCTCGACGTTGTCTTCGACAAGCGTGGCGTTGGGGCCGACCGACGTCAACGAGCGCGACACGACCCACTTCGGTTGACGCCTCCACGCGACCGCGAACGCGCGTTGCTCCGCACTCCACTCGGGACGGTCTTCGTCCCAGGTGCGCATGGTCTCGTACATCCGGCGACCGTACACGCTGCCGGTCAGGTCGCGCACGTGCTCTGTCCAGTGGCGGAAGAGCAAAGGCCCCGTCCGCATTTCCAGGTGATCGACATAACCGTCCAGGGACTGGTTCATTCCGAAGACGAGCTTCGCCATGCTGCCGGGCCTCCGCGTCAGGATGTTCACGTTAGTATGAACAAGGAGGCGCAGAAAGTGGAGCCGACCACATGCTGATTGAGGACCGGGTGTCCGGCGCCATCCGGCAGCCTCCGGGCACAACGATCCTAAAGGCGTCTCGGCCCTGCCGGCCCGTTGGCTCAAAGGATGAAATCACCCTTCTGCAGCACCAGCGGATCGTCGAGACGGATCGAGAAGTCGGCCTCGCCGTCGCCATCGCGGTCGGCAAGGACGATCGTATCGCCGGCCCGTTTTTCAGAGCGAAGTTCGCCGGCCCGGCCGTGAAATTCCTCGTCTGCTATGAACCGGAACGTCTGATTGCCGTCGGAGGATATGCCATTGGCGTCGATCGACGAGACGTCGATGCGATCGCCTCCCTTGAGGCTGAAGTCGTAGATCGTGTCGCGGCCGCCGGGATCTGCGGTCGACTCGGCGACCTTCTTGAAGATGAACCGGTCGGCGCCGCCTCCGCCATAGAGATCGTCCTGGCCGAGGTCTCCTCTGAGCTTGTCCGCACCGGCTCCGCCCTTCAGGACGTCGTCGCCGAGACCGCCTCTCAGTTCGTCGTTTCCGGCGTCGCCATACACGAAATCGTTCCCGCGGTCGCCTTCCAGCCGGTCTTCGTCTCTGCCGCCGCGGAGAATGTCGCTGCCGCTGCCGCCCTGAAGCCTGTCGGCTCCGTCGCCGCCGGACAGCGTGTCGTCACCGCTGTCGCCCATGAGCCTGTCGTCGGCCCCCAGGCCGTAGAGCGCGTCGTCCCCTGCGCGCCCTTCAAGGCGGTCGTCTTTGCCTGTGCCCCGGAGTGTGTCGCCGGAAGAAGTGCCAGTCCTGCGAACCATGTTGCTGCCCTCCCATGAAAAGATGGCGACAAGATAGGGCGGCCTTGTCGTCCCTCAATCGATCCTATGGGCTAGTACCTCGCTCCCAGGGGCGGCTTTCCACGCGGCGGGCGGCAATCGCCGCTTCAGTTCGATCTGGCCGACCAGTCGGCGATATCGTCCCGTGCGCCGATCAAAGCGAGGCCATGGGCGATGGAGAGCAGTTCGCCGCCGCTTTCGATGCGGTCGCGCTCGAAGCGCTGCTCGAACAGCCGCCGGACAGCGGGGACGAACGACGTCCCGCCGGTCAGGAACACCTTGTCGATATCGCCGGCCGCCATGTTCGTCCTCGCAAGGACGTCGTCGAGCGCGCCTTCGATCTGCTGGAGCTCGGGAGCGATCCAGCGCTCGAAATCGCTCCGTTTGACGATCTGGCGCGCGCCGTCGCCCAGGGGCGGGAAGGAGAATTCCGCTTCCTCGGCGGCCGAAAGCTGCATCTTCGCGGCGGAGACGGCCTGGTAGAGCGGATAGCCCTCGTCCATTTCGATGAGGTCGACGAAGGTTTTGAGCTTTTCCGGTTCCAGGCTGGTCTGGACGAGTTTCTTCAGTTCCGCAAAATCGCGCAGCGTCTTGAAGATCGAGAGCTGGTTCCAGCGGCCGAAATTCGCATAGTAGCTCGAGGGCACCTCGAGCACCTTGTCGAAGCTCCTGAACATCGAGCCCTTGCCGATGATCGGGGAGACGATGTTGTCGATGATGCGGAAATCGAAGTTGTCGCCGGCCACGCCCACGCCGGAATGGCCGAGCGGTGTCGCCGTCATCCGCCCCGCATGGCTCTCGAAGCGGATCAGCGAGTAGTCCGTCGTGCCGCCGCCGAAATCGGCGACGAGCACGGTGGCGTCGCGCTCGAGGGTGCGGGCGAAATAGAACGCGGCGGCGACCGGCTCGTAGACATGGTGGATCTCGGGGAAGCCGAAGCGGCCGAGTGCGGCGTTGTAGCGCTCCGTCGCCAGCCGCTCGTCCGGATTGCTGCCGGCGAAGCGGACGGGGCGCCCGACGACGACCCGTCCCGCAGGCCCGTCCAGCGCGTCGCCGGCATAGTCCCGCAGGCGGGAGAGGAAGGCGTGCATGATGTCTTCGAAGGCGAAACGTTTTGAGAAGACCAGCGTGCCCTGGAACAGCGGCGAGGCGGCGAAGGTCTTGATCGACTGCAGGAAACGGCATTCGCCGGGATTGTCGATGAACTGAGCGATGGCGGCGGGCCCGGCCTCGCAGGAAAGCTCACCCCTGCCGCCCTTCATGAAGGAGAGCGCGGTCCGGAGCGTGTCCGCCTCGCCGGCCGGCGTGTGCATGAGGATGGACCGGGTCGAACCTCCGTCGGCGGTCGCAAGAACGGAATTGGTGGTGCCGAAATCGAGGCCGTAGGCGGTCGTCATGACGGGTCCGATGTGAGGGGAGCGCGAAAGGGAGCGCCTCCTCCCACGTCCGCGGGGCAAATGCAAGGCTGGCGGTGGTCCGGCGGCTTGTTCACCGGGGCGGCACGTCTACCCCTCGGGCTTGTAGTAGTCCTCGAACGTCTCCCAGCTTGTGTCCATCGCATAGGCTGCCGACAGATGCGGAATGCCCACATGGCCGAAGTAGAACGACAATTGCCGCTCTGCCTCGCCTTCCCGGCGGCCGGCGACGCGGAGGCTGTAGAGGGCGGAGGCCAGCCCGGTCCGGTCGGACCCCGCCTGGCAATGGATGAGGATCGGCTTCTCCGCTGCCGCCATGATGGCGACGAGTTCGTCCGCCCGGCTCGTCGTCAGCTCCTTCGACGCCGACATGCGATAGTCGATGTGACGAACGCCGAGCGCATGGGCGGTCCGAAGCTCCGCCTCGTACCACGACGCCCGGGCATTCTCGCCGCGAAGATTGATGATGGTGCGGATGCCGTGGTCCCTGACATAGGCGGCAAGCTGCGCCGGGCTCGGCTGGGCCGAACGGTAAAGCTCGCCCTCGATGACCGTATGGAAGTTACCGGTCGCCTGCAGATTGGCCGCGTAACCGCCAAGGGTGGCCCCTGCGAGCAGGCAGATCGTGGCAAATGCCCTTAAGGATTTACGCGCAGGAAGAAGACGCATGCTCGCACTCGTGCCGTGGATGACCACCCGCTGAATGCAGCCTCTGCCTGACAACCACCTGAAGGGGTGGCACGCGATCGACACCGATAGCTTTGGACGACGGGACCGTGCCCTGGGCCGTCTTGCGTCGAGGCCTCACGCCTCCTCGAGCGCGCCGGACCGCTTCAGGTAGCTGGTGACCGCGGTGGCGACGCCGACTGCCAGCATCGCCAGTGCCAGCAGCACAAGGTACGGGGTGCGTTGGCCGGCTATGTCGGAAAAGGCGATGCGGTAGATTTCCGTCGCAATGACGGCGAAGGCCGCGGCCGCGATCGTCGAATAGTCCTTCGCCAGCACCCGAAGCAGGCTGAACCGCATTCCCTGCGTGGCCGCGGCAAAATTCGACCATCGCATCCACCACCGCGGCACGTCTGCCCGGTAGCGGTCATAGGCCTCGCCGAACTTCTCCGACAGGAAGTCTTCCTCCGCGAAAACGATGCAATGGTAGATGAAGAAGAACAGGCAGGTGCCGGTGACGACCACGGCCGGATTGCCGTGGAACAGGAACAGGCCGAAATAGAGCAGCATGTTGCCGACATAGAGCGGATTGCGACAGACGCCGAACATGCCCTCGGTGACGAGGTTCTTGGCATAGACCCGCCTGTTCCTGCCGCCGCGCTGGATATAGGCATAGCCGATCACCAGCGCCCGCAGACCGAGGCCGCAGAAGACGGACAGGAGGGCAACCGCTTCCCGCAGTCGCCCGATCGTGTCTCCGTCCACGGCTGGAAGCGCCGGCGCCCGCATCAGGAAGAGCGCGAGGATGACGAGCGGAAAGACCTGGTTGCGGAAGCGGAAGAAGAAATTGCCGATCGTGACGGTGACGGGTTCCATCGCCATGCCCTCACTTGACCGCGACGAGGGCGCAGAAGTTGTACCACCGGAAGAACACCTCGACGCTTCTGAACCCCACCTCCTTCAGAAGCTGCGTGTTCTCTTCCAGGCGATAGGGGATCAGGACGTTTTCCAGCGCCTCCCTCTTCTTGGCGATCTCGATCTCGGAATATCCGTTCCTGCGCTTGAAATCGTAGTAGTGCTGGATGAAGAGCCGGTTGAACGATGTTTCCTCGCTCGTCAATTTCTCCACGAGCAGGAGGCATCCCTGGTCGTTCAGGCCGCGATGGATCGTTCTCAGCACGCGTTCGCGGTGGAGCGGCCGGACGAACTGGAGCGTCAGCAGCATCGTGACGACGCTGGCATTGTCGATGGCGAAGTCCTGGTGGATGTCGGCCACGCGCAGGTCGATCGGCCGCCGCGTCCCCGCAGCCGCGATCTTCTGGGACGCCTTCTGAAGCATGTCCGGCGCATTGTCGATGCCGACGAAGGCGACGCCTTCCTCGATCTCGCGGTCGAGGCTCAGCAGCGTCGTGGCCGTCGAGCAGCCGATGTCGAAGAGATTCGTGCCGGCACGGGCGAAATCCTTCGCCAGTTCGCAGACCATCCTTTGCATCTCGTCATAATAGGGAACGGACCTGCTCACCATGTCGTCGAAGACGTCGGCCACGCCGGAGTCGAACGCAAAATCGCCGATCGGCTCTTCCCGGCGTGCAAAAAGCTCGTCGCGCTGGTTGGTATGAAGCGTCAGCCGCCTCTTGTTCTCGCTCATGTCGCGTCTCCATGCGCTGCCCACACGGCGACACGTACGACACCCGAAGCTGACAATGACCTGAAGGCTCGGCCATCGGGGCGGACTGCAGAGGGGATGAGCAGCGGGCAAGGCGCGGTCGCGGGACCGCCCCCGGCGCCGAATTGAGCGCGGGCTCAGGGAGCGCTCGACACGACACGCCGCCGTTCGGTCCTCACGGGCACCAGGATAAGCGCTGCCCCGTCCACGGGCGCGCCAGCCCGCGCGCCACCATGGCATCACCGATCGACTTGCCGTGGCGCACCACGACCCGCAGCTTGCGGCCATGCTGGTCCTCGTCGATCGGCTTCCAGTCCGCAAGCTCGAAATCGCCGGCGTTGAGCAGGATCCGCAGCGCCTCCTTCGCGTCCCCGCCGAGGTTGCGCTCGCGATCGCATTTCGCATCCTTGGTCGCCGGCACGTAGATGTCCGCCAGCCGGATCCTGGCGCCGCGGTAGATGAAATTGGCGCCGTCGACGACGCAGTTGTCCTGCTTGATGCCGCAATAGAAGAAGGCTGCCTCGTCCCCGGCTCCGGGCGCCGTCCCCGGCACCACCGCCGGCGGCGCTTCCGATGTCGCTCCGGGGATCGTCCCGGGCGGTCTCGGGCCCGGCGTCGGCGCCTCGGCCAGGGCCGGAGGAGGACGCCGCTCCGCGGATGCCTCGGTGCGCTGCCGCACGTTCCGCGGCGGTTCGGGCGGCTTCGGACGCGCGGCAGCCGGCTGCGTGCCGGAGCGGATCGTGTTGCCGGGGCGCAGCCAGCCCGTCAGGTCGTCGAGGTTCTCGCGCGCGACGATGGCGGCGACGATGGTGGCGGCCAGGAGGTACCAGGGCCACATGCGGCCGCGTGCGGGGGGCGACCGTCGGGCTGTCGAACGGCGCTTGCGCTGTTTCTTCGGGGGCATGGCTTGTCCGGAATCGATCGTGAGCAGGCAGCCGTTGGTACCCCTGCTTGGAGCCCGATGTCAAAGGATTGCCGGCCCGGCGAAGCCCGGGAGCAGGCCATGGCAGCCGGCCCACATGACAGGCGTATATTTTTCGTTACTTCCCCCGATAACGGTTTTTTGTTCATCTGGCGTTCAGAAAACACCGGCGCGGTCATCCGCCTTGGTGTAGCCTGACCGCGTGAAAGGAAGGCCGATATGCTTCGCACTACTCTATCCGTGACGGTTTTCGTCACGTTCGTCGCCGTCATGTTCGGACTGGCGCTCGTTCCCGACCTCGTCGATCACTATTCGCAGGTCAACGAAATCGAGCAGGTTGCCGTCGTCGAGTAGCCGCCGGAAAGCTTTCCGCAAAGGACGAATTGCAATGCGGCGCCGGGCGAAAGAGCTATAGAACTCGATAATTCGAGCTAGAGTGTATAATTCTACTTGGAACAAACGCTGATTGCATTTAAGTTCTTACCTGTGGCGCCGGCGCCACCCCAGAAAATGCCCCAACCTGTACCTCCCGGCGCCCGCACAGCGCCGGGTTCTTCCTGTTTGGGGTGCCTGTGTTCTTGTGGTTTGGCGTCCAAGCTTTTTTCTCCAGCCGTTCGAAGGCATGACGGGAGCGGTCGAGACTGGCAGGGCGGTTTGGCGGTTTCGGCTCGGCTTGCTATCCTTGAAGGCGACCCGCGCAGGGCTCGCGGACTGTGATTTATCCGGAGCCCGAGCCGGAACCGCAATGCCGCCTCGGTCGTTCTGTTGGTGTCGCGGGCACAGGCGCTCGCGGTGATTCGTTCCCGTCGGCCGTCCGGCAGCCAGCTTGCCGCCCGCCGGAGATGGCCGGACTTTCCTTGAGAGGAGAAATAACATGGCAGAATTGGATGCCCAGGCGCAGCTTGCAAACCTCCGCGACGAACTCGACAAGTTGCGCAAGGAGGTGGGGGCACAATCCTCGCAGGCGATCGACGAGGTCCGGGACCGGGCCGGCAAGGCGGGGCGATCCGTGCGCGCGGCCGCCAGGCAGGGCGCGGGCTATGTCCGCTCGGAAGGATCCGCGGTGGCCGATGTCGCGCGCGAGCATCCGGCCGCGGTGTCGACGCTCGTGCTCGCCGCCGGGCTTGCCGGCGTCGTGCTCGGCTACATGCTCGGCAGCGCCGAGGACCGGACGCCACGCAGTCGCTACTGGCGATAAGATGCCGAAAGCGCCGCCCGACCGGGGCGGCGCTCGACTGCGTGGAGCATGTCTTCGTTCTCGCCAGCGCGGCGGCGCGATGTCAGCGCCGCCGAAGCCCGAACAGGTAGCCCACCAGGGCTGCGCCGAACAGCGCGCCCAGCGGATTGGCCGCAACGGCGACGCGCACGTCCTCCCGCACCGAATTCACGCGCGAGACCGCATATTGCCCGCTGCTTTCCGCGATGACGCCAAGGCTCTCGCGGAGCCGGGCGACTTCCTCCTTCAGGACCGCCACCTGTTCGGCAATCGCGGCCTTTGCCGCCTCGGCGTCCGCCGCATCGGCAGACAGGGCTTCCGCAGCGCCTTCGAGCGTCTTGCCTGTCTTCCTGTCACCGCCGACGACGCCGAGGGATGCGCGCCGGGGCGGCTGCTTTTCATCTACCATGAGAATTCTCCTGATCCGGGGTTTACAGGCAAGAAACTGGCAAGGGCGGTCTCGGGTTCCCGCAAGGTGAGATTTCGAACCGCATCGCCAGTCTATCATCGAAGAGGCGCTCGCGTTAACCGATCGTTAACCAAGACCGGCGATGCTGAGGCTATCGGTGCCGGGCCGGAACGTGTCACACGGCTGTAACCCTGGGTGACTAGAAAGGCCGCATAGGCACCCGCCGCAAGGCGGAAGCAGATTTGTCCGACGATGCTGACCACGGATGTACTGGCAGCCGTCGGATATCGTCCCGGCATTCGCCGGGAATGAGGAAGCGGGGTCACGGCCCCGCTTTTTTCATTTTGGCAGGGTTTGCGGTGGACCGGGTCGGCGGCTTCCGTTACGCATCGGAAGCAACGGCGCTCCCGCCGGTTCTCTTCCTTTCTGACGCCTCTTCCTCACCTTGCTGCCATGGCCGAAATCGCACTGAACGTCGTTCCCCTCTTCGCCCTGATCCTGCTCGGGTGGCTTCTCGTCCGCACGGGATATCTGCAATCCTCGATCGGCGACGCGTTGGGCGACTTCGTGTTCCGCGTGGCCGTGCCGGTGCTTCTGTTTCGCACGATCGCCGAGGCGACGTTCACGGGCGAAGCGCCCTGGCGTATCTGGGTCGCCTATTTCTCCGGCGTGGCCGTGACGTGGACGATCGCGCATCTGACCGCCACCCTGGTCTTCCGGCGCGACCGTCGCCTCGGTGTGCTGGCGGGCGTCTCGTCCGCCTTCGCCAACACGGTCTTCATCGGCCTTCCCCTGGTCGCCAACATCATTGGCAAGGACGGCCTGGTCGCGATCTCCGTGCTGCTCTCGGTCCACCTGCCGGTGATGATGGTCGCCGGGACGTTGATGATGGAACTTGCCGAGCGTCGCGAAGGCATACGCCCGCCGCAAAGCGTGATTGCCGTGCTGGTCGGGCTGTGCAGGAGCCTGGCCCGCAATCCGCTGGTGATCGGCCTTGTCTGCGGCGGGCTCTTTCATCTGGGCGGGGTTCCCCTGCAGGGGCCCGCGAAGATCGTCATCGACCAGATCGCCCTGATCGCCTCGCCGGCCGCGCTGATTTCGGTCGGCATGGCGCTGGTGAAATACGGGATCCGCGGCAATGTCGCGCCCGCAATGACCATGTCGCTGTTCAAGCTGTTTCTGTTGCCGGCCAGCGTCTACGTGGCCTGCCGCCTGGTCGGCCTGGCCCCGGACTGGACCGCCGCCATGGTGCTTACCGCCGCCGTGCCGACGGGCGTCAACGCCTGGCTTCTCGCCAATCACTTCAATGTCGGCCACGGCCTCGCCTCGTCGACCATCACGCTGACGACGATGGCGGGAGCCCTGAGCGTTTCGTTCTGGACCTGGCTGCTGGTGTTCTAGCCACTTCTACTGCAGGAACCGGCCTGGCGCCACGGACGGGATCGGGATCGGCGGCGATCACTACGGCGAGGTCGCCGTCCGATACCATGCTCACCCGTCAAAAAGAAAACCCGGCCATTGGCCGGGTTCGAATTCGCAACGATGGCGAAGGTCTTACTGGGCAGCCGGCGCGGCAGGAGCGGCACCCTCGGGCGCAGCCGGCGGGGTCGCCTCTGCGCCTTCGGCGGAGGGCGAGGGCAGCGGTGCCGGGTTGTCGGAGAGCGTGCGCAGGTAGGCGATCAGGTTGGCGCGCTCGTCGTCCTTCTTCAGGCCGGCAAAGCCCATCGCCGTTCCGGCGACGTATTTCTTCGGTGCCAGCAGGAAATGGTTGAGGTGCTCGAAGTCCCAGACCTTGCCGCCTTCGGCAAAGGTCTTCATGCCGGCCGAGTAGCTGAAGCCCTCATGGGCCGCGACCGGATGGTTGACGATGTTCCAGAGACCAGGGCCGACCTTGTTCGGGCCGCCCTGCTCTCCGCTATGACAGGCCTGACACTTCTTGAAGACGGCTTCGCCGGCCGCGGGGTCCGCGGAGGCGAGCAGCGTGGCGATGGGCGTGACGGCTGCTTCCCCGCCGCCGGCCTCTGCGCCGCCTTCGGTTGCGGCCTCGGCGGCGACGATGGCAAAGCCTTCCTTCTCGGGGGCTCCCGAATGGAATATGCCTTCCGATGCAATCGATACCGACATCAGCACGAAGACGGTGCCGAGCAGGGCTCCCACACCCATGTTCACATAAGGATTCATCCACCACTCCCCAGGGACACGGCAGCATGGCCGCCAGTCTTGAAATCGCGCGGAACCTATGTCTTTTGCTGCTTCGTTGCAACAGTGATTGTGCAGCCGCAGTTGGGACCTTTTGACACTCTTTCGCGATCTTGAAGGGCAGAGCATGAAATCCCCGAAGTTTGAAGAGACGCTCGTGCTGATTCCGGCGCGCATGGCATCCACCCGCCTGCCCGGAAAACCCCTGGCCGATATCGGGGGCGCCCCGATGATCGTGCAGGTTGCCCGGCGGGCCGCGGAATCAGGCGCCGGTCGCGTCGTGGTCGCCGTCGATCACCAGGACACCTTCGATGCGGTCGCGGCCGCCGGCTTCGAGGTCGTGATGACAAAGGTCGAGCACCAGTCCGGCTCCGACCGGATCCACGAAGCGCTGTTGAAATGCGACCCCGACCGCAAGGCGCAGGTCATCATCAACGTTCAGGGCGACCTGCCGACCATCGATCCGGCCACGATTCTCGCCGCCCTGAACCCGCTGTCCGATCCCGCGACCGATATCGCCACGCTCACGACCGAGATCACCGATCCGGAGGAGAAGGCCAATCCCAACGTGGTCAAGGTCGTGGGCTCGCCGATCGGCTCGAGCCGCCTGCGCGCCCTCTACTTCACCCGCGCGACGGCGCCCTATGGCGACGGCCCGCTCTATCACCACATCGGCCTCTATGCCTATCGCCGCAAGGCGCTCGAAACCTTCGTCTCGCTGCCGCCGTCGACGCTGGAAAAGCGCGAATCGCTGGAGCAGTTGCGTGCGCTCGAGGCGGGCCTGCGCATCGATGCCGAGATCGTTGACACTGTTCCGCTCGGTGTCGATACTCCCGCCGATCTCGAAAAGGCCCGCCGGCTGATCCCGGTTGCCCCCCGCTGATGGACCGCCCCATGATAAAGAAGACCAACAGGATCGCCTTCCAGGGCGAGTTCGGCGCGAACTCCGACATGGCCTGCCGGGACATGTTCCCGCAGATGGAGCCGCTGCCGTGCCAGACCTTCGAGGAAGCCTTCCTCGCGGTCGAGAACGGCGAGGCGGACCTGGCGATGATCCCGATCGAGAACACGCTGGCCGGGCGCGTCGCCGACATCCATCATCTCTTGCCGGAATCGCGGCTCCACATCGTCGGCGAATATTTCATGCCGATCCGCTTCCAGTTGATGGTCCTGCCCGGCGTCGCCAAGGACGAGATCCGCACCGTCCACAGCCATATCCACGCGCTCGGCCAGTGCCGCCGGATCGTCCGGATGAACGGCTGGAAGCCGGTGATCGCCGGCGACACCGCCGGTGCCGCCAAGCTCGTCGCCGACACCGGCGACCGCAGCATGGCGGCCCTTGCCCCGCGGCTGGCGGCCGATCTCTACGGGCTCGAGATCATCGCCGAGAACGTCGAGGATTCGGAAAGCAACGTCACCCGCTTCGTCGTCCTCGCCCGCGAGGAGGACGTCCCGGACCGCCTGACGCCGGACGACATCATCGTCACCACCTTCGTCTTCAATGTGCGCAACATCCCGGCTGCGCTCTACAAGGCGCTCGGCGGCTTTGCCACCAACGGCATCAACATGACGAAGCTGGAGAGCTATCAGATCGGCGGCAGGTTCTTCGCCACCCAGTTCTACGCCGACATCGAGGGCCATCCCGACGATGCCAATGTGCGCCGCGCGCTGGAGGAACTGCGGTTCTTCTCCGAAAAGGTCCGCGTTCTCGGCTCCTACCGGGCGCATCCGATGCGTCTGAACATGTAGCCGGCAGGAGATCGGCCCCGCAGCGGCTGGCCGCCGGTCAGGCGGGCCAGTCGAGCCAGTCGCGCATCAGGCGGTGGGCGATCGCGCCCTTCGGCGGCGAGGTCGTGGTGCCGGTGACCGGGTCGGTGGAGGCCGTCCGCGCCAGCATCTCGAGCGTCTCCGCCCGGGTGAACCAGCGGCAATCCTCCAGTTCCTGCTCGTCGCGGTGGATGTCGGTCGACTTCGCCTCCGCATAGCAGCCGATCATCAGCGAGTGCGGCATCGGCCAGGGCTGCGAGGCATGATAGCGCACGCGTCCCAGCCGGATGCCCGCTTCCTCCAGCGTCTCGCGGCGGACCGCGTGCTCGATCGTCTCGCCGGGTTCGACGAAGCCGGCGAGGCAGGAATACATGCCCGGCGGAAAATGCGGCGAACGGCCGAGCAGGCATCGATCCCGCTGAAGGTCGATCGTCAGCATGATGACGACAGGATCGGTGCGCGGAAACGTCTGGTGGGCACAGGCCGTGCAGACGCGGCGATAGCCGCCGATCTCCATCCGGTTCGGCGCGCCACACTTGCCGCAGAAGCGGTTGTTGGCGTTCCAGGTCAGGAGCGCGGAAGCCTGCGCGAACTGGCCGAGCAGGTCGTCGTCCAGCATCTGCTGGCGGTAGAGCGTGCGTCCGTCGGAGGCTCTCAGCGGCTCCTGCAGCGTGTCCGGGTCGGCCCGGACCGGAACGGCCACCCGCGGCTCGCCGTTCTTCAGGTAGCCGAGCAGGACGGTGTCCTCGACGATCGGATCCAGCCCCGCGAGTTCGTAAGGCGCAAACAACGGATCGATGATCTTCTCGTCGTGCTTGACGACCAGCTTGCCGCCGGCAAAGGCAAACGCGTGCACGCCTTCGGCCTCGAAGGCGCGCTCCACGCAGTCCTCGCCTCGATACTCCGAGCGCCGGTCCAGGCTGTTCTCGGCAAAGGCGACCATGGTGCTGGGTTCGGCATGCGGCAGGTGCAGGTCGAAGATCGATGACGTCATGAGTTGAGATGTTCCAGCAGCTTGGCCGTGAAGGCGTTCTTGTCGGTGTCGTCCCAGGCTTCCGCCGTGCCGAAGCCCCAGACGGGGCCCGGCCAGTTGGGGTCGCCCTCGCTGCGGGCGATCACATGGACGTGCAACTGCCGGACGATGTTGCCGAGTGCGCCGACATTGATCTTGGTGGCGCCGGTGGCGCGCTTCAATGCGTCCGCCACGAGGTTGACCTCGAAGGTCAGCATCGTCTGGTCGAGGGGGGTGAGGTCGAACATCTCGTGCACGTCCGTGCGCTGCGGCACGAGCACGAGCCACGGCCAGCGCGCATCGCGCATCAGCCGCAATTCGCAAAGTCCGATCCGCGTCAGGAGCTCGCTGTCCCGAGCCAGCCGCGCGTCAGCCTCGAATGGGGTCAATTCGGTCGCTCCCATGTTGCTCCTCACCCCTTGAGTCATGCCACGGCTTGTGGCCGGCACCAACAGTTTTTTGGCATGCCGGCTTGCATTCCGATCCAATATTGCCGATATGGAGGCCGGGAGGTTGGTGGTGGACGAGCCACTCGCCAACCGGGTCAGGTCCGGAAGGAAGCAGCCCTAACGAGCCCCGGCACGGGTCATCGTGCCAGCCTCCCACCCAACGTCCTGTCGGGACGCGATTTTCAGGCGATACGGCAAGGGCGCACGACTGGCCGATGAGCGACGACACTCCACTTCCGTCCGGTGAGAAGCCCGCCGCATACCGGGTTCTGGCGCGCAAGTATCGCCCGAAGGATTTCACGGACCTCATGGTCGGCCAGGAGCCGATGGTCCGCACCCTTACCAACGCCTTCGAGACCGGCCGCATCGCCCAGGCCTACATGCTCACCGGTGTTCGCGGGGTCGGCAAGACGACGACCGCCCGCATCCTCGCCCGCGCCCTCAATTACAAGACGCCGGACGTCGATCGCCCGACCATCGACCTGCAGGTCCCCGGCGAGCATTGCCAGGCGATCATGGAAGGCCGCCATGTCGACGTGATCGAGATGGACGCCGCCTCCCACACCGGCATCGACGATATCCGCGAGATCATCGAGCAGGTACGCTATCGCCCGGTCTCGGCGCGCTACAAGGTCTATATCATCGACGAGGTGCACATGCTCTCGACGCAGGCCTTCAACGGCCTGCTGAAGACGCTGGAAGAGCCGCCCGAGCATGTAAAGTTCATCTTCGCCACCACCGAGATTCGCAAGGTGCCGATCACCGTGCTCTCGCGCTGCCAGCGCTTCGACCTGCGCCGCATCGCCGCCACCGATCTCGTCGGACTGTTCACCACCATTCTGGAAAAGGAAGGCGTGCAGGCGGAGCCGGATGCGCTCGCGATGATCGCACGCGCGGCCGAAGGCTCGGCCCGCGACGGGCTCTCCCTGCTCGACCAGGCGATCGCCCATGGTGGCGGCGTGGTCGAGGCGTCGGCGGTCCGCTCCATGCTGGGCCTCGCCGATCGCGCCCGTATCGTCGACCTGTTCGGCCATGTCGTCCGCGGCGATGTGGCGGCTGCCCTGGCCGAGTTCGCGGCACAGTACGAGGCAGGCGCCAGCCCGGCCGTCGTCCTGACCGATCTTGCCGATTTCACCCATCTCGTCACGCGCATGAAATATGTGCCCGATGCGGCGGGCGACCAGTCGCTGAGCGAGGTCGAACGGCAGCACGGGGCAGAGTTGGCGCAGAGCGTTGCGGTCAGCGCGCTGTCGCGCATCTGGCAGATGCTGCTGAAGGGAATTCCCGAGACCGAAGCCTCGAGCCGCCCGGCGGGGGCGGCCGAGATGGTGTTGATCCGGCTTGCCCATGCCGCTCATCTTCCCTCGCCGGAAGATGCCGCGCGGCGGCTTGCGGAACTGGCCGGCGGCGCCGGCAATGGGGGAGGGGGCAACGGCCAGCGCGCGCCATCCGCTTCCGGCACGTCCGCCGTGCCGCAGACGACGAATGCGGTGTCCGCGATCGGTCGCAGTTCCGACCAGCCGGGCATGCGCACCGGCGGCGGCGCCACCATGCTGCGCCCGGTTCCGGCCGCCGACGAGCAAGCTCAGCCGTCCGCACAGGCGGCCCCTCGCGTCGAGCCGGCCGAAGCCGTACCGCAGCCGAAGGTCCCGGTCCGTTCGCTGGAAGACATCTCCGATCTCTGCACCAAGAACCGCGATATCCGCCTGCGCGCGCTTCTGCGCAACTTCGTTCGCCCGGGCCGCTTCGAGCCCGGCCGCGCGGAGATCGGCCTTGCCGACGATGCGCCGAAATCGCTGGTGGGCGACCTGCAGCGTCGCCTCGAGGAATGGACCGGCATCCGCTGGATGGTGATCGTCTCGCGCGAGGCGAACGGTCCGACGCTCGCCGAGGCCGAGGCGAGTGCGCAGGAGGCACGCGTCGCCGATGCCAGGCAGGACCCCGACGTCGCCGCCATCCTGCAGCGCTTTCCGGGTGCGAAGATCACAGACGTGCGCATCAAGGCGCCGGAGGTCGAGAGCGAGACGGTCGAGGTGGCCGCAGCCGCCGAATCTGCCGAGGGCGACATCCTGCCCGGCGACGACATCGAATTCTGAAAGCCTAACGACAAAGACGGAAGGAGCGGCCGATGCGCGACATCATGGGCATGATGGGCAAGGTCAAGGAAATGCAGGCCAAGATGGAGCAGCTGCAGGAGGAGATCGCCGCGCTGACGGTCGAA
This sequence comes from Rhizobium sp. TRM96647, assembly GCF_025780115.1. NCBI lineage: Bacteria > Pseudomonadati > Pseudomonadota > Alphaproteobacteria > Hyphomicrobiales > Rhizobiaceae > Rhizobium > Rhizobium sp. TRM96647. The sequence goes on from NZ_JAOXHF010000004.1 coordinate 151,520, forward strand.
GGCACCTCCGGCGGCGGCCTCGTCACGGTCACGCTCGACGGCAAGGGCGGCATGCGCGGCCTGAAGGTTGATCCGTCGCTCTTCAAGGAAGACGACGTCGAGATTCTCGAGGATCTGATCGTCGCCGCCCACAAGGACGCCAAGGACAAGGCCGAGGCGCTGGCCGCCGAAAAGACCAAGGCGCTGACCGCCGGCCTGCCGATCCCCCCGGGCTTCAAGCTGCCGTTCTGATCCTTTTCCTTATCCGGCCCCGTCAGCCTGCCGCGGGGGCGCCGCCGGATCGACGGGCGGTGCGACCGCGCTCGTTTCCATGCTGGCGGTGATGCGCAGGTTGGCCTTCTGCGTGGTGGCGCTCGCCTCTGCCTCCTTGGGGATCTTTGCGCCAATCGCCGACGCCTTCTCGGCGAAGGCCTTCAGCCTGTCGCGCGTCACCATCGGCCGGTCGACGAAGGCGGTGGGCTGATACGAAGACAGGATGGTCGCGTAGTCCATGACATCCGCGTCCAGGTCGTTGAGTTCCTGCCCCGGCCCGGCACTGTAGCGCTCATGGAGCTTCTTCAGCGACTGGGCCAGTGTCGGCAGCGCCGTGGCGGCGCGCCGCCAGCGATGCTCGTTGAAATCGAAGTTCTGCCTGATCGCGCCGCCCGCGTCCTTGCCGAGCCGGGTCAGGGTGCCGATGATCTCGTCGTCCATGTCGAGGTTCAGGCCGCCCTCCTTCTTGTCGTCCAGCCTGATTTCCACGATGCGCTCGCTGTAGCCATGCAACTGGCTCTGCAGCGTGTCCTGCCAGTTGCGGGCCGTGGACAGGATCGCGGAGACGAAATCGAGGAGACCGCCGACGGGCAGGATCGGTGTCCGGTCGATATCGTCGGCCCCGGCCTCCTTCGTGTTCGGCATGTAGACCCGGCCATCGTGTCGCTTGGAGTCGTAGCTTGCCAGTGAGATACCGAACGTCGGGCGGCCCGGCAGCAGGCTGTCGAAGAGGTGGATCGGAAAGTTGCTGGTGATCCCGCCGTCCGAGAACAGGCAGCGAACCGGCGCCAGTTGCAATTTCTCGCTGCTCGACAGCAGCGACCGGTCGTATCGGTAAAGCGGCACGGCGCGGATGAGGCCGGGAAAGCTGAGGCTCATCCGGGCGATCATGGCCACGGGAAGGGCCTTCTTGTTCGGAAGCCGGTAGAAATCGCGGGCGCCGCCATAGGCGACGACAGGAAGTTCGCTGCTGACCCGCAGCAGGTAGTCCATGATCCACGTCGGAAACAGCAGTTCGAACTCCGACTTCCGGAAGCAGAACACGTCGGAGCCGAACGGCAGTTCGTAGGGCCGCCGCGACGAGAGATCGGTGGTGACGCTCACCACCTGGATGTTCTCCTCGTCGAGCTCCCCGATCGTCAGCGGATCGTTCGCTGTCGTCCGCCCGGCGACGGCCTGGATTTCGTCGGCGATCCAGTCCGTGAAGCCGGGCTTCAGGTTTCCCGGTTGGGTCAGGCCGCTGCACAGGCCGAAATCATGCTGCGGAAGCGTGATGGCCACGGCCTTGTACAGCGCATAGCCGACCATGATGGCTGCACCGGTCAGCGCCAGCAGAAGTCCCAGCAGCAGCCCCGCGATGCTCTCGGTCGCAATCGAGACCGTCATCACCAGCAGCCCCAGGACGGCGCCCTTCGACGTCTCCTGCCGAAAACCCCAGAGGGTCTGGCGCAGCACCGCGAAGGCCTTGCTGCCCCGGGCGCGGATCGCCGCCATGCCGATGTCGAACAGGGGCCTGGTCTCCGGCGAAGGCTGGAAGAAGGTCGGAAGGTTTGCCGCAAGCACCGACGGCATGGCGGCGATCCGCTCGAAGCCGGCGCCCTGCTTCGCCGGGTCGTCGATGGCCTTCCTGCGCCTGTATTCCGCGGCCGCCGCCATGACGGCCCCGATCGCGCCCGCCGACGTGCCGCCGATGCAGACGAAACGGTACTCGCGCGCCAGTTCGCAGATGGCCTGCGGAAAGACGACGCCCGAAGTGATGCCGCCCTTCATGATCAGGTCGCATTTCTTCGGCGGATTGGCAAAGGGGTGTGCTGCGCTGCTGTCGACCATGCGGCTCCTCCCGATCGGGGCTGCTGTCTACCATCGATTGCACGGACCCATGATACACCTGGGCGCTCGCTAGTCCATCAGCATTGTTGAATATGCGGCTCTTGAATGCCTCCGGGCATCCACGTCGCTACAGCGGTCGATTTCCGCGGACAGGCATGCCTTCCCGGTTTCCGTTCGCGGGGGATATGCGGTAGAAACCGGCCATGGCAAAACGAGTCACCGGCCCTGAAATCGAAAAACTCATCCAGCTCCTGGCAAAGGTGCCGGGGCTCGGCCCCCGGTCGGCCCGGCGCGCCGCCCTCCATCTCGTCAAGAAGAAGGACCAGCTGCTCGGGCCTCTCGCCGACGCGATGGGCGAGGCGCATCGCAAGGTGCGCATCTGCTCGTGCTGCGGCAATGTCGATACCATCGATCCCTGCACGGTCTGCACCGACGAGCGCCGCGACCAGTCGGTGATCATCGTCGTCGAGGACGTCTCCGATCTCTGGGCGCTGGAGCGTGCGGGCGCCATGAACGCCGCCTATCACGTGCTGGGCGGAACCCTGTCGCCACTCGATGGCGTCGGCCCGGAGGACCTCAATATCCGCGGCCTGATCGACCGCGTCTCGCAAGGCGGCGTGCGCGAGCTGATCATCGCCGTCAACGCCACCGTCGAGGGCCAGACCACGGCGCACTACATCACCGACCAGCTCCAGGGGCTGGACGTCAGGATCACCCGCCTCGCCCACGGCGTCCCCGTTGGCGGCGAACTCGATTATCTCGACGAGGGCACGCTGACGGCGGCGCTCCGCGCGCGCACGACGATTTGAGGAAGAGAGATGCGGCATGATACCCCCCTCCGTCACTTCGTGACATCTCCCCCTCAAGCGGGGAGATCAGATGCTGCGCCGGGCGCCCACCACCTGCCGATCTCCCCCCGAGCGGGGAAGGTGCCCGGCAAGGCAGAGGGGGGGATTCTGCGCCGCCCTGCCATCGCGGTGACCCTCCTGCTCGCCGCCCTTCTCCCGCGCCCCGCCGCGGCCCAGAGCAGACCGGATGTCGAGCGCCAGTTCCAGGCGTGGCTGCAGAACGACCTCTGGCTGGAGGCGTCGAAATCGGGCGTGTCGCAGAAGGCTTTCAAGGCCGCCTTCGACGGGATCCGGCTGAACTGGGACCTTCCGGATCTGGTGCCGCCTGGTGCTGCGCCGAAGAAGGAGCAGAAGCAGAGCCAGGCCGAGTTCTCCTCGCCCGGGGCCTATTTCTCCGAAAAGCGCCTGCAGGGGCTCGCCGCCAGCGGCCGCACGCTGGCGAAAACCCACGCTGCCACGCTGCGCAAGGTCGAGCAGGCCTATGGCGTGCCGGGCGAGGTCATCCTCGCCGTCTGGGGGCGCGAATCCGGCTACGGTCGCGCCGATATCCCCCATCCCGCGATCGAGGTGCTCGCGACCAAGGCCTTCATGTCCACCCGCAAGGACATGTTCCGGCGCGAACTCGTCGCCGCCCTGCACATCATCGACGGAGGCGACCGCACGCCGGCGCAGCTCAAGGGATCCTGGGCCGGCGCCATGGGTCAGCCGCAGTTCATGCCGACGAGCTATCTGAAATATGCCGTCGATTTCGACGGCGACGGCGTCCGCGACATCTGGAATTCGGTGCCCGACAGCCTGGCCTCCATCGCCAACTACCTGCGCCGGAAGGGCTGGGAGGCCGGCCGCGGCTGGGGCTACGAGGTGCGCATTCCGGACGGCGTCTCCTGCGCCCAGGAGGGGCCGGACCTGGCAAGGCCGATCGGGAAATGGTCGGCGACCGGCATCGGGCGCGTGTCCGGCAAGCCGTTTCCGAAGGGAGAGGCGGGCGCTTCGGGCATGATGCTGGTGCCGGCGGGAACTCACGGTCCGGAATTCATCGTCACGCCCAACTTCTACGTGATCAAGGAATACAACAACTCCGACCTCTACGCGCTCTTCATCGGCAACCTCGCCGATCGCATCGCCTATGGCAGCGGCGCGTTCTCCGGCGCCTGGGGCGATGTCGGCAGGATGCTGCGCTCCGACGTGCTCGCCATGCAGAAGGCGCTCGTCGCCAAGGGCTACGACGTCGGCAAGGTCGACGGCCTGCCGGGCTACAAGACCCGCCGGTCGCTGGGCGACTGGCAGTCGAAATCCGGCCTGAATCCGACCTGCTATCCGGACGCGTCGTTGAAGGCCAAGCTGCGCTGAGCAGGCCCGTTGGCGGTCTCCGCCGCGCTCGGCGGTGCGGCAGAACTGCGGAATCCTCCGTCTGTCTCAGTGGTGGATGTCCATCTGCTGCTTGTAGCGCTCGTACTCTGTCGGCAGGATCGTCTGGCGCTCGATCATCCGGTGCACCCGCGGCGCCTCGGAGCCGCGATGGAGCGCGCGCAGGAGGTCGCCGTTTTCGGCATCCGCATGGGTGCGCCGCTGGTTGTGGCGGACATATTCGATCCAGGTCGGCACGTGGTAGGTTTCGGACCAGATCGTCGGGTTTTCCAGGTCGCGCATCAGCGTCCACTGGCCGGCGCCGTCGCGGATGCGGATCCGCCGGCGCTCCGTCATCGCCGTCAGGAAGGTGGGGATGTCTTCCTCGGCGATCTCGTAGTCGATCAGGATGACGATCGGCCCGCTGCGCGGCTTGAGGTCCAGCGGCAGCTGCGGTTCGCTGAAGCGGTTGAGAGGGTCGAGGTTCAGCGATTCGAACTGCGGCAGGCCGTAGCGCAGGCCGAGCGCGCCGCCGGCGAGCATCGCCGCCGCGGCCCAGAGCAGCGCGTTGGCCGCTCCCTGCATGTCCGCGACGGTGCCCCACAGCCAGCTGCCGCCGGCAATCCCGCCGAAGGTGGTGGTCTGGTAGAGCGAGAGCGCCCGCGCCACCACCCAGCGCGGCGTCGAAAGCTGCACGGTCGTGTTGAACAGCGACAGCGCCAGCACCCAGCAGGCACCCGCCAGGAACAGGGCGGGACCGGTGATCGCGGCATGGCCGCTGATGGCGGTGATGACCGCGCTCGCGGCAAAGCCGGCGAAGGCAAAGCGCACGATCGTCTCGCTGGAAAACCGCTCGCGCGCCCAGGCGCTCGTCAGCGCTCCGCCGATCGCGCCGACGCCGAAACAGCCGAGCAGGACGCCGAAGGTCAACGGCCCGCCGGCGACGAGGTCGCGCGCCACCAGCGGCAGCAGCGCGAGGATGGCGCTCGACGAAAGCCCGAAGGCGAAGCCGCGCAGCATCACCTTGCCGATATTGGGCGACATCGACACGTAGCGGAAGCCGGCCGAGATGGCTCGCCCGAAGGTCTCGCGCGGCAGGGGATTTGCCGGCACGACCGGTTTCCAGCGCAAAAGCGCGAAGATCAGCGCAAAGTAGCTGCAGGCATTGACGGCAAAGGCCGCGGCAGCCCCCGCAGCCGCCACGATCGCGCCGCCGACCGCGGGGCCGACGCTGCGGGTGATGTTGAAGCCCATCGAGTTCAGCGCGACCGCCGCCGGCAGGTCCTCGCGCGGCACCATGTCGCCGACCGAGGCCTGCCAGGCCGGATTGTTCAGCGCCGTGCCGCAACCGATGAGAAACGTGAAGGATAAAAGCAGCCAGGGCGTGATCAGCCCGTACCAGGCGCACAGCGTCAGCGTGACGGAAACGACCAGCATGAAACATTGGGCGGAAAGCATGATGCGGCGGCGGTCGAAACTGTCGGCCAAGGCGCCGGAGGCGAGCGAAAACAGCATGATCGGCAGCGAGGTCGAGGCCTGGACCAGCGCGACCATATTGGCCGAATTCGAGATCGAGGCCATCATCCAGGCCGCGCCGACGGACTGGATCAGCGCGCCGAAGTTGGAGACGAGGCTTGCCCCCCAGATGAGCCGGAAGACGTCGTGCCTGAAGGGCGCAAGGGGAGATTTGCGATCGGGCACTGCTCAGTCTCGCGTTCTTGTTCTCGTTTTCTCGTTCGCGAGACAAGATAGCGAGGTGGCGGCGGGCGGCAAGGGCAACCCGGAAGCCCGGTCGCATTTTTCCGCCCTTTGGGCCTGCGACCCGGCCGACCTTGCAAAGACCGGCGAAGGCGTATATATCAGCGTCAAATTCTTGATCGGTTTGATGAAGAGTGGGCCCGCACCGGACCCGCTCTTTTTTATTGGCCCGGTCGGGCGCATGATGAACGACGCTCCGCAGGCCTGCCTTTGCCGGCAATGGTTTCGGAACTGTGCGCCGCACGACCCTCTTGTCGGAGGGTCATGGACGGCGAGGGAAGTGACGATGACGGAACAGGAAAACGAACCGCGGCTGATCGTCGAGACCGGTCTCGACCGGCGGGTGGCCGATATCATCGAGCCGACGATCGAGCAGATCGGTTATCGTCTGGTGCGCGTTCGCCTGTCGGCGCAGCATGGGCTAACGCTGCAGATCATGTGCGAGAGGGCCGATGGCACGATGACGGTGGAGGACTGCGAAGCCGTCTCCATGGCGATCTCGCCCGTCCTCGACGTTGAGGATCCGATCGACAAGGCGTATCATCTCGAGGTGTCGTCGCCGGGGATCGACCGGCCGATGGTCCGCAAGTCGGATTTCGCGCGCTGGCAGGGACACCTGGTGAAGTGCGAGACGTCGATCCTGATCGATGGCCGCAAGCGCTTCCGCGGCAAGATCGCTTCCGCCGATGCCGATGGCTTCACGGTCGAGCGCGACCAGCCCGCCTATGGCGAGGAGCCGACCGTCGCGATCCCGTTCTCGGCGCTGGCCGAGGCGAAGCTGATCCTGACCGACGACCTGATCCGCGATGCCCTGCGCGCCGACAAGGCGGCGAAGGCGCAGGCCGCGAACCAGAACGACGAGGACGGCGAATAATTCAGTGAGTGCGCAGCCACTCTGGCCCGGATGTTCCGGTCGATGGCGGCGTTTGAGGATGGAACCGGAGCGGCAGGCCCGCTCCCCATGGCCGGCGGTAGCGACCGGTATCACAACGGAGACTTGAGACAATGGCAGTCAGCGCTAACCGGCTCGAACTTCTGCAGATCGCGGATGCCGTGGCCCGCGAAAAGGTCATCGATCGCGAAATCGTTCTGGCCGCGATGGCCGACGCCATCCAGAAGGCGGCGCGCTCGCGCTACGGTTCGGAATCGAACATCCGCGCCGACATCAATTCCAAGACCGGCGAGATCCGGCTTCAGCGCCTGCTGGAAGTCGTCGAACAGGCCGAGGACTATTCCACCCAGATCCCGCTGGAACTGGCCCGCGATCGCAACCCGGACGCCAAGATCGGCGACTTCATGGCCGATCCGCTGCCGCCGATGGATTTCGGCCGCATCGCCGCCCAGTCGGCCAAGCAGGTGATCGTGCAGAAGGTGCGCGAGGCCGAGCGTGATCGTCAGTTCGACGAGTACAAGGACCGCGTCGGCGAGATCGTCAACGGCACCGTCAAGCGCGTCGAATACGGCAACGTCATCGTCGACCTCGGCCGCGGCGAAGGCATCATCCGCCGCGACGAGATGATCCCGCGCGAGAACATGCGCTACGGCGACCGCGTCCGTGCTTTTGTCTACGACGTCCGCCGCGAACAGCGCGGCCCGCAGATCTTCCTGTCGCGCACCCATCCGCAGTTCATGGTCAAGCTCTTCACCATGGAAGTGCCGGAAATCTACGACGGCATCATCCAGATCAAGTCGGTTGCCCGCGACCCGGGTTCGCGCGCCAAGATCGCCGTCATCTCGAACGATAGCTCGATCGATCCGGTCGGCGCCTGCGTCGGTATGCGCGGTTCGCGCGTCCAGGCCGTCGTCGGCGAGCTGCAGGGCGAGAAGATCGACATCATTCCGTGGAGCCAGGATCCGGCCTCCTTCATCGTCAACGCCCTGCAGCCGGCTGAAGTTGCCAAGGTCGTTCTCGACGAGGATGCGGAGCGCATCGAAGTCGTGGTTCCGGACGAGCAGCTGTCGCTCGCCATCGGCCGTCGCGGCCAGAACGTCCGCCTCGCCTCGCAGCTGACCGGCTGGGACATCGACATCCTCACCGAGCAGGAAGAGAGCGAGCGCCGCCAGAAGGAATTCAACGAGCGCACCAATCTCTTCATGGACGCGCTCGACGTCGACGAGATGGTCGGCCAGGTGCTGGCCTCCGAAGGCTTCGCCGCCGTCGAGGAGCTGGCCTATGTCGATCTCGACGAAATCGCCTCGATCGACGGTTTCGACGAAGACACGGCAACCGAGATCCAGACCCGCGCCCGTGAGTTCCTCGAGCGCCTCGAGGCAGAGATGGATGCCAAGCGCAAGGAGCTCGGCGTCGCCGACGAATTGCGCCAGATCGACGGCATGACCTCGCAGATGATGGTCGCTCTCGGCGAAGACGGCATCAAGACGATCGAGGACTTCGCCGGCTGCGCCGCGGACGACCTGGTCGGCTGGTCCGAGCGCAAGGACGGCGAGACGAAGAAGTTCGAGGGTCTGTTCTCGAAGTTCGAGGTTTCCCGCGCCGAGGCCGAGGCCATGATCGTTCAGGCGCGGCTTGCCGCCGGCTGGATCACCGAGGAAGACCTCGCCGCCGAGGACGCCCCGGTGGAAGTGGTCGAGGGTGCGGAGCAGGACGCCTGACGGGCGTCCTCTTCCCGCAATGCAGCAGCCGGAGAAGCCGTTGCCCGAGAAGAACAGGAAGGACGACGGCGAGAACGGCCGCATGTGCATCGTCACCCGCGAGAGCGGAGATCCCGATGCGCTCATCCGTTTTGTCGCCGGTCCGGACGGCAGCGTCGTCCCCGACCTGAAGCGCCAGCTGCCGGGCCGCGGCTGCTGGGTGAAGGCCGAGCGCGCGCTGGTCGACAAGGCAGTGGCGAAGAAGGCATTCGCGCGGGCTTTGAAGTCGGACGTGAAGGCGTCCGCCGAACTCGGCGCGGACGTCGATCGTCTTCTTCTGGCGCAACTCGCCGGCATGATGAACCTGGCCCGCAAGGCCGGCCAGTTCGTCACCGGCGGCATGAATGTCGACAAGGCGGTTCGCGGCGGTGCCGCGCTCGCCGTCTTTCACGCAGCCGATGCCGCAGCCGACGGCGTCCGCAAGATCGACCAGGCCCGGAAGGCCTACAGGTATGCCGCCGACGAGGACGAGGAGATTGCCTCCTTCCGCTTCGCGACCGCGGCGGAAATGGAAGGGCTTTTGGGCCAGAATGCTTTTATCCATGCGGCAGCGCTTGCAGGGCAGGCGGGTGAGGGTGTAGTGAAGCGCGCAATCATGCTCGAAAAGTACCGTGGCGATGGCTCGGTCCGGGCGCAGGGCGACGCTCGCCAGCCAAAGTCATGACGCGGGTGACCGGCCGAAACCGGCATCAAGCGCGTCGATCGACAGGAATTGAACGACAGGGTCTGGTGATACGCATCCGGCCCTGATCTAACGGAACGGATACGGAATGACCGATAACAAAGACGACAAGACGATCAGCGTAGCGGGCAAGAAGACGCTGACCCTGAAGCCCTCCGGGGTTCAGCAGGGTACCGTGCGTCAGGACATGGGCCGTGGCCGCACGAAGGCTGTCGTGGTCGAGACCCGCAAGCGCCGTCCGTCGCGCCCGGAAGACGAGCGGCCGGCGATCCAGCCGGTGACGCCGGCGCCGCGCGTTGCCGAGCAGGCGCCGGTGCGTCAGCAGCCGTCCCCGCCGCCGCGTCAGGAGCCGCAGCGTCCGCGCGTCGGCGTCGTCCTGAACCAGCTTTCGCCGGAAGAGGTCGAGGCCCGTCGCCGGGCGCTCGCCGACGCGCAGGTGCGCGAGGCCGAGGACGCCCGCCGCCGTGCGGAGGAGGAAGCCCGCCGCAAGGTCGAGGAAGAGGCGCGCCGCAAGGCCGAAGAAGAAGCCCGCGTCCTGCGCGAGAAGGAAGAGGCCGAACGCAAGGCTGAGGCCGAAGCCCGCGGCGAGACCGTCGAGGTTGCGCCGCCGGCTGCCGCTGCCGAGGCGGCGCCGGTCGCAGCCCCGCGCCCTGCCGGTGTCCGCCCCGCAACGCCGGCAGCAGCAACCCCGGCACCCGCCGGCGTCCGCGGCCGCCGCGAGCAGGAAGAAGACGAGGCCCGCCCGCGTGGCGCCGGTGTTCCGGCGCGCGGCAAGGTCACGCGTCCCGAGCCTGCCAAGGTTCCGGCCCGCCCCAAGGGCGACGAGGGCCGCCGCCAGGGCAAGCTGACGCTCACGACCGCTTCGACCGACGAGGACGGCGCGCAGCGCGGCCGCTCGCTCGCCTCGATCCGTCGCCGCCAGGAGAAGTTCAAGCGCTCCATGATGCAGGAGACGCGCGAGAAGATCTCGCGCGAGGTCGTCCTGCCCGAGACCATCACCATCCAGGAACTGTCGCAGCGCATGTCCGAGCGCGCCGTCGACGTCATCAAGTACCTGATGAAGGAAGGTCAGATGATGAAGCCGGGCGACCTGATCGATGCCGACCTGGCAGAGCTCATCGCCGGCGAATTCGGCCATACGGTCAAGCGCGTCTCTGAATCCGACGTCGAGGAAGGCATCTTCAACGTTGCCGACGACGCAGCGGTGATGCAGCCGCGTCCGCCGATCGTCACCATCATGGGCCATGTCGACCACGGCAAGACCTCGCTGCTCGATGCGATCCGCCATGCAAATGTGGTCGCCGGCGAAGCCGGTGGCATCACCCAGCACATCGGCGCCTACCAGGTCGAGCAGGACGGCAACAAGATCACCTTCATCGACACGCCCGGCCACGCCGCGTTCACCGCCATGCGTGCCCGCGGTGCGCAGGCGACCGACATCGCCATCCTCGTGGTGGCCGCCGACGACAGCGTGATGCCGCAGACGATCGAGTCCATCAACCACGCCAAGGCGGCCGGCGTGCCGATCATCGTGGCGATCAACAAGATCGACAAGCCGACGGCCAATGCCCAGAAGGTCCGCACGGAGCTTCTGCAGCACGAGGTCTTCGTCGAATCCATGGGCGGTGAGGTGCTCGACGTCGAGGTTTCGGCCAAGAACGGCACCAATCTCGACAAGCTGCTCGAGGCAATCCTGCTGCAGTCGGAAATCCTCGACCTCAAGGCCAATCCGGACCGGACGGCCGAGGGCGTCGTCGTCGAAGCCGAGCTGGACCGCGGTCGCGGTGCGGTCGCAACCGTCCTCGTCCAGAAGGGCACGCTGACGCCGGGCCAGATCATCGTCGCCGGCGACCAGTGGGGCCGCGTGCGCGCGCTGGTCAACGACAAGGGCGAGCATGTGAAGTCTGCCGGCCCGTCCACGCCGGTCGAGGTCCTCGGTCTTTCCGGAACGCCGGCCGCCGGCGACAAGTTTGCCGTGGTCGAGAACGAGAGCCGCGCCCGCGAGATCTCCGAATATCGCCAGCGTCTCGCCCGCGAGAAGCAGGTTGCCCGCCAGACCGGTTCGCGTGGCTCGCTCGAACAGATGATGACCCAGCTCCAGTCCTCCGGCATGAAGGAGTTCCCGCTGGTCATCAAGGGTGACGTGCAGGGCTCGATCGAGGCGATCGCCGGCGCGCTGGACAAGCTTGGTACCGACGAGGTCCGTGCCCGCATCGTCCATTCCGGCGCAGGCGGCATCACCGAATCCGACATCTCGCTGGCGGAAGCCTCGAATGCGGCGATCATCGGCTTCAACGTCCGTGCCAACGCGCAGGCCCGCAGCCTCTCCGAGCGCGAGGGCATCGAGATCCGCTACTACAACATCATCTACGATCTGGTGGATGACGTGAAGGCGGCGATGTCGGGCCTCCTGTCTCCGGAGCGCCGCGAGACCTTCCTCGGCAATGCCGAGATCCTGGAGGTGTTCAACATCACCAAGGTCGGCAAGGTCGCAGGTTGCCGCGTCACCGAAGGCAAGGTCGAGCGTGGCTCCGGCGTCCGCCTCGTGCGCGACAACGTCGTCATCCACGAAGGCAAGCTCAAGACGCTCAAGCGCTTCAAGGACGAGGTCTCCGAAGTGCAGTCCGGTCAGGAATGCGGCATGGCCTTCGAGAACTACGAGGACATCCGCGCCGGCGACACGATCGAGTGCTTCCGCGTGGAGCATGTGACGCGCACGCTGTAACGGCTCGTCCAGGCAGTTGTCATGCGGGCGCCGGAGGGTTTCGGCGCTCGCATTTTTTTACAAGGTAACGACGATGACCAGAGCAACGTCCTCCGCGCCCTCCCAGCGCATGCTGCGCGTCGGCGAGCAGGTTCGCGCGGCGATCACCCAGGTCCTGCAGCGCGGCGAAGTCCGCGATCCGCTGATCGAGAAGACGGTGATCTCCATTTCCGAAGTCCGCATGTCGCCCGACCTGAAGCACGCGACGGCGTTCGTGACGCCGCTCGGCGTCGCAGATCATGCCGCCATCATCGAGGCGCTCAACCGCAATGCGAAGTTCATCCGCGGCCGGCTCGGCCCGCAGCTCAGGCAGATGAAGTACATGCCGGAGGTGCGCTTCCGCGACGACACCAGCTTCGACAACTACAAGAAGATCGACGAACTCCTGCGCTCGCCCGAGGTCGCGCGCGACCTCGATGACACCGACGAACAATAACAGAAGAACCGATGTCCAAACCTCGCAAACCCAAGGGCCGCCCGGTCTCCGGCTGGCTGATCCTCGACAAGCCGTTCGATTTCGGTTCCACGGAAGCCGTCTCCAAGATCAAGTGGCTGTTCAAGGCCCAGAAGGCCGGCCACGCCGGCACGCTCGATCCGCTCGCCTCCGGCATGCTGCCGATCGCGCTCGGCGACGCCACCAAGACCGTTCCCTATGTGATGGACGGGCGTAAGATCTACGAGTTCACCGTCACCTGGGGCGAGGAGCGCGCGACCGACGACCTCGAGGGCGAGGTGACCCGTGCGTCGGAGCAACGTCCGACGGCAGGAGATATCACGGCCCTTTTGCCGGGCTATACCGGCGTGATCCAGCAGGTGCCGCCGCAGTTCTCCGCCATCAAGATCGACGGCGAGCGCGCCTATGACATCGCCCGCGACGGCGAGACGGTGGAGATCCCCTCGCGCGAGGTGGAGATCCACCGCCTGACCCTGGTCGGCTGCCCGGATGCGAACACCGCAAGGTTCGAGGTCGAGTGCGGCAAGGGCACCTATGTGCGCGCGCTCGCCCGCGATTTCGGCCGCGACCTCGGCTGCTTCGGCCATGTCTCCGAACTGCGCCGCACCTATGTCGCCCCCTTCGGCGAGGATGCGATGGTACCCCTGGCCGACCTGACCGCGCTCGAGGAGATCGAAGACGAGGCCGAAAGGCTGGCAGCGCTCGATGCCTTCCTGATCGATACCGGCGAGGCGCTGTCCAACCTGCCGCAGATCGTCGTCAGCGACGACCAGGCCCATCGCCTGCGCATGGGCAATCCGATCATCCTGCGCGGCCGCGACGCGCCGGTCTCCGCCGACGAGGCCTATGCCACGGCGCGTGGCAGGCTGGTGGCGATCGGCGAGGTCGACGGCGGCGAATTCCGTCCCAAGCGCGTGTTCGCCGGCTAACGGAAATGGCGCGGCAAACGCCGGCAGCGGTCGCCATCGGTCCGTTCGGGTGACCCAAATTCGGACAGCGCCGAACATTGGTCGGGATGCCGGCTTGATTTCGTAGATCCCCATGGGCTCAATAGGGCGAATGGAATGCCGACCGGCCATCCGGGCGGGCGGCACCGGTCGCTCGTCGAGCGCCGGAGGGGAAAGGTCATCGGGTGACGATCTTGGGCGTCAGGGAAACGGTAAAGACGGGCGCATCCGGCAAGGCAGGTTCGGACTGGCGCAAGCGCATGCGCCATCCGGTCGTCTTCTACCTGGTCTGGCTGATCCTGCTCGCCGTCGTTCCGGCCTTCATCTTCGCTGCCGTCGTGCTGAACCGCGCCAACGAGGCGCAGGAACGCGTGCGGGAATCGCTCCTGCGGACCTCGACCGGCGCGGTCGGCCGGGTGATGGAGCGCGAAGTCACCACCATGCTGTCGACGCTCTCCTTCTTCACCGCCTCCGAGCAATTGGCGCGTGGCGACATGCGCGGGCTTCAGGAGCAGGCGGAGAAGGCGCTGGCGGGGACCAATTCCTATCTGCTGGTGATCGACCGGAACTATCACCAAAGGCTGAACACCCGCGTGCCGTATGGAACGCCGCTTGGCGAGATGTCGGACCGGACGACTGCCGACAAGGCCTTCGCCAGCGGCGAGCCTGCCGTCTCCAACCTGTTCTTCGGGCAGACCGCGCAGAAATGGGTGTTCAACGTCCACATGCCGGAGACGCTCTCGACCGGCGAGCAGGTGCTCCTGACCCTGACCAAGAACGCCGAGAACTTCACCAGTGTCGTCAACCGGGACATCCTGTCTCCGGGCTGGAACGCGGCGGTGGTGGACGACGCCGGCGTCGTCATCGTCTCCACCGATGGCCCCGATGCTGTCGGCAAGCCGTTTTTCCTGCCGCTCGTCCCGGCGCTCAGGATCGGGCTCGCCAGCATCCGCCACGACAATACCGACTACCAGGTCGTGACCGATTTCTCCGCGCTGACCGGATGGCGCATCGTCGCCTGGGCCAAGGCGTCCGACGTGCAAAGGCCGGCGACCGCCTCCTTCCTCTGGCTGGCCGCAGGCGGCGCCGTCTTCGCCGGTCTGGCCGCGGGCGCGGCCATCCTGATCGCCAGGGCGCTCTCGCGCGACGTCAAGCTTCTGGCCAGCGATGCCACGCGGCTCGGCATGGGCGAAGCCGTGCCACCGCGCCGCCATGTCATCTCCGAGCTCGACACGGTCTCCAGGGCGTTGTCGGAAGCCGCCGATGCCCGCGCCCGGGCGGAAAACGAGGTCCGCTTCCTGATGCGCGAGGTGGCGCACCGTTCGAAGAACCAGCTGACCGTGATCCAGGCCATGCTGAACCAGTCGGCCGGCACCGCCGAATCCGCGACCGTCTTCGCCGATGCCTTCCGCAAGCGCGTCGCCGGCCTCGCCCGCTCGACCGACCTGATGATCGCCCACGCGGCGCAAGGAGTGGAACTGGCCGAACTGGCGCGCAACCAGTTGAAGCCGTTTGCCCCCGACGATGCCGCGCGCGTGCACATCGACGGTCCCTCGATCCGCCTCGACAGCCAGACGGCCCAGACGTTCGGCATGGCGTTGCACGAGCTTGCCACCAACGCCTCGAAATACGGTGCCTTCGCCAACGACCGCGGGAGGGTGGATCTCACCTGGTCGATCGACGACGACCGGCTGGCGCTCGTCTGGCGCGAGCGCGGCGCGGATATCGAGAAGCCTGCGGATGGCCCCCAGCGCAAGGGCTTCGGCAGCATCGTGCTGGAACGCATGCTCGGCATGGCGCTGCAGGCCGAACTGGAACGGCAGATGCATCCCGACGGCATCGAATGGCGGGTCCGGATCCCGCTGTCGCAACTGCGGACCGATCTTTCCGATCAGGACGATCCGGGTGGCGAAGGTTGAGGCATCGCAAGGGGGCGAGAGGCCCGGGAATGCACAATTCGACGGCCCTTCCCTTTCTCCATTGAATGGTTTATAGGCAGCGCCAGCATGCGGACCCGGTTCCGCCTGCCTTCATGGCCATCGCTGGACGACATCCCGGCGGTTGGCGACCCAAGTCCTCCATTTCAGAAAGGATCACCGATGTCGATCACTGCCGAGCGCAAGGCTGCGCTGATCAAGGAATATGCGACCGTCGAAGGCGATACGGGTTCTCCGGAAGTCCAGGTTGCCATCCTCACCGAGCGCATCAACAACCTGACCGGCCATTTCAAGGACCACAAGAAGGACAACCACTCGCGTCGTGGCCTTCTGACGATGGTTTCCAGCCGCCGCTCGCTTCTTGACTATCTCAAGAAGAAGGACGAAGCCCGTTACAGCAAGCTGATTGCTGCCCTGGGCATCCGCCGCTAATCATTTCTGACGGGCGTTCCTCGCGGGACGCCCGTCAGTGCTATCTGCGGGACTGTTTCCGCAGACGTTCCGATCATCGGAACTCGACACTCCAGCAGGCCGGGTGGGCCGGTCCTGCGGAACAACCGATGACCTGTCATGGGGCAGGATTGCAGGATGCTTCAGGCGCTCGCCTGTATCCGGCGTGGCGGGAAGCGCCATGGCCGGGTGGCGTGGCCAGGAAGTCGAAGCCTCCCGTTGTCTTGCCCATGATGCGTCATGAATGCGGATAGAGCCACCTGCGCCGACAAGGCGGCGGTGAGCGTCTCCGCAAACGCTAAGGACAAGACATGTTCGATACCCATACGGTTGAAATCGAATGGGCGGGCCGTCCGCTCAAGCTGGAAACCGGTAAGATCGCCCGCCAGGCTGACGGCGCCGTTCTCGCGACTTACGGCGAGACCGTGGTTCTCGCCACCGTCGTCTCCGCCAAGGCGCCGAAGCCGGGCCAGGACTTCTTCCCGCTCACCGTCAACTACCAGGAAAAGACCTATGCCGCCGGCAAGATCCCGGGCGGCTACTTCAAGCGCGAAGGCCGTCCGTCGGAAAAGGAAACGCTCGTTTCCCGCCTGATCGACCGCCCGATCCGCCCGCTGTTTCCTGAAGGCTACAAGAACGACACCCAGGTCGTCGTCACCGTCGTCCAGCACGACCTCGAGAACGATCCCGACGTCCTGTCGATGGTTGCAGCCTCCGCAGCGCTGACGATCTCCGGCGTTCCCTTCATGGGCCCGGTCGGCGGCGCGCGCGTCGGCTACATCAACGGCGAGTACGTCCTGAACCCGCATCTCGACGAGATGGACGAATCGGTTCTCGACCTCGTCGTCGCCGGCACCCAGGACGCCGTCCTGATGGTGGAATCCGAAGCCAAGGAACTGAACGAAGACGTCATGCTCGGCGCCGTCATGTTCGGCCACAAGGGCTTCCAGCCGGTCATCGACGCGATCATCAAGCTCGCCGAAGTGGCTGCCAAGGAGCCGCGCGACTTCCAGCCGGAAGACCATTCCGAGCTTGAGGCCGAGATGCTCAAGCTGTTCGAAGCCGAACTGCGCGACGCCTACAAGATCACCCAGAAGGCCGACCGCTACGCTGCCGTCGACGCCGTCAAGGCCAAGGTCAAGGCGCACTTCTTCCCCGAGGGCGTCGAGCCGAAGTTCTCCGCTGAAGTCATCGGCGCCGTCTTCAAGCACCTGCAGGCCAAGATCGTCCGCTGGAACATCCTCGACACCAAGAGCCGCATCGACGGCCGCGATCTCGAGACCGTCCGTGCGATCGTCTCCGAAGTCGGCATCCTGCCGCGCACCCACGGTTCGGCACTCTTCACCCGCGGCGAGACCCAGGCGATCGTCGTCGCCACGCTCGGCACCGGCGAGGACGAGCAGTATGTCGACAGCCTGACCGGCATGTACAAGGAGCGCTTCCTGCTCCATTACAACTTCCCGCCCTACTCGGTCGGTGAAACGGGCCGCATGGGCTCCCCGGGCCGCCGCGAAATCGGCCATGGCAAGCTCGCCTGGCGCGCTATCCGCCCGATGCTGCCGACCGCCGAGCAGTTCCCCTACACGCTGCGCGTCGTCTCCGAGATCACCGAGTCCAATGGCTCGTCCTCGATGGCCACCGTCTGCGGCACCTCGCTCGCCCTGATGGATGCCGGCGTCCCCCTGGCAAAGCCGGTTGCTGGTATCGCCATGGGCCTGATCCTCGAGGGCGACCGCTATGCGGTTCTCTCCGATATCCTCGGTGACGAGGACCACCTCGGCGACATGGACTTCAAGGTCGCCGGCACCGCCGACGGCATCACCTCGCTGCAGATGGACATCAAGATCGCCGGCATCACCGAGGAGATCATGAAGGTCGCGCTCAGCCAGGCGCAGGGCGGCCGCAAGCACATCCTCGGTGAAATGGCCAACGCCATTACCGAAGGCCGCGCCGAACTCGGCGAGTTCGCTCCCCGCATCGAAGTGATGAACATCCCGGTCGACAAGATCCGCGAAGTCATCGGCTCGGGCGGCAAGGTCATCCGCGAGATCGTCGAGAAGACCGGCGCCAAGGTCAACATCGAAGACGACGGCACCATCAAGATCGCCTCGTCCTCGGCCAAGGAGATCGAAGCGGCCCGCAAGTGGATCCACTCGATCGTCGCCGAGCCGGAAGTCGGCCAGATCTACGAGGGCACGGTCGTCAAGACCGCCGACTTCGGCGCCTTCGTCAACTTCTTCGGCCCGCGTGACGGCCTCGTGCACATCTCGCAGCTCGCTTCCGAGCGCGTCGCCAAGACCTCCGACGTGGTCAAGGAAGGCGACAAGGTCTGGGTCAAGCTGATGGGCTTCGACGAGCGCGGCAAGGTCCGCCTCTCCATGAAGGTCGTCGACCAGGCGACCGGCAAGGAAATCGCGGCCGATAAGAAGAGCGACGGCGGCGAAGCTGCCGAGTAAGTTCTGACTTACCGATCCATGGGGCGCGGAGCAGCACGTTCCGCGCCCCTTTTCGTATCGAGACCTGTTTGCCATCGACGCGGTGAAGCCGCGCACGCCCGAAAGATCCCGCAATGAGCCGCGACGCGCTTAAGACCCTCTACCACCCCTTCGCCGCCGGTCTGCTGGACCTGCCGGGCGAGGGGCAGCGCTTTCTCTTCCTGGGCGCCGAGGCAGGCCAGCGCCTGCCCGAGGGGTTTGCGGCCGGGATCGATGCCGTGCAGCCGCTTCGCCCGCTCTACCGCGCACTCGAGGCGGCGCGCGCAAGCGTGACGCCCACGATCGAGGGCGAGGGCTATGACGGCGCGCTCGTGCTCTGCGGCAAGCACAAGGGCGAAAACGAAAACCGCATAGCCGAGGCGCTGCGGCGTGTGCAGGCCGGCGGGACGATCGTGATCGCCGGCGGCAAGGAGGACGGCATCCAGTCGCTGCGCAAGCGCATCGACCGCTTCGGCTTCGGCGGCGACCACGCGCCGAAATATCATGGCGTCGCCTTCTGGTTCGCGCGCCCGGCGGATGCTGCCGAGGCGGTCACGGCACTGTCGTCCCATGCCGTCCGGGTCGCCGGCCGCTTCACTGCCGCGCCGGGCATGTTCTCGCACGATCGCATCGACGAGGGCTCGGAACTGCTCGCATCCCGCATCCCGGAGGATTTCCGCGGCCACGCCGCCGATTTCGGCGCCGGCTGGGGCTATCTCTCCGTGCTTCTTGGCGAGCGCGCGCCCGGCCTGAAGGGCGTCGACCTGTTCGAGGCCGACTACAACGCGCTGGAAGCAGCGAAGGAGAATATGGCCGAGAACTGCCCGGACGTGCCGGCCCGCTTCTACTGGCAGGACCTGACCGCCGAACAGCCGCGCGACCACTACGACCTGATCGTCATGAACCCGCCGTTCCACGAAGGCCACGCGGCCGACCACGGGCTGGGTGCTGCGATGATCCGCATGGCGGCGAAGTCGCTCAAGGTCGGCGGCCGCCTCCTGCTCGTCGCCAATCGCGGCCTGCCCTACGAGCCGGTGCTCAAGGAAGCCTTCAAGGAGAGCGGCGAAGCCTGCCGCAATGCCCGCTTCAAGGTGCTCTGGAGCCGCCGCTGAGCCGTCATTGCGGTCCTTTCCGCATTCGGCGCGGAACGTTCACCGGCGGCCGATCACCGCGTTGTCATCGTCCTGGACGCTGCCGATCCTTTTCTTGACGGGCGCGACGTGATTGCCTTTCCGGCAGCGATTCGGCATTTCGCCGGACCGGTGACAACGACGGGGCATCCTTGAGCTACTACGCATCGAAGTTCTTCTGGCTGGCGGCGCAGCCGCTTTCCCTGGCCTTTTTCGCCATCGTCGTCGCGCTCCTGTTCGGCTGGCTCGGACGCAGGCGCCTTCAGGCGACCTTCATGCTGCTGTCCGCCGCGATCCTCTTCGTCACGCTCTATACCAGCGCCGGCACGGTCATGCTGCAGGCGCTGGAAGACCGCTTCGCCCGCTCGACCCTGCCCGTTGGCGGCCCGCGCTGCATCATCGTGCTCGGTGGCAGCTTCGAGGCCGAGGTGATCGCCGCCCGCGGCGGCGTCGAGATGAACCAGGCCGGCGATCGCTTCGTCGAGACGCTGCGCCTGCTGCAGGCCTATCCCGAGGCCCGGGTGCTGGTTTCCGGCGGTGACGGTTCCTTCAGCGGCCGCTATGCCGGCGACGCCACGGTATCGGCGGCCTTCTTCGCCGCCTACGGCATCTCGCCGGTCCGGCTGATCCAGGAGGAGGCCTCGCGCACCACTTTCGAAAATGTCGAGAACACCAGGGACCTGCTGGTACAGAACGGTCTTGACGATTGCCTGCTCGTCACCTCCGCCTTTCACATGCCGCGCGCCATGGGGCTCTTTCGCAAGGCGGGTCTCGACGTCGTCCCCTGGCCGACCGACTACCGCACAAGCGGCATGGCCTCGCTGCAACTGGACTTCACCCAGCCGTCGTCGAATGCGCAGCTGACCACCACCGCGCTCCGCGAATGGATCGGGCTTACGGCCTACTATCTCGCAGGCCGCACGGAGACGATCCTGCCGGAATGAACCGGTGTCACCTCTTGGAGATGGTGTCGAAGCGCAGGCCCCGGACCCGCGTGGTGATGATGCAATATTCGCCGTCGTCGCGCTTGCAGGTGACCGCATTCGCCCGCATCTCGAAGACGAGGTTGCCGTAGCGTTTCTTCAGTTCGTAGCCGTAGAGATCGGCGCTGCCGATCAGCACGAACCCGCCCTCGGCGACGCCGACGTAGAAATTGTGCGGGCAGCCGACCTCGCCGCAGAGCTTGCCGTCGACCCCGTCGCAGTTGACCGCGCCCAGGTTGGTGATGACGTCGTCGAGCCCGTCATTGTTGAAGTCGATGACGCGGGCGAAGTCGCCGCCGTAGGTTGCCGCCTTGCATTGCCCGGCCACCGCCGCCTTCTCGTGGGCGACCGCGTCGTCGAGAATCGGCGCCGCATCGGAAACGGCGGGGAAAAGCAGGGCGACGGCCAACAGGAGATTGCGAAGCACCGGACGGGAAAACATCATTCAGGGCCTTTCCTTGATATCCGGATCGGTCAAGATAGCGTGAGGCGTCGACCCGGCGCCCCCGGACAACACAGGCCGCATCTTTGCCCGACCAAGCTGTCGCGAGGCTTGGCTGCTGACGTGAAGGAGGGATGCGTGACGATCCTGGAATTGCTCGACTATGCCGGCGTTGCCGTCTTCGCCGCGACCGGGGCGCTGGCGGCCTCGCGCAAGCAGCTCGACATCATCGGCTTTCTCTTCCTGGCGGCAGCGACGGGGGTCGGCGGCGGCACCTTCCGCGATCTCGTGCTCGGTACTGCGCCGGTGTTTTGGGTGACGAACCCGACCTATCTCCTGGTCTGCGTCGGCGTCGGGCTTCTGTTCTATTTCACCGCGCACCTGTTCGAGTCGCGCTATCGCATGCTGCTCTGGCTCGATGCGGTCGGTCTCTCGGCCTACAGTGTCATGGGGGCCGCCAAGGGGCTGGCGGCCACCGGTTCCCCGACGGTGGCGATCACCACCGGCGTCATGACCGCGAGCGTCGGCGGCATCCTGCGCGACCTGCTCGCCGGCGAGCCCTCCGTGCTGCTGCGCCCGGAAATCTACGTCACGGCCGCGCTCTGCGGGGCCGCGGCTTTCACCGCGCTGATCTCAGCCGGCGTGCCTCTCTCGGTGGCATCGGTGATCGGTGCGCTGACGGCCTTCGCCGTGCGCGGCGGCGCCCTGCGCTTCGCCTGGCGCATCCCGGTCTACAGGCATCAGCCCGGGCGCCATCCCGACGATGTCATGTAGAAGGGGTCACGCGTGGGGAATGGCCGGTCCGCCGTCAGCGGTCCTTCTTGGCCCGCAGGCGGATGATGACGTCGACATGGGCGATTTCCATGCCTTCCGGCGGTTCCGGCAGGTTGCCGATCGCGATGCTGCTGACCGGAATGTCCAGCACCTCGTTTTCGCCCTCGACGAAGAAGTGGTGATGGTCGGAAATGTTGGTGTCGAAATAGGTCCGCGAACCCTCGACGGCGAGGACGCGGACGAGCCCGGCTTCCGTGAACTG
Source organism: Rhizobium sp. TRM96647 (assembly GCF_025780115.1). NCBI lineage: Bacteria > Pseudomonadati > Pseudomonadota > Alphaproteobacteria > Hyphomicrobiales > Rhizobiaceae > Rhizobium > Rhizobium sp. TRM96647. The sequence goes on from NZ_JAOXHF010000004.1 coordinate 173,506, forward strand.
GTGCAGGGTGTTGTAGACCGTCGCCAGCGAAACCGGCACGCCGGCATCGACAGCCTCCTCGTGCAGTTCTTCCACCGTCAGGTGCCGGTCGCCCTTGGCAAAGAGCAGGTCGGCGAGCGCGATGCGCTGCCGTGTCGGCCGCAGCCCACAGTCCCGCAACCGGGTCTCTATGCTCAATTCTTTGACATGCACCATGGGTGACGAATCCGTTCGCCTGATCTTGCAGAACAATCTTGACGTTTCGATATAACTTTTACGGCGCACGGATTCAATAGTTTTGCAAGGGGCGACAATGTTGCGGGATGCGGAAAACCAATGCTTTGGCCCAGGCTCGGGCACTTTGCACTAGCTGTCGGGCCGGTCATCATGTATGCGGAACGCAAAATCCACTCCGGCAGTCCCCTCGAGGAGGCGCCGGGCACAGCCGGCGCGGCGAGTGGCCAATGCTTCATTTTGGCCTCATCCTGCTCTAAAGCTAGAACGAAGAACCAAGGACCGGGAAGAAACAGCCCATGACGACCAGGCAATCGAGCTTCACCTACGAAGAGATCCTCACCTGTGCACACGGCGAACTGTTCGGCCCCGGCAACGCCCAGCTTCCGCTGCCGCCGATGCTCATGGTCCACCGCATCACCGAGATCTCGGAGACGGGCGGTGCGCACGACAAGGGCTACATCCGCGCGGAATACGACGTGAAGCCGGACGACTGGTATTTTCCCTGCCATTTCGAGGGCAACCCCATCATGCCGGGCTGCCTCGGGCTCGACGGCATGTGGCAGTTGACCGGTTTCTTCCTCGGCTGGCTCGGCGAGGAGGGGCGCGGCATGGCGCTCTCCACCGGAGAGGTGAAGTTCAAGGGCATGGTTCGCCCGCACACCAAGCTTCTGCAATACGGCATCGATTTCAAGCGCGTCATGCGCGGCAGGCTCGTGCTCGGGACCGCCGATGGCTGGCTCAAGGCCGATGGCGAGACCATCTACCAGGCAACCGACCTGCGCGTCGGCCTGTCGAAGGAAAAGACCGCCTGACACCTTCGCAAGGCTGTCGGTTGGGCTCAAGGATCACAGAGGTAAGCAGATGAGACGGGTAGTTGTCACAGGTCTTGGTATCGTTTCTTCCATCGGCAACAATGCGGAGGAGGTGACGTCGTCGCTGCGCGACGCCCGTTCCGGCATCAGCTTCTCCAAGGATTTTGCCGAGCATGGCTTCAAGTGCCAGGTCTGGGGCGCGCCGAACATCGACACGACCGACCTGGTGGATCGCCGCGCCATGCGCTTCCTGTCGCAGGGCGGCGCCTGGAACCACGTCGCCATGAAGCAGGCGATCGCCGATTCCGGGCTCGAGGAAAAGGACTATGGCGCCAACGAGCGCGTCGGCATCATCATGGGCTCGGGCGGCCCGTCCACGCGCACGATCGTCGAGGCGTCCGACATCACGCTGAAGAACGGCAGCCCCAAGCGCATCGGCCCGTTCGCAGTGCCGAAGGCGATGTCGTCCACCGCTTCGGCGACGCTCGCCACCTGGTTCAAGATCCATGGCGTCAACTATTCGATCTCCTCGGCCTGCTCGACGTCCGCCCATTGCATCGGCAATGCGGCCGAGATGATCCAGTGGGGCAAGCAGGACGTGATGTTCGCCGGCGGCCACGAGGACCTCGACTGGTCGATGTCGAACCTCTTCGACGCCATGGGCGCCATGTCCTCGAAGTTCAACGACACGCCCGACACCGCCTCGCGCGCCTATGACCTCAACCGCGACGGCTTCGTGATTGCCGGCGGCGCCGGCGTGCTGGTGCTGGAAGAGCTCGAACACGCCAAGGCGCGCGGCGCCAAGATCTATGCCGAGATCACAGGCTACGGCGCGACCTCGGACGGCTACGACATGGTCGCCCCCTCCGGCGAGGGCGCCGTGCGCTGCATGCGCCAGGCGCTTGCCACCGTGAAGGGCGACGTCGACTACATCAATACCCACGGCACCTCGACGCCGGTCGGCGACAGCAAGGAGATCGGCGCAATCCGCGAAGTCTTCGGCGATCGTATTCCGCACATCCAGTCGACCAAGTCGCTGACGGGCCATTCGCTGGGTGCCGCCGGCGTGCAGGAATCGATCTACAGCCTTCTGATGATGCAGGCCGGCTTCATCGGCGAAAGCGCGCATATCGCCGAACTCGATCCGGAATTCGACGGCATGCCGATCGTGCGCAAGCGCATCGACGACGCGAAGATCGACATCGCGCTCTCCAACTCTTTTGGCTTCGGCGGGACGAACGCGACACTCGTCTTCCAGCGCTACAACGGATAACGGACAATGACGGGGATCATGAAGGGAAAACGCGGCCTGATCATGGGGGTCGCGAACAATCATTCCATCGCCTGGGGGATCGCGAAGGCGCTGGCCGGACAGGGGGCCGAACTCTGCTTCACCTATCAGGGCGAGGCGCTCGGCAAGCGCGTCAAGCCGCTCGCGGCCGAACTCGGCTCGGAATACCTGCTCCAGTGCGACGTCGAGGACGTCGCCTCGGTCGATGCGGTCATCGCCGATATCAAGGAGCGCTGGGGCCGGCTCGACTTCATCGTCCATGCCATCGGTTTTTCCGACAAGAACGAGCTGAAGGGCCTCTATGCCGATACCTCGCGGGACAATTTCACCCGCACCATGGTCATTTCCTGCTTCTCCTTCACCGAGATCGCCCGACGCGCGGCCGATCTGATGGGCGAAGGCGGAACGATGCTGACGCTGACCTATGGCGGCTCGGTCCGGGTGATGCCGAACTACAACGTCATGGGCGTCGCCAAGGCGGCGCTGGAGGCTTCGGTGCGGTACCTGGCTGCCGACTACGGCCCGCGCGGCATCCGCGTCAATGCAATTTCCGCCGGACCGATCCGCACGCTGGCCGGCGCCGGCATCGCCGATGCCCGCGCCATGCTGTCCTGGCAGCAGAAGAATTCGCCGCTGCGCCGCACCGTCACCATCGACGACGTCGGCAATTCGGCCATGTACCTCCTGTCGGACCTGTCGAGCGGCGTTACCGGTGAGATCCACTACGTCGATTCCGGCTACAACATCACCTCGATGCCGGCCCTGGAGACGCTCTCCCGCGCCGACAGCGAGTAACGGTCAGGCTGCGGTTCTCTCGTAGGAGCGGCGGCGTCAGCGCAACAGCAGCACGACGACCAGCACCAGCATCGCAAGCGCAATGCCGTGCAGCACGCGGCGCACGCGCGGGTGCATGTCGACGGCGGCGGTTGGATCGATCTTGCGCCGGATGAAGGCAATCGGTGTCTCGGAGGGCGGGGTATGCCCCTCGCTCTCCTTCATGTCCCTGGCGATGACGTCCGCCACATCTTCGGTGATGGGCGGCCTTGAAAGTCCGAAAACCATCGCACGCTCTCCTGGTTGGGATGCTGCGGATGGTGGACCCGAAACGGTCCATTTGCAATCACAATTGCAACCATGGGACGGTGTGACGCGCCCCTGCAAGCCCGGCCCTGCAAGGCGGTCGCGCAAGTTCGTCCCGTGCAATCTGACCCGGACGGACTGGAAGGTCAGGCCGCGGCGGCACCCGGGCCGACCCGCTTGTAGAACAGCGTCGTGCTGCAGAAGCTGCCGTCGGGGTAGAGGGCGTAGTCGGGGATGACGCCGACCCATTGCCAGCCGAGCTTGCGGTAGACGCTCTCCGCCGGGCTGCCGGTCGCCGTGTCGAGCACCAGCACCGTCTTGCCGCCTGCCGCGGCCGCCTCTTCGGCCGCTGCCATCAGCTCTCGGGCCAGTCCGCGGCCGCGCTCGCTTTCCTTCACCAGCAGCTTCTTGATGTCGGCGCGGTGGCCCTGGTTCGGCATCTGCCGCATGCCGACCTGCACGGTGCCGGCGATGCGTCCGTCGCGTTCGGCGCAGAAGAGCAGCGTCGAACCGTCCGCCACCGCCGCGATTACGCCCTGCCAGAAGGCATATGCGTCGTCGCGGCCATAGGGCGCCATGAAGCCCACGGAGGCGCCGCCCATCACGCAGTCCACGAGCACCTCGGCAAGCTCGTCGATCCGCGCCGTTGCTTCCTCGTGTCCCAGAATCCTGACCCCGTCCATGTTTCCCTCTTCAGTTGCGGCCACGGTCGAGCACGACGGCATAGTGCGCCATGGCCGGGCCCGGATTGTGAAAGACGTGTCCCTCGGTAATGCTCATGTAGAGGCAGTCGCCCGGTTCCAGCCGATGGCTGACGCCGGCGACCGTCATCTCGAGCGCGCCGGAAAAAAGCCAGACATGCTGGGTCATCCCCTCTTTCGCGGTCTCCGGCGGATAGGCGATGCGGGCGCCGGGCGGGAAGCTGACGTCGATCACGTCCACGCGCGACGTCGTTGCCGGCGGGGAAACGGCCCGGCGCTCGTATCCGGTCTCCGGATCGCGCCAGACCGGCTGGTCGGCATGGCGGGACAGCGGGCTCGCCTCTTCTCCCTCGGGAGCAAAGAAGACCGAAAGCGTGACGTCGAGTGCTGCGCAGAGCCGCGACAGCAACTGCGCCGTCGGGCTCGCCTCGCCGCGCTCGATGCGCGAGATCATCGCCCGGCTGACACCGGAACGGCCCGCGAGTTCGTCGAGGGTCAGGTTTCTGCCGTTGCGGAGCGCCCGCAGGCGCTCGGCAATTGCCGCGTCGATATGGGCTTCGTCGTTTTCCATTATTGTAGATCTATTATTCTACAATAATGGAGTCAAGCCAATCCGTCGTCCCCCGGAAGGCGGAACAGGGAAGCCGTCAGCCCTGAACCTGGGCGATCCAGTCGTTCAGGCTGTAGTAGTTCGTTACCCGGCTAATTTTCCCGTCCTTCAACGCGAAGAACGCGCCGGCCGGCAGGGTGTAGGTTTGCCCCTTCGCTTCCGGCAGGCCCTCGTCGGTGGCAAGATATTCGCCGTTGACGACGAATTCCGCCGCCCCGCGGCTGCCGTCCTCGCTCGCCATGACGACGATGTCCGTCAGCCTTTCCCTGTAGCAGCGGTTCATGTGCTCCATGAACCGGGCAAAGGCCGCCTTGCCGGTCTGCCGCTCGCCCTGGTTGATGTCGTGGGCGACGTCCTCGTCGAGCAGGGCCAGGAAGGCATCCATGTCCTGGCGGTTGAAGGCGTCGTAATAGGCGCGGATGATCTCGGCGGCTTTCATGGATGTCTCCCTCGATGAAGCATGCTTGTGGAATGGAACCCTGCCGGTATAACCAAGCAATCGCCACCTGCAAATGCCATGGCTGGGGAATGGTCCCGGATAACCTGAAGTGACGATGCAATGACCCTTGAAATCCGATCGTTTTCTGGCGCCGATGCCGCACCCTATGTCGACGACCTCGCCCGGCTGCGGATCACCGTCTTCCGGGATTTCCCCTATCTCTATGACGGCGATCCTGCCTATGAGCGAAAATACCTGGCCACCTATGCAGGATCCGAAGGCTCGGTCTTCGTGCTGGCTCTCGACGGCGGCCGTGTCGTCGGGGCGGCGACCGGCATGCCGATGGCGGCCGAGACGGACGAGGTCAGGGCGCCCTTCCTCGCCGCCGGCCGCGATCCGGGCGACTATTTCTATTTCGGCGAAAGCGTGCTGCTTCCCGCCTATCGCGGCCGCGGTATCGGCGTGAAGTTCTTCGACGGGCGCGAGGCGCAGGCCCGCAGGCTTGGGCTGGCGTTCTGCACGTTCTGCGCCGTGGAGCGGCCCGCCGACCATCCGCGCCGCCCGGCCGGATACGCCCCGCTCGACCGCTTCTGGCAAAACCGTGGCTACCGCCATCATCCCGAACTGCGCACCACCTTCACCTGGCGCGATCTCGACGAGACGGAGGAAAGCGAAAAGCCGCTGTCCTTCTGGATCCGCGACCTTGCGGCGGCAGGTTGATCGCGGCCCGCCTTCGCCGGAACGCAACGGCCTGAAAATAGGGAGAACGGCCGGTTAATTACCGCTTTGCGGCCGCAAGGCGCGCTGCTATATGGCGCCCATGAGCACCAATTCGTCGACGCCCCTTGACCATATCCGCAACTTCTCGATCGTGGCCCATATCGACCACGGCAAGTCGACGCTGGCCGACCGGCTGATCCAGTCGACCGGTGGCCTCGCGGATCGCGAGATGAGCGAGCAGGTGCTCGACAACATGGAGATCGAGCGCGAGCGCGGCATCACCATCAAGGCCCAGACCGTCCGCCTGCACTACAAGGCGAAAGACGGCGAAACCTACGTGCTGAACCTGATCGACACGCCCGGCCACGTCGACTTCGCCTACGAGGTCTCGCGGTCGCTGTCCGCCTGCGAAGGCTCGCTGCTGGTCGTCGATGCCAGCCAGGGGGTGGAAGCACAGACGCTCGCCAACGTCTACCAGGCGATCGACAACAACCACGAGCTCGTCACCGTCCTCAACAAGATCGACCTGCCGGCGGCCGAGCCCGACCGCATCAAGGACCAGATCGAGGAAGTGATCGGCATCGACGCCTCCGACGCCGTCCTGATCTCCGCCAAGACCGGCTTGGGCATCCCCGACGTGCTCGAGGCGATCGTCGAGAAGCTGCCGGCCCCGAAAAGCCCGGGCGGCGAGAGCGCCCCGCTGAAGGCGCTTCTGGTCGACAGCTGGTACGACACCTATCTCGGCGTCATGGTGCTGGTGCGCATCATCGACGGGCGGCTCACCAAGGGCCAGACCATCCGCATGATGGGAACCGGCGCCAAGTATTCGATCGAACGCGTCGGCGTGCTGACGCCGAAGATGGTGGCGATGGACTCACTCGGCCCCGGCGAGATCGGCTTCATCACCGCCTCGATCAAGGAAGTGGCCGATACCCGCGTCGGCGACACCATCACCGAAGACAAGCGCCCGACCGCCGAAGCCCTGCCGGGCTTCAAACCGGCTCAGCCGGTGGTCTTCTGCGGCCTGTTCCCGGTCGATGCCGCCGATTTCGAGGAACTGCGCTCGGCCATGGGCAAGCTGCGCCTGAACGACGCCTCGTTCTCCTTCGAAATGGAAAGCTCGGCCGCTCTCGGCTTCGGCTTCCGCTGCGGCTTCCTCGGCCTCCTGCACCTCGAGATCATCCAGGAGCGTCTGTCACGCGAGTTCGATCTCGACCTGATCGCAACGGCGCCCTCGGTCGTCTACCAGCTGACGATGACGGATGGCACCGAGAAGGAACTGCACAACCCGGCCGACATGCCCGACGTGGTCAAGATCGCCGAGTTCCGCGAACCCTGGATCAAGGCGACGATCCTCACCCCCGACGAGTATCTCGGCGGCATCCTCAAGCTCTGCCAGGACCGCCGCGGCATCCAGACCGAGCTGACCTATGTCGGCAACCGCGCGATGCTAACCTATGAGCTGCCGCTCAACGAGGTGGTCTTCGATTTCTACGACCGGCTGAAGTCGATCTCCAAGGGCTACGCCTCCTTCGACTACAACCTCTTCGGCTACCGCGAGAGCGACCTCGTCAAGATGTCGATCCTCGTCAATGCCGAACCGGTCGATGCGCTCTCCATGCTCGTCCACCGCTCCGCCGCCGAGAAGCGCGGCCGCGTCATGTGCGAAAAGCTGAAGGACCTGATCCCGCAGCACATGTTCCAGATCCCGATCCAGGCCGCGATCGGCGGCCGCATCATCGCCCGCGAGACGGTCCGGGCGCTGCGCAAGGACGTGACCGCCAAGTGCTACGGCGGCGACGCCACCCGCAAGCGCAAGCTTCTGGAAAAGCAGAAGGAAGGCAAGAAGCGCATGCGCCAGTTCGGCAAGGTCGAGATCCCGCAGGAAGCCTTCATCGCGGCGCTGAAGATGGGCGACGAGTAAGGGACTGCAAGGTCCTTCCCCGGTCGCAGGCCCGCTTGTCGGCGGGGGCGCCGTAGCTCAGGGAAGAGCTTCAGTCGATGTGCTGGAGGCGACATCCGGGCCGCGTGGCGTCCTAGGTGACCCGTGCGGGCTCTCGATATGGCTTGCGGCCCGATCTCCAGTTCGATGTGCGGCAATATGGAAACTTCACTCTATCTGCCTGTAAAAGGCTTCCTCGAAAAGGCAGGTTACGCCGTCAAGGGCGAAGTTGGCGGCTGCGATCTTGTCGGCCTCAGCGATAACGATCCCCCCGTTGTGGTGATCTGCGAACTGAAATTGACCTTTAATCTGGAACTCATCCTGCAGGCCGTCGACCGGGCTGCCATTTCAGACGAGGTTTGGATCGCCGCCAGGATCTCGGCCAAGGGCAGAGGGCGGGAGGCCGACAAGCGCTACCGCGACCTCTGCCGCAGGCTCGGCATTGGCATGCTTGGCGTTTCCGATGCCGGCGATGTCAGCGTCATCGTCGGCTCCGTATCACCAATGCCGCGGACCAATCCGAAGCGGCGTTCGAAGCTCATGCGCGAACACCGGAATCGACGCGGCGATCCCGCACCTGGCGGCAGCACGCGCGCACCCGTGATGACGGCGTATCGCCAGCAGGCGCTTGGATGTGCGGCAGCTCTGGCTGCGGGACCATCGCGTGTTCGCGATGTGAGAACAGGCATACCAGAGGCAGGGAAGATCCTGCTTTCGAATGTGTATGGTTGGTTTGAGCGGCTCGACAGAGGCGTCTACGGCTTGACGGATGCCGGTCACGAAGCGCTACGGCGGTGGCCGCAGCCAGAGATGGCCGATCCCGTTGAAAAAGGCGGCCTGATCTCTGCCAACGACGCGAGGCGATAAGCGACCTTACGGAACTGCCGTGGTTCGTTGCGGGCTATGCCGGATCACTCCGCCCCCACCTTCATCTCCCGATGCCGCGTCTCGAATTCCTGGCGCAGCGCGCGGCGGCCCTCGGCGGCCTTTGCCCGGCGCTTTTTGGTCTCCGTGTCGAGCGAGAGTTGCGGCACCATGGTCGGCTTGCCGTCGACATCGACGGCGACCATGGTGAAATAGCAGGAATTGGTGTGGCGGCGCTCGCCGGTGCGGATGTTCTCGGCCTCGACCCGGATGCCGATCTCCATCGAGGTGCGGCCGGCATAGTTGACCGAGGCGCGGAAGGTGACGAGCTCACCGACATGGATCGGCTGGCGGAACACCACCTGGTCGACCGAGAGCGTCACCGCATATTGCTGGGAGAAGCGCGAGGCGCAGGAATAGGCGACGCGGTCGAGCAGGTTCAGCAACGCGCCGCCGTGCACCTTGCCGGAAAAATTCGCCATGTCCGGCGTCATCAGAACCACCATTTCGAGCTGGCTGGGGTCATGGGCGCGATCCATGGGCGGTCCTTTCGAAGTAGGGTCGGGCGGGAAGAGCCCCTTAAACCTAGCGGCTGCGGCCCGCAAGGAAAAGTAACCTGCGCGGTGACGACGCCAGCGAGCGCCGGCGCCCATCGCCCATGCCGGCCACCGGTGCCTGCCGGTCCCTGTTGCCTGCGCCAGTCCGGCGCGATACGGTCCGCCGGCGCGGCACGCGGCCGCGCATGTCTTTCGTTCCCCTTTCTGCGAAGCCATCTCCCATGCCCCAGATCGATGCCGCCGCCCTGAAGGCCGCCGTCCAGTCGCTGCCGGACCGCTTTCCCGGGCCGGGCGGTGTCGTCGGTGTCGTTGTCGAAGGCGAGGTGATCGTGCGCCATGCCTGGGGCTTTGCCGATCTCGACCGACGCCTGCCGATGACGGCGGAGACGCTGTTGCCGATCTGCTCGATCAGCAAGCAGTTCACCTGCGCAGCCCTCCTCGACGTCGCTGGCGATCCGGCGAAGCTCGACGACGCCCTTGCCCGCCACCTGCCGAACCTCGAAGGCAGACTGCCGACGGTGGCGGAGCTCTGCGCCAACCAGTCGGGCCTGCGCGACTACTGGGCGCTGACGGTGCTGCACGGTGCGCTCGCCGACGGCGTCTTCGCCAAGAGCGATGCGGCCGGGCTGTTCTCGCGCATGCGCCAGATCCATTTCGAACCCGGCAGCCGCTACTCCTATTCCAACGGCAATTTCCGCATCCTCGGCGATCTCGTCGAAGAGGCGGCCGGCAAGCCCCTGGCGGAGGTCTATCGCGAGCGCCTGTTCGCCCCGGCCGGCATGGAGACGGCGATCCTCGCCGCCGATACGGCCAAGCCGCTGAACGGCGTGGTCGGCCACGAGGGCAATGAGAGCCTCGGCTATTTCCCCGCCGTCAACCGCATCCACTGGTCCGGTGATGCCGGCATCGCCGCCTCGCTGGACGATATGCTCGCCTGGGAGACCTTTATCGACCGCAGCCGCGACGACCCGGACGGGCTCTACAACCGGATATCCGCGCCGCAGCCGTTTTCCGATGGCAGAGCGTCACGCTACGGCTTCGGCCTCGCCCGCGAGACGGTCGACGGGATCGCGCTGACCGGCCACGGCGGCGCCCTGCGCGGCTTCCGCGCCAGGCGTCTGCATGCCGCGGCCGAGCGTCTCTCCGTCGTAGTCATGTTCAACCATGAGGCCGACGCGCTCGCCGCGGCAAACGTGGTGCTGCGCGCCGCTCTCGGCCGCCCGGAAGCGCCGTCAGAGAAGACGAGGCCGGCGCCGGACTGGGCTGGCAGCTACCTCGAGCCGTCGACCGGCCTGCTGCTGCGCATCTCCACCGTGCATGACGGGCTGAGGGCGCGCTTTGCGACCTCGGCCGAAACCCTTTCGTTCGGCGCGGATGGCATCGCCCGCTCGTCGACGATGACGATGACGCGCGAGGGCGACGCGGTGCGCATGGAGCGTCCCGGGGAAAACCTTTCCACGGTCGCAACCCGCATCCGGCCCGGCCTGCGCGGCGACATCGCCGGCCGCTACGTCTCCGCGGAACTGGATGCCGCCTTCGAGATCGTCTCCGCCGGCGGCGCCTGGTTCGGCGCCTTCGAGGGCTTTCTCGGCCAGGGCGCGATGCATCCGGTCCATCCGGTCGGCGAGGACGTCTGGCGGCTTTCCTGCCGGCGCTCGATGGATGCGCCCGCACCCGGCGACTGGACCATCGTCATCCGCCGGAACGACGACGGAGCGGTGGCCGGCCTCACGCTCGGCTGCTGGCTGGCCCGCGGGATCGAATATTCCAAAGTCGGCTAAGTAACAAGGCGCCGCCCCATCCACGCCTCAGATGTTCCGCCGCCGCCCTTCCAGAAGGTCCAGCACGGAATTCGCCGCCTCGATCACGTTGGTTCCGGGGCCAAAGACCGCCGCCACGCCGTGGTCCTGCAGGAACTGGTAGTCCTGCCGCGGAATGACGCCGCCGCAGACGACGATCACCTCGCCGCCGCCCCGCTTCTTCAGGTCTTCGACGAGTTGCGGCAGCAGCGTCTTGTGGCCGGCGGCCAGCGATGACACGCCGATCACGTTGACCGCCTCGGACAGCGCCATCGCGGCGGCTTCCTCCGGCGTCTGGAACAGCGGCCCGGCGAGCACGTCGAAGCCGATGTCGCCGAAGGCCGACGCGATCACCTTGGCGCCCCGGTCGTGTCCGTCCTGGCCGAGCTTGGCGACCATGATCTTCGGCGGGTGGCCGAGCCTTTCGGCAATGCCTGACATACGCGACTTCAGGACGGCGAGCTCCGGTTCGTCGCGATAGGCGTCACCATAGACGTCCCTGATGACCTCGGGCGTGGCCTCGTGGTCGCCGAAGGCCTGGCGCATCGCATCCGAGATCTCGCCGACGGTCGCGCGCTCGCGCGCGGCCTCGACCGCTGCCGCCAGCAGGTTCCCCTGGCCCGTCCGGGCGACTGCGGCCAGAGCTTCGAGCGCGGCGCGAACCCGCTCGCCGTCGCGCCGCCGCTTCGTCTCCTCGATCCGCCGGATCTGGGCGGCCCGCACCGCGCTGTTGTCGATCTGCAGGATGTCGATCGGCTCTTCGTTCTCCAGCCGGTACCGGTTGACACCGACGATCACCTCTTCGCCCTTGTCCACCGCCGCCTGCCGCCGCGCCGCCGCTTCCTCGATCATCCGCTTCGGCAGGCCCTCGGCAACCGCCTTCGTCATGCCGCCGAGCGCCTCGACCTCCTCGATCAGCGCCCAGGCCTTTTCGGCCAGCTCGTTCGTCAGGCTTTCCACGTAGTAGGAGCCCGCCAGCGGATCGACCACCTTCGTCACGCCCGTCTCGTGCTGCAGGATCAGCTGGGTGTTGCGGGCAATGCGGGCGGAAAATTCCGTCGGCAGCGCAATCGCCTCGTCGAAGGAATTGGTATGCAGGGACTGGGTGCCGCCGAGCGCTGCCGACATCGCCTCGAAGGCGGTGCGGACGATGTTGTTGTAGGGATCCTGCTCCTGCAGCGAGACGCCGGAGGTCTGGCAATGCGTGCGCAGCATCAGAGAGGAGGCCTTCTTCGGCTCGAACTCCTCCATGATGCGCGTCCACAAGAGCCTTGCCGCGCGCAGCTTCGCCGCCTCCATGAAGAAGTTCATGCCAATGGCGAAGAAGAAGGAGAGGCGGCCGGCGAAATCGTCGACGTTCAGCCCCTTGGCCAGGGCGGCCCGCACGTATTCGCGCCCGTCGGCCAGCGTGAACGCCAGCTCCTGCACCAGCGTCGCCCCCGCCTCCTGCATGTGGTAGCCGGAAATGGAAATCGAGTTGAACTTCGGCATCTCCTTCGCCGTGTAGGCGATGATGTCGGCGACGATCCGCATCGACGGTTCCGGCGGGTAGATATAGGTGTTGCGGACCATGAACTCCTTGAGAATGTCGTTCTGGATGGTCCCGGAAAGCGCTGCGCGCGGCACGCCCTGTTCCTCGCCGGCGACGATGAAGCTCGCGAGAATCGGGATCACCGCACCGTTCATCGTCATCGACACCGACATCTCGTCCAGCGGAATGCCGTCGAACAGGATCTTCATGTCCTCGACCGAATCGATCGCAACACCCGCCTTGCCGACGTCGCCGAGAACGCGCGGATGGTCGCTGTCATAGCCGCGGTGGGTCGCAAGGTCGAAGGCGACGGACAGGCCTTTCTGGCCCGCCGCAAGGTTCTTGCGGTAGAAGGCGTTGGATTCCTCCGCCGTCGAGAAGCCGGCATATTGCCGGATCGTCCAGGGCCGGCCGGCATACATGGTGGCGCGCGGGCCACGCACGAACGGCGCGAGGCCTGGCAGGCTGTCGAGATGATCGATGCCCTCAAGGTCGTCGGCCGTGTAGAGCGGCTTGACGGCGATGCCTTCCGGCGTCTGCCAGGTGATCGTCTCGGGCGAAGCCTTCAGCTCGCGCTCGGCCAGCGCCTGCCATTGCTCACGGCTGCGTTCATGCGCGTGTTCACGGCCGCGCGTCTCGCCGCTTCCGTTGCCTGGCCCTTGCGCCTTCGAGCTTTCGTCTGACACGGGTTTTCCTCCTGAATACGCGATCGCGTTCACGCGCGCCGAAAGCGCCGTGGTGATCAAAATGGACTGCGGACGGGGCGCTGAAAGCTGCCTCGTATAGGGGTATAAAAGTGACACCTCTCAGCGCCCCGTTCGGCGGTTTATATCCGCGGCCTCGGCTTCGTCCGTGATCGGCGGGGTTTGTGGGAACGGTTGCGTGCCCCTCGAGAAAGGGTGTCATGCACGCACTCAGGCTTACGATGCCCGGGCCATGACTGCCTTTGGGCTTCGTCTTCCACCTGCGCCGTGCGTCCGGGTTCAAGACCCCTCGAACGCGCACGGTGCGGCCCCGCATCCTGTGCGCCGAACCGGAGCCGGCCGCGTCCGAAGATCGCGACGGGCGGTTGCGGTGCACCCTCCGGGATGGAAAGCAGGATGTCGGTCCGACAAGCATCCCGCTCCCTCCCCCAGTCGGAGTGAAACCTTCTTCCGCGGACCCGAGCATGGGGGCTTTGCGTCCTATCCCCGATGCGCGCGCCGGCTCCGCCTCGCCGGCACGCCTGCCGGTGTATCCGCGACGGAACGGCATCAGTATAGGCCCGGGGCGGGGGCACGGGGACGAACCGGGGCGAAAATTTTTCGCAGCGTTTGATTCGGATGCTGGCGGTCGGCCCCTCATCCCCCTGCCGGGACCTTCTCCCCGCAAGCGGGGAGAAGGAAACGTACCGCATGCCTGTTCGCGTTCACGGACGCCGGCCGACCGGTCCGCGTCCCCTCTCCCCGCCTGCGGGGAGAGGGTTAGGGTGAGGGGCCATTCATTGACGGACGGCCCCTCGAGGCTGCGAAACAATCTTTCGCCATTCCCCAACCGCATCGTCCCCTCACTCGAACTCCATGATGATCTCGTCGACGGCGAGGCTGGCGCCGACCGAGACCGGCACGCGCTTGACCACCGCCTTCTTCTCGGCGCGCAGGATGTTCTCCATCTTCATCGCCTCGATCGTCGCCAGCGCCTGGCCGGCCTCCACCATGTCGCCCTCGGCAACGGCGATCGCCGTGACCAGCCCCGGCATCGGGCAGAGCAGCATCCGCGAGGTATCCGGCGGAAGCTTCACCGGCATCAGCTTCGCAAGTTCCGCCACCCGCGGTTCGCGCACCCGGGCGATCACGTCGATGCCGCCCCAGCGCAGCCGCAGCGCATAGCCGATCTTGTTGACCTTCACGCCCATCGGCGCCTCGTCGACGAAGAAGGTCGCATGCGTCTGGCCCGGCAGCCAGTCGCTGCGGATCGCCACCGTCGCACCGTCGTCGAAGGTGATGCGCGAGGCGTCGCCTTCCTGCGAAAGGGTGACGGCGACGGGCTCGCTGCCGAGCGCCACCACCCAGTCCGCACCGACCCGGCGGCGATGGTTGCCGATCGTGCCGGAGATCTTCGTCGCCCGGCGCTGCAGCCGGTCGTTGACGAGGGCTGCGACGGCGGCAAGCCTGCGGCATGATGCGGCGTCCGGCGCCACGCCGTGGAAGCCGTCCGGAAATTCCTCGGCGATGAAGGCCGTGGTCAGTCGGCCCTCGCGAAAACGGTCGTTCCGCATCACCGATGACAGGAAGGGAAGGTTGTGGCCGATGCCTTCCACCTCGAAATCGTCCAGCGCCCGGCCCATGGCGTCCACGGCCGCCGCCCGGTCGGGTCCCCAGGTGCAGAGCTTGGCCACCATCGGGTCGTAATACATCGAGATCTCGCCGCCCTCGGTGACGCCGGTATCGTTGCGCACGACGGTGCCGTCGGCATGCCGCCCCTCCGCCGGCGGACGGTAGCGCGTCAGCCGGCCGATCGAGGGCAGGAAGTTGCGGTAGGGGTCCTCGGCATAGAGCCGGCTTTCGATCGCCCAGCCCTCCAGCTTCACGTCCTCTTGCCCGAAAGACAGCGCCTCGCCGGAGGCGACCCTGATCATCTGCTCGACCAGGTCGATGCCGGTGATGAGCTCGGTGACCGGATGTTCCACCTGCAGCCGCGTGTTCATTTCGAGGAAGTAGAAGTTCCTGTTGCCGTCGACGATGAACTCGACGGTGCCGGCCGAATGGTAGCCGACGGCCTTTGCCAGCGCCACCGCCTGCTCGCCCATGGCCCGGCGCGTGGCGTCGTCGAGGAAAGGTGAGGGCGCTTCCTCGATCACCTTCTGGTTCCGCCGCTGGATCGAGCACTCGCGCTCGCCGAGATAGAGCGTGTTGCCATGCTTGTCGCCGAGCACCTGGATTTCGATATGGCGCGGCTGGGTGACGAACTTCTCGATGAAGATGCGGTCGTCGCCGAAGGAGCTTTTCGCCTCGTTCTTCGACGACTGGAAGCCCTCGCGCGCCTCCTGGTCGTTCCAGGCGATGCGCATGCCCTTGCCGCCGCCGCCGGCGGACGCCTTGATCATCACCGGATAGCCGATCTTCGAGGCGATCATCACAGCCTCGTCGGCGTCCTCGATCAGGCCCATATGGCCGGGGACGGTGGAGACGCCCGCTTCGGCGGCGAGCTTCTTCGAGGTGATCTTGTCGCCCATCGCCTGGATCGCGCCGACCGGCGGGCCGATGAAGGTCACGCCCTCCTTCTCCAGCGCCTCGGCGAAGGCGGCGTTCTCCGACAGGAAGCCGTAGCCGGGATGCACCGCATCCGCACCCGTCTGCCGGATCGCCTCCAAGATCTTCTCGATGACGATGTAGGACTGGCTGGACGGCGCCGGCCCGATATGCACCGCCTCGTCGGCCATCTGCACATGCAGCGCATCGCGATCGGCATCCGAGTAGACGGCGACGGTGGCGATGCCCATCTTCCTTGCGGTCCTGATGACCCGGCAGGCGATCTCGCCCCTGTTGGCAATGAGGATTTTCTGGATCGCCAAGGCTAGACCTCCATCACGTCTTCAAACGATTCCGGGAAGGAAGCGCGAGCCTCCTTCTCGTTGATGACCAGCAACGCCGCGTAGGAGGCCGGGTCGAAATCCTTCTCCGCCGCCAGCACCTCGCGTCCGAACAGCAGGTTGAGCCGGGCGGCATCGAGATTGCCGCGCTCGAAAGGGTCCGGTCCGAAATGGTGCCAGAGCGCATGCAGGAAAGCCGCATCGATCCGGTGCTCGGCGGAGCCCGGTCGGGCGCGACGGGGCAGCGCCTTGATCGGCGTCACCCCTTTCGGGTTGGCGCGGCGGATGGTGAACTGGACACCCGTGCCCGGCATGCCGGACGGGAAGCCACGATGTTTTGTCATGTCGGGAAGATTGGCCATCGATCCTGAACGTCCCTTACAGCGGTATCGTATCGTGCTTGCGCCAGCGGGTATCGACCTGCTTGTTGCGCAGGCTCGCAAACGCCCGTGCGATGCGCTTGCGCGAGGAATGCGGCATGATCACCTCGTCGATGAAGCCGCGCTCGGCGGCGACGAAGGGGTTGGCGAAGCGCTCCTCGTATTCCTGGGTGCGCGCGGCGATCTTTTCCCGGTCCGCCAGTTCCGAGCGGTAGAGGATTTCGGTCGCGCCCTTGGCGCCCATCACGGCGATCTCGGCGGTCGGCCAGGCGTAGTTGACGTCGGCGCCGATATGCTTCGACGCCATCACGTCATAGGCGCCGCCATAGGCCTTCCGCGTGATCAGCGTCACCATCGGCACGGTCGCCTGGCTGTAGGCGAAGAGCAGCTTGGCGCCGTGCTTGATGACGCCGCCATATTCCTGGGCCACGCCCGGCAGGAAGCCCGGCACGTCCACCAGCGTCAGCAGCGGAATGTTGAAGGCGTCGCAGAAGCGGACGAACTTCGCAGCTTTCCGCGAACTGTCGATGTCGAGGCAGCCGGCCAGCACCATCGGCTGGTTGGCGACGACGCCGACCGTCTGGCCCTCCAACCGGATGAAGCCAGTGATGATGTTCCTGGCGAAATTCTCCTGCAGTTCGAAGAAGTCGCCCTCGTCGGCGACGGCGAGGATCAGTTCCTTCATGTCGTAGGGCTTGCTGGAGCTATCCGGGATCAGCGTGTCGAGCCGCGCCTCCAGCCGCGCCGGGTCGTCGTGGAACGGGCGCACCGGCGGCTTTTCGCGGTTGCTGAGCGGCAGGAAGTCGAACAAAAGCCGCACGTTCTCCAGCGTCTCGATGTCGTTCTCGTAGGCGCCGTCGGCGACCGAGGACTTCTTCGTATGCGTGCCGGCGCCGCCGAGCTCTTCGGCCGAGACGATCTCGTTCGTCACCGTCTTCACCACGTCCGGGCCGGTCACGAACATGTAGGACGAATCCCGCACCATGAAGATGAAGTCGGTCATGGCCGGCGAATAGACCGCGCCGCCCGCGCAGGGGCCCATGATGACGGAGATCTGCGGGATCACGCCCGAAGCCTCCGCATTGCGGCGGAACACCTCGGCATAGCCCGCAAGCGAGGCGACGCCTTCCTGGATCCGCGCACCGCCCGAATCGTTCAGCCCGATCACCGGCGCGCCGTTGCGCACCGCCATGTCCATGATCTTGCAGATCTTCTGCGCGTGCGTCTCCGACAGCGAGCCGCCGAGCACGGTGAAGTCCTGGGAGAAGACATAGACCTGCCGGCCGTTGATCGTCCCCCACCCGGTCACCACGCCGTCGCCGGCGATCTTCTGCCCCGCCATGCCGAAATCCACCGCCCGGTGGGTCACGTACATGTCGTATTCCTCGAACGAGCCCGGATCGAGCAGCACCTCCAGGCGCTCCCGCGCCGTCAGCTTGCCCTTGCCGTGCTGGGCGTCGATCCGCTTCTCGCCGCCGCCGAGATAGGCCTCGTCGCGCCGGGCCTGCAACTGCTCGAGTATCGGGCGCATCCTCACTCCCCTGCCACTGTTCCTGCCGCCGTGTGAGCGCGCATTATGCCGATATTGTCCGGTTGAAAACAGTTGAACAGGCGCAAATGTGGCAATATAAAAAAGCAAAATTGAAAATGCGAATTTGCAAACACGGTGAAGCATGGCGATCGGCAAACTCTTCATCGGCCGCAAGGTCCGCGATCTCAGGCTGGCGAGCGGCACGACGCAGAGCCAGTTCGCCGAGCGCATCGGCATTTCCACGAGCTACCTGAACCAGATCGAGAACAACCAGCGTCCCGTCTCCGCCGCGGTCCTGCTCGCGCTCGCCGACAAGTTCCGCCTCGATATCGCCGAGCTTTCGGTGGGCGAGAACGACCGGCTGCTGTCGGCGCTGTCCGAAGCGCTGACGGACCCCTTGTTCGAGACCTATACGCCGAGCCTGCAGGAACTGAAGCTCGTCACCCAGAACGCGCCGGGTCTGGCGCACGCGCTGATCGCCTGCCACCAGGCCTATCGCCGCAGCAGCGAGCGGCTCGCGAGCCTCGACGCGACGCTCGGCCGCGCCGGCGGCCCGGCGGAGACGACGCCCTATGAGGAAGTGCGCGACTTCTTCCACTTCGTCGACAACTACATCCACGAACTCGACCTTGCGGCCGAGCGGCTGGCGGGCGATCTCGGCATCGGCCGCGGCGACAACCATGCGGCGCTGGCGGACCATCTGGACAGGGCCTTCGGTGTCCGGATCGCACGCGGGATTGCCGGCGACGACGCGATCCGCCGCTTCGATCCGCAGGCGCGCGTGTTGACGGTCAATCCCTACGCCGCAGCCCCCACGCGCGACTTCCAGCTGGCGCTGCAGATCGCGCAATTGCAGATGCCCGGCGAGATCGATGCGGTGGTGCAGGGCGCCGGGTTCCGCTCGGAGGAAGCGATGGAGATCTGTCGCATGGGCCTGGAGAACTACGTCGCCGGCGCGCTGCTCCTGCCCTATGGCGCCTTTCTCCAGGCGGCGCAGGAACTGCGCCACGACCTGGAACTGCTCGCCGCCCGCTTCGGCGCCTCGATCGAGCAGGTCTGCCATCGCCTCAGCACGCTGCAGCGGCCGGGCCTCAAGGGCGTGCCGATCTTCTTTGCCCGCATCGACCGCGCCGGCAACATCACCAAGCGTCACAGTGCGGCGAAGTTCCAGTTCGCCCGCTTCGGCGCTGCCTGTCCGCTCTGGAACGCCCACGAGGCGTTCGAGCGCCCCGGCCGCATCCTGCGCCAGCTCGCCGAGACGCCGGACGGCGTGCGCTATCTCTGTCTGGCCACCCACGCTTCCAAGGGCAGCGGCGGCTTCCGGGCCGCCCGGCCGGAATATGCGCTGGCGCTCGGCTGCGAGATCTCCTACGCCCGCGCCTTCGTCTATGCCGACGATCTCGACCTGGAAAACGCCGGCGCCTTCGCACCGATCGGCATCTCCTGCCGCATCTGCGAGCGTGCCAACTGCGCCAGCCGCGCCGTGCCCCCCTTCAAGCGTCGCCTGCACGTCGACCATCACGTGCGCCGGATCGTGCCCTACGAACTGGAGAGTTGAGGACGCGGGCGCGGCCTACGGAACGAGGGGGAAGCGAAGCTCTCGGCCGCGGGTGATTGCGACCTTGAAGGTCATCCGCGCCAAAAGACCATGAGCCGGCGGGCAATGGACACCGAGGCAGGCTTGTGCAAGACATACGACGTCGACCTTTAGGTAACCTTCGGTCTTTCTACTCGGTCTGAGGAGCTCGTGTGGCGATTGAACCTGATGCGCTTGAAGTATTGCGAGGTAACCACCGTCGCTGGCTCGCCAAGCTTGGCATTCTGCACAAGCCCTGGCTGATTCTCGGTTCCGCGCCGTCTCCCACCCTTCCGGCCGACCTGCTCGAACATTGCGCACGCGTCGACGTCAACAATTCCGGCAAAACGGCGAATGCCTTGGGTCTCCCGCCCGCCGACCTGACGTTCCGCAAGCGCAAGAAATCGTGGGAGGAACATCCCTACGTCAGGACCAGAGGCCTCCTCTGGCTCCATACGAAGCCTCTCTGGATGATGCACCTGAAGCTTCTGACGATGCCGCATGTGCGCTACAGCAGCCTGATGCGCGCCACCAGGCGCGAGCGCGAGGCGATCGTCAATGCCGTGAGCGGCGGGCTGCCCGCCGACATCGGCGATGTCGGCAAGGTGACGAACGGTGTTGCCACGCTCTGCTATGCACTTTTCACGGGCGTTCCGTCCGTCACCCTCGCAGGCTTCTCGCTCACGAAGATGGGCCATTCCTACGACGACAAGGGGAAAACGCGCCGACAGATCGCCGAAGACACCTTCGTCCTGACGCGCTTGAGAGATCGGGGAAATATCTTCACGACCGAACCGGACCTCTCCGAGCATATCGGCCTGCCGTTCGTCCGCGATCGCGGCGACCTTGCCACCGGGATCGAAGACCCGCCCGGCAAGGAAATGCGGCATCGATAGCGGGTCCCGCCGGACACCGTCCTTCAGGGCAGGGAACAGGCACAGTCCGGAAACGAAAAAACCCCGGAAGGCCGGGGTTTTTCAATCCGATTGCGACGTCTCAAAACGTCTTCGGAGAAGGAATGGTGCCCAGAAGAGGACTCGAACCTCCACACCCTTTCGAGTACCAGCACCTGAAGCTGGCGCGTCTACCAATTCCGCCATCTGGGCGACGGACGCGGATGTACGGGGCGCTGCCGTTGGTGTCAACTGGGTTTTTGAAGTTTTTGCAACGGCATGCGCTTTTCCCTCGTTTCTAGAGCATTGCCGGCGATTATTGAATCGTCGGCAATGCTCTATCTTCATAGTTTTACGCATTTCCGGACGCAAAACCGGTTCCCACTTTTGCTGGAATTGCTCTACGTCGCCGGCGTCATGCCTGGCGCCGTTCCGCCCAGCCGCGGATCAGGGCGAGGCCCTCGGCGAGAAGGCCCTCTGCGGCCGTCTCGTCGGCTGCCTCGACATAGCAGCGCATCTCCGGCGCATTTCCGGAGGGGCGGAAGTGGACGATGCGGCCGTCCTCCAGCGTCACCCGCAGCCCGTCGATGTCGCTGGTTTTTGCCGGCGCACCGATCGGTGCGAGGAAGGCCGCGAGTGCCTGCGGGCCGGAGCGCAGTTCGGCCATGAGCGCAGCGCTCGTCTCGACCGGGAAATTCTCGAGCCTGTCGGCCGCGGCGGCCGGCAGGTTGAAGCTCTCGGCAACGACGGACAGCGGTTGTCTGCGCTCGACGGAGAGCGAGAGGGTGGCAAGCGCGGGAAGGAAGCTGTCGCGGGTCGGAAGGGCTGCAAGCGTCGCCCCGTTGGCGGCGCAGTCCGTACCCGTCAGCGTGCCGCCGTTCGCTTCGAAGCCGACGACGGCCCTGGCGCCGCCGGCCACGGCCTCCTCCATCGCTGCGATCACGAAGGGAGATCCGACGCGGGTGCGCCTGACCTCGAAGCGGCCGGCCGCCTCGATGCCGGAATTGGACGTCACCGGCGTTGCCACCACGTCCGCGTTCAGGAAGTTGGCGGTGATCAGGCCGAGCAGGTCGCCGCGCAGCGGCGTGCCGGTCTCGTCGGCAACGAGTGGCCTGTCTCCATCGCCATCCGCCGAGACGATCGCGTCGAGGCCGTGTTCCCCGGCCCAGCGCTGCAGCATCTCGACGGTCTCGGCCGGGACGGCCTCGGTATCGACCGGGATGAAGGTCTGCGAGCGGCCGAGCGGCACGCAGTCGGCGCCGAAAGCGGCGAGCACGGTGACGAACAGGTCGCGCGCGACCGTGCTGTGCTGATAGACGCCGATCCGCTTGCCTTTCAGCGCGTCCGGCGCAAGCAGCCCGTCATACCGCTGCAGGAACAGCGTTTCCGCCTGCGCGGAGGCTTCGGGCGCCGCGGCCGGTGCAGCGCCGATCGCCTCGCCGCTTGCGGAGATCGCATCGGCGATCGTCGTGATCGCCGCCTCGTCGGCCTTGCCGATCTCGCCGTCCGGCCGGTAGAACTTGATGCCGTTGCGGTCGGCCGGGATGTGCGAGCCGGTCACCATCAGGCTGGCGGCAGCCTTGCTGAGGCCAAAAAGCGCCAGCGCCGGCGTCGGGATCGTGCCGCAGTCGAGCGGCGAAAGCCCGGCGCGGCGCAACGCGCCGGCGGCGATCGCGGCGATCGCCGGGCTCGAGGGCCGGAAGTCGCGTCCGATCAGCACCGTGTCGCCCGTGCGCGCCAGGCCGCTTTCGAGCAGGTATCGCGCGAAGGCCGTCGCATAGAGAGCCGCAGGCGGCCCCTCCAGGTCGGTGGAAAGGCCGCGCAGTCCGCTGGTGCCGAATTTCAGACTCATCTCATGCTCCAAATTATAGTATGCTGACGCTCGTCCGTGTGCCGACCATGTCATGCCCGATTTTTGCCGGCTTGTCCCGCCCGACCTCTTCCTGTCGGTCCGTGCAATCGCCCGCTCCGGGCGTTCCGGCCGGACGGCAGGACGCTGACCCGGCGGCAGCCACGTTTCGCAGACATACACTCCAGAACGCATAGGGGATCGAAATGTTCAGCTTGCGTAACCTCCTACTGACCGTCGCTGCCGGGCTGGCCGTTTCGCCCGGCCTGACCTCCGCAGCCGCAGCCGGTCCGCTGATTCCGGACCGTGGCTTCGCCGTAAGCCATGGGGACGGGAGCGCTGTCGTTCCGGTCGCCTTCGTGTGCAACGGCTACAGTTGCTGGAACACCGGGCCGCTCTACAATCCCCTGAACCGGCCGTACTACCGCGCCTATTCGTGGCCGATCTATCGACCCTACCGCCCCTATATGCCGCCGTCCTACAGGCCGAGCTATCAGCCCTATTCCCGCAGCGTGACCATCTATCGACCCTATGACGGGCCGTATTACGCTCCGGCCGTTCGCAGCGGCTATGGCAGCCATGTCGGCTGGTGCACGAACCGCTATCGCACCTACAATCCGGCGACGGACCGCTACCATGCCGGCGGCGGCGTCTATCGGGTCTGCGTTTCGCCGTATCGCTGAGCGGGCTGCACGCCGGCTGTGTCAGGGCCTGTCGACGTGCCCGAGATCGCGCTCGGGCTCGACGATGTCGCGCACCCGCTGCTTCAACTCCTTCGGCCCCGGAAAGCCGCCGTCGCGCTTGCGCTCCCAGATGAGTTCGCCGTCCACGCGGATCTCGAAGTTGCCGCCCGTGCCGGGGATGAGCGCCACCTCGCCGAGCGTGTCGCCGAAGGTCTGCAGAAGTTCCTGCGCCATCCAGCCCGAGCGCAAGAGCCAGTTGCACTGGGTGCAGTAGAGTATCGTGATCCGGGGCTTCTCGCTCATTCCTGCCTTTTCCTTCCTGCCGATGGGGTTTTCGGGCCGACGATTGACCTTTGCGTGGGCGACGTCTGTCCGTTCACGGAAATGTCAGTCGAATTTATCGTGTTTTTGCGTCGTGTCCGCTTGCGCAGGTCAGGATGGCCGAGACATGGATGCACTGCAACATCCTTGGAGCCAACCGCATGTCCGACACCACCACGCATCGCCCCGGCCTCATCCTGCCGTTCCTGCGGCCGCTGTATACCACGCTGAACGAAAGTGCCGAGACCCTGCTGCGCGTTGTCGCGGGCGGGCTTCTCGTCACCCACGGCTACGGCAAGATCATGAACCCCTTCGGCGCCGTCGGAATGGTCGAGGGACTCGGCTTCTACCCCGGCGTCTTCTGGTCGCCGCTCCTGGCCGCGACGGAATTCTTCGGCGGCATCCTGGTTGCGATCGGCCTCTTCACGCGGCCTGCCGCGTTCGCCTCGGCGATCGTGCTGGCGGTGACGATCTATTTCCACGGCATCGTCAAGATGGAGGGCCTCGGCGGCGCCGAGAAGTCCATCCTGTGGACGGCCATCATGCTCTATTTCGCGGTTCGCGGCTCCAACAGCCAGTCCGTCGACGCCCGCATCGGCCGCCAGTTCTGACGTCTCCGGCGTCCGCCTCACGAGCGGGGGCAGGGCGCTGTGGCCAGCTCAGGCCACGTCCCAGTGCAGGGCGAACATCGGGTCGAACACCGTGACGGGGCCCGCCCCCGTCTCGATCTTCGCCGGAAAGCGCACCTCTTCCTCGCGGCGCACCAGCGTGATCGTCTCCGCGTTGACGGGAAGGCCGTACCAGGCCGGGCCGTTCAGCGAGGCGAAGGCCTCGAGCTTGTCCAGTGCGTCCTCGTCCTCGAAGACGTGGGCAAGGCAGCTCATGGTGTTGATCGAGGTGTAGACCCCGGCACAGCCGCAGGCGCATTCCTTCAACGGGTCCACATGCGGGGCGGAATCGGTGCCGAGGAAGAAGCGGGGATCGCCGGAGACGGCGGCGGCGCGGAGCGCCAGCCGGTGATGCTCGCGCTTGGCGACCGGCAGGCAGTAGTAGTGCGGGCGGATGCCGCCGACCAGGATGGCGTTGCGGTTGATGATCAGGTGGTGGGTGGTGATCGAACCGGCAAGGTTGGCCTTCGACGCTTTGATATAGTCGATCCCGTCCTTGGTCGTGACGTGCTCCATCGTCACCTTCAGTTCCGGCAGGCGCTTGCGCAAGGGATCGAGCACCGTCTCGATGAAGACGGCCTCGCGGTCGAAGATGTCGACGTCCGGAGTCGTCACCTCGCCGTGGACGCAGAGCGGCAGGCCGATCCTGGCCATGCGCTCCAGCACCGGCATCGCTTTCTCGATGTCGCGCACGCCGCCGTGCGAATTGGTGGTCGCCCCGGCAGGGTAGAGCTTCACCGCGGTGATGAGCCCGCTTTCCTTGCCGGCCTCGACGTCGTCGGGGCTCGTCTGTTCGGTCAGATACAGCGTCATTAGCGGCTGGAAGCGGTCGCCGGCCGGTAGCGCCGCCATGATCCGTTCGCGATAGGCGCGCGCATCCGCGGTCGTCACCACCGGCGGCACCAGGTTGGGCATGATGATGGCGCGGGCGAAGTGCCGGCTCGTATCGCCGATCACGCCCTCGAGCATCGCGCCGTCGCGCAGGTGCAGGTGCCAGTCGTCGGGACGGCGAAGGGTGATCGTTTGCATGCCTGGGAACTCCGCGGATCGGGGACATCTGTGCCGCGGGAATTATACCCTTGCGCCGTTCGTGGCAAACGCTTTGCCGCCAGAGGCGGGGCCGGCGGCCCGAACCGGCTCGGGCCCGGCGTGCCTGCGCTGGCTTGACCGGGAATGCAGTGAGGGATCAGGAGATTGCAAGCGTGATGTCGGCGGGGCGCCGGTTCTCCAGGATCAGCCGCCCGTTCGGCAGGTCGTTCTCGTAGACCTTGGCATGGGCGGCCTCCTCGCTCAGCCGATAGCCGCGCCAGCGCTCCCAGAGCCGCGCCTCCAGCACCTCGATCGGCGGCGCGAGCATGATCGAATAGTCGAACATGCCCTCCAGTTCCGCCCATTTTCCCTGGCTGAACAGCAGGTAGTTGCCCTCCACGACGATGAAGCGGTGCTCCGGCGAGACCACCCGCGCCGAGGCGATGGCGATCTCCCGCGAGCGGTCGAAGACCGGCACCAGCACCTCCTGGTCGGCGGGGCGGACGGCGCGGACGATGTCGATGAAGCCGCGCGCGTCGAAGGTCTCGGGGATGCCCTTGCGGGCGAGCAGCCCGCGTTCGATCAGGATGGCGTTGTCCATGTGGAAGCCGTCCATGGGCAGCACTTCCGCACTCTCGCCCCGCGCCTTCAGCGCGGCCACCAGATGGTCGGCCATGGTCGACTTGCCGGCACCCGGCGGGCCGGCGATGGCGACGAGGAATCGCCTGGCATTGCCCGCCCGGCGGACGATCTCGCCGGCGATCTCCGGGATTGTCTCGCTCATGCCGCCAGCGCGTCCCGGGGCGGTTCCTTGGCGCCGGTCATGAAGGCGACGGCATCGGACATGGTGTGCTCCTTCGGATCGACCACGCACAGGCGGCGTCCGAGGCGGTGGACGTGGATGCGGTCCGACACTTCGAAGACGTGCGGCATGTTGTGCGAGATCAGAACGATCGGCAGGCCGCGCGAGCGCACGTCGAGGATCAGTTCCAGCACCTTGCGGCTTTCCTTGACCCCAAGCGCCGCGGTCGGCTCGTCGAGGATGATCACCTTGGAGCCGAAGGCGGCCGCCCGCGCCACCGCCACGCCCTGGCGCTGGCCGCCGGAGAGCGTTTCGACCGCCTGGTTGATGTTCTGGATGGTCATCAGGCCGAGTTCGGAAAGCTTGTTGCGCGCGAACTTCTCCATCGCCGAGCGGTCGAGCTTGCGGAAAACGCTGCCCAGCATGCCGGGTTTGCGGATCTCGCGGCCGAGGAACATGTTGTCGGCGATCGACAGCGCCGGCGACAGCGCGAGGTTCTGGTAGACCGTCTCGATGCCGGCGCGGCGGGCCTCGATCGGCGAGCGGAAATGCACGGCCTCGCCCTCGAGCCGGATCTCGCCCTCGTCCGGCGTGACGGCGCCGGAGATCGCCTTGATCAGCGTCGACTTGCCGGCACCGTTGTCGCCGATCACGGCGAGGATCTCGCCGGGGTAGAGGTCGAAGTCGGCATTGTCGAGCGCGGTCACGCGGCCGTAGCGCTTGACGAGACCGCGGGCGGTGAGGATGGGTTCTGCAGCCATCAGCCTGCTACCTTTCTGATCCACTGGTCGACGGCGACCGCCGTGATGATGAGGACGCCGGTGAGGAAGACCTTCCACTGCGGGTCGGCGCCGAGCATGTTCAGCCCCATGGAGACGACGCCGACGATCATGGCGCCGATCAGCGTGCCGAGGATCGAGCCGCGGCCGCCGAAGAGCGAGATGCCGCCGATGACGGCTGCGGTGATGGCCTGCAGATTGTAGTCGGTGACGGCGGCGGACGGGGAGATCGAGCCGTTGCGGCCGATCGAGACCCAGGCCGCGAGCGAGGCGATCATGCCGGCGAGCGTATAGGCGCCGAGCAGCACCCGGTCGACACGGATGCCCGACAGCTTGGCGGCTTCCGGATCGTCGCCGACGGCGTAGAGATGTCGGCCCCAGGCCGTATGGTTCAGCGCATACCAGAGCCCGAGGACGAGCAGCACCATCATGACGACGCCGAGCGTGAAAACGGCCGAGCCGACCTTGAAGCTGATGCCGAACACATGCAGCATCGGCGTCACCGCGGTCACGTCCGCCTCGCGGATCGTCGCATTCGCCGAATAGATGAAGTTCGTCGACATGATCACGTACCATGTCCCAAGCGTGACGATGAAGGGCGGCAGCTTGAGGCGCGCGACGAGGAAGCCGTTGACGAAGCCGCAGGCGCCGCCGACGCCGAAGCCGGCGAGGATGGCGAGCGGCGCGGGCAGGCCGTAGCTGACGGCGAAATTGCCCATCACCACCGCCGAGAACACCATGATGACGCCGATCGAAAGGTCGATGCCGGCGGTCAGGATGACCAGCGTCTGCGCCGCGCCGAGGATGCCGACGATGGCGATCTGCTGCAGGATCAGGGTCAGCGTATAGGACGAGAAGAAGCGGCTGCCGATTGCAAGCCCGAAGATGAGGGTGGCGGCGACCAGCACGATGAAGGGGATCGCTGCCGGCGTCGAGTGCAGGAACTGCTGGATCTTCTGCACCGCCGTCTTGTCGTGGGTATCGAACGACGCGACCTGCGTCGAGCTCTGGGCCAGGACCTTCTCGAATTCCTGCGCCGAATGTGCGGCTGTGGGCTCGCCCATGAACATTCCTCCCGAAAACCCCCGCTCCCGAGGGGTCGTGATCTGTGCCGCGCGCATCACCATAGGCCAGGCGAAGCCCGGTGCCGGAGGGAAGGCTGCGCGGTTTTCGTCGTCTTGTCAAAGACGCGCGCTCAGCTTGATGGGAAGGGCGGCCCCGGCCGCCCTTCACGTGATCGTGCAAGCGAGGGCCGCTCAGCCCCAGCACTTCTCCGTGCCGACCTTGGTGTCGATCGATTCGACGCCTGCGGCCGGTTTGTCGGTGACGAGCGCCACGCCGGTATCGAAGAAGTCCTTGCCTTCCGTCGGCTTCGGCTTCTCGCCGGTGTCGGCAAACTTCTTGATCGCCTCGACGCCGAGTGCGGCCATCATCAGCGGATACTGCTGCGAGGTCGCGCCGATCACGCCTTCGGCGACCGACTTGACGCCCGGGCAACCGCCGTCGACCGAGACGATCAGCACGTCGTTCTCCTTGCCGACGGCCTTGAGCGCCTGATAGGCGCCGACGGCGGCCGGCTCGTTGATGGTGTGGATCACGTTGATGTCCGGATCCTTCTGCAGGAGGTTTTCCATGGCGGTACGACCGCCCTCCTCGTTGCCGTTGGTCACGTCATGGCCGACGATGCGCGGGTCGTCCTCGTCGCCGATCTTGTTCGGATCCTTCGGGTCGATGCCGAAGCCGATCATGAAGCCCTGGTCACGCAGGACGTCGACGGTGGGCTGGGACGGGGTGAGATCGAGGAAGCCGACCTTGGCGTCCTTGGCCTTGTCGCCCATCGTCGCGGCCGCCCACTGGCCGATCAGCTTGCCAGCGAGCAGGTTGTCGGTGGCGAAGGTGGCATCGGCGGCGGTCGCCGGGTCGAGCGGGGTATCGAGCGCGATCACCAGCAGGCCGGCAGCCTGCGCCTTCTTCACCTGATCGACGATCGCCTTCGTATCGGAGGCGGCGATCAGGATGCCCTTCGCGCCGTCGGCGATGCAGGATTCGACCGCGGCCACCTGGCTGTCATGGTCACCGTCGATCTTGCCGGCATAGGCCTTCAGCGTCACGCCCAGTTCCTGGGCCTTGGCCGTGGCGCCTTCCTTCATCTTGACGAAGAAGGGGTTGGTATCGGTCTTGGTGATCAGGCAGGCGGTGACGTCCGCCGCCGCGGCAGGCGTGGAAAAGGCGACGCCAAGCGCAAGTGCGCCGAGAGCGGCGCTCACAATCGTGGTCTTCATGTAATCCTCCCAAGGACAAAACAGGACGGCGCGACGCCATCCGGATGCCGATCCGTGCCGCTCCTCTGCGGCCGTCGATCGCGCTTCCACCGTCAGGGAACCATTGAAGATGGGCTCTGTCAATAAATAAATCGAATTGAATTATTAATTCGATGTGGCATGCTGCGACGAACCAGGGCATAGGCCGCTGCGCGTGAAATCCGCCCGCCAAGGCGGCGCGAAGCATCGGCCGGAAAGAATGAAATGCCCGGTTCGGGAGGAAATGGCATGCCTGAGGAAAGCGTGCCGGCAGCATCGCCGGCGACGATCCTCGATCCGTCCGGCGGGTCGAACCAGGTGCGCGTGCGGGCCTATAACGAGCGGCTCGTCATGTCGCTCGTGCGCCGCCACGGCGAGCTTTCGAAGGCGGAGATCGCCCGGCGCAGCGGCCTTTCCGCCCAGACCGTCACCGTCATCATGCGCGCGCTCGAGGCCGATGGCCTGCTGATGCGCGGCGAACCGACCCGCGGCAGGGTGGGCCAGCCCTCGACGCCGATGCGGCTCAATCCCGATGCGGTCTATTCCTTCGGCGTCAAGATCGGCCGCCGCAGCGCCGAACTCGCGGTCATGGACTTCGTCGGCCGGGTGCGGCTGCAGGTCCGTCGCACCTATGCCTATCCCATGCCGGACGAGGTGCTTGCCTTCATCACGGACGGCATCGCCGAGATGGAGGCGGGACTGGATCCCGGGCAACGTGCCCGCGTGGCCGGCATCGGCATCGCCGCGCCATTCGAATTGTGGAACTGGGCCGAGGAGGTCGGCGCGCCGCAGCGGGACATGGATACCTGGCGCGGCATCGACCTGCAGCGGGAGATCCAGGCGAGGGTGTCGCACCCCGTGTTCCTGCATAACGACGCGACCAGCGCCTGCGCCGCCGAACTCGTGTTCGGCCTCGGCCAGCGCTATCCGGACTTCATCTATTTCTTCATCGGCTCCTTCATCGGCGGCGGCGTCGTGCTCAATTCCGCACTCTTTTCCGGCCGCACCGGCACGGCCGGCGCGATCGGCCCGCTGCCGGTCCAGGGTCGTGACGGCAGGACGGTGCAGCTTCTGAAGATCGCCTCGATCTTCGTTCTGGAGAACCGCTTGCGCGCGGGCGGCATCGATCCCCGGCCGCTCTGGTATTCGCCGGACGAATGGATCGATTTCGGCGCGCCGCTCGAGAGCTGGATCCAGGATACAGCCGCAGCCCTTGCCCAGGCGCTGATCGCGGCCGCTTCGGTGATCGACTTCTCCGCAGCCGTCATCGACGGCGGCTTCCCCGCCTGGGTGCGCGAGCGCATCGTCATGGCGACCCGTGCAGCCCTCGGGGAGCACGACCTGCAGGGCGTGATCATGCCCGAGATCCTGGAAGGGGAGGCGGGAAGCCAGGCGCGCACCATCGGCGCCGCCAGCCTGCCCCTGTTCGCCCGCTACCTGCTCGACCAGAACGTACTGTTCAAGGGGCCCGCCTGAACCAAGCGATGCGAGGCCTGCTTGAACGCCGCGCGGCGGCATGCTTGTCTGGCGCCTGAGATTCGGGAGGCAGCCCCATGCGCGTACTGGTGGTCGAAAACGACAGGCATACCGCCCTCGGACAGATCGAGGCGGCCCTTCTCGAAGCGGGCGCGGAGATCCTCTTCTGTCGGCCGCATGCCGGCGAGCCGCTGCCCGAGGATGAGAACGCCCACGACGCCCTTGTCGTCATGGGCGGGCCGCAATCGGCCGTGGACGACGACAGGCATCCCTACCTGCCGCGCCTTTGTCGCCTCATGCGCCGGTTTGGCGATGCCGGAAAGTCGGTCCTCGGCGTCTGCCTCGGCAGCCAGTTGCTGGCGCGCGGCTATGGCGCGGACAACCTAATCGGGGCGACGCCGGAATTCGGCTGGCAGGATATCCATCCGACGGAACAGGGGCTGGCGGACCCGCTGCTGGCGGCGGCCGGCGGCATCTTTCCGATCTTCCAGTGGCACAGCGATACCTTCACCCTGCCCGAGGGCGCCGTGCACCTGGCGGGCAACGCCGCTGCCCGGAACCAGGCCTTCCGGGTCGGCCGCGCGGCCTATGGCACGCAGTTCCATTTCGAGGTGGACCGGACGGTCGCAGCCTGGTGGCGCGATACCTTTCCCGAGCAGATCGAACGCATGGCCCCCGGCTGGATCGGCCGGTTCGACGAGATCGCAGGCGCGCACGGACCGGCTGCCGATACGGCAGGCCTCGCGATCGCCCGCGCCTGGGTGGCGACGATCGCGGCGGGTTCCGTTGCCGGCAGGAGGAAAGGCGTCAGCGACGCAGCCTGAGCGCTACCCGCCGGCGTGTGTCTCTGCCGTCGCCGGACAGGAGCCGCACCGCGTCAGTTGACGCTGACCGGCTTCGAGCGCATGCGCGACACGGTTTCCCGTTCGGCCCGCTTGCAGCGCATCGGCGGCAGCCCGCGGTCCATCAGGGCCATGTCCTCCAGCACCATGTCGCCCATCTTCTTGAAGGCGCTGTCCAGCGCCCCGGCGCGGTGTGCCGAGCGGACGAAGCCTTTCAGGTGGCGGACCGGATGCTCCACGGCGAGCGGTTCCTCGGGAAAGACGTCGCTTGCCGCCACGATGTGGCCCCGCTCGACCGCCGCCATCAGCGCGTCGAAATCGACGACGTCGGCGCGGCTGAGCAGGATGAAGGCGGCCCCCTTGCGCATCCGCCCGAAGGCGTCGCTGCCGAGGAAACCCCTATTCTCGCTGGTGACGGCGGCCACCACGAAGATGAAGTCGCTTTCGCCGAGCACGCTATCGAGCGAGGCGGGTTCGACACCGGCCTCCTTCAGCATCGACGGCGGCAGCCAGGGATCGAACACGCGGATGCGGGCGCGGAAGCCCGACAGAACCCGGGCGAGCGCCTTGCCGAGGTCGCCGAAGCCGACGATGCCGATATCGGAGCCGGAGAGCAGCCGGGCGCCGGCATTGCCGTCGCCGCCCCAGCGCTCGCGCCCCTCGCGAAAATCGACGTCGGCATCGATGATGCCGCGCGCGAGGTTCAGCGCCATGGCCAGCCCGAGCTCCGCCACGGGCTCGGCGAAGACCTGTCCGGTGGTCACCACATGGATGCCGCGGGCAAACAGGACGTCGTAGGGCATGTTGTTGATCAGGTTGCTCTCGACGTTGAGGATGCAGCGCAGGTTCGCCATCCGGTCCAGCGTCCCGGCCGAAAGCGGCGGCTGGCCGATGATGTAGCGCGCCTGCGAGAGAACGTCGTCGCCGAGACCGGCGATGTCTTCGGGGTCCGCCTCGACGATGCGGTAGGTCTCCTTCAGGCGCTTCAGCGCCTCGGGCGTGAAGATCAGCTCGAGCGTGCGCGGCTCGGGCGCGCTGATGGCAATGGGTCTCGTATCGGTCATGGTCTCCTCCCGGCCGCCCGTTCCCGCACGACGGGTCGGCTTGGGCGGGATTGATACCATGAATTTGAAGCCTTACCAGCCTGCACCGGTACTACCAGCCGAGGCCGCGCAGGTCGCGTTCGCGCGACAGCGGTGGCCGCTCGCTGGAAAAGGTCCTGCCGTTCTGCGTGCAGGTGTAGACCGGGCGGCTGGGCTCACCGAAGCGGCGGGACCGGTTCCTGTTGCTGTCGAAGGTCTGCGTGCACACCACCTCGTCGGCCGCTTCGGCCTCCTTCTGCGTCGTCACGCCGGGCAGGTCGGTGAACGGATAGCGGCGGTCGCTGAAAAGGCCTGCCTGCTGGGCAGCGGCAAGCGACGGCTGCACCGCAAGGAGCAGCGCCAGAATCAGGCCCAGAATCAGTCCCGTCACGCCGGATGTCCGCCGGATCGTCATGTCATTCCGTTCGATTGAGCCGCATTAAGCGTCATTCCGCAGTACCCCGCCACGCAAACATGCGATATAGCGCGTTCACGTTCGATGCACATTCATGTGGGGTGCCCTATGGCCAATGCAATACGATATCACGAGGGCGACATTTCCGCCGCGGATGCTGCGCGCTACGACGGCGCGATCGCGATCGACACCGAGACGCTGGGGCTGATCCCGCGCCGCGACCGCCTGTGCGTCGTCCAGCTCTCGCCGGGCGACGGCACCGCCGACGTCATCAAGATCGCCGCCGGGCAGACGCGCGCGCCCAATCTCGTCGCCATGCTGGGTGATCCTTCGCGCCAGAAGATCTTCCACTACGGCCGGTTCGACATCGCCGTCCTGTTCCACACCTTCGGCGTCACCTGCTCGCCCGTCTTCTGCACCAAGATCGCCTCGCGGCTGACGCGGACCTACACCGATCGCCACGGCCTGAAGGACAATCTGAAGGAACTCCTGGAAGTCGATATCTCCAAGCAGCAGCAGTCCTCCGACTGGGCGGCCGAGACGCTGTCGCCGGCGCAGCTCGAATATGCGGCGTCCGACGTGCTGCACCTGCATGCGCTGCGCGACAAGCTGATGGCGCGCCTCGTCCGTGACGGCCGCCTGCAGCATGCCGAGGCCTGCTTCGCCTTCCTGCCGACCCGCGCCAAGCTCGACCTGCTCGGCTGGGAGGAGACGGACATCTTCGCCCATAGCTGATCGGCGGCCCCGTGCACGCGCGCCCCGAGAAGCAACAGGCGGATGGTTACCTCCGCTTAACCCTGTCTCTCTATCCTCGGCTGTAATTTTCGATCTTGCAGCCAGGATAGCGTCATGCTCCCGTCCCTCCAGCAATCGGCCGGCCAGTTCGCAACGACGCAACTGCGCTCGATGCTCGACGACATCGAGACGCGTCGCCGGGAAGACGACGACAAGGCGAAGGGCCGCGAGCGGGAAGACAAGGTCGTCGGAACCACCCAGGATGCGTCGACGGCCGCTGCCAACGAGAAGATCAACGCCTATTTCTTCGGCGCCCTGAAGATCGATCCCGATCCGTTTGCCACCCTCGTCGCCCGCTTCTCCGATGCGCTGGGCCTCGCCCAGCACGCCGACGAATCGAGCCGCAACTTCGCCCGCAGGCTGAGCGACGCCGTGACCATGCTCGGCTTCGCCAAGGCCGATTCGCGCGGCCAGCCGGTGAAGATCAGCCTCGAGACGCTCGGCGTCGCGGCGAACGACGTCATTGCCGTCCTGCGCGACGGCGTCAACGGTTCGACCGACGCGATGGCCGCCCTTGCCGCGCGCGTGGCCGGAGGCGCCGGGCTGACGGGCGAGGAGGAGGATTTCGAGGCGCGGCTGTCCGCAGCACTGATGGAGACGCGCGCGGCCCTGCCGAAGAGCGTCGCCGCACTGGAAAAGGCCACCGGCCTGACGGAACTTGGCCTGAGCGCACAGGACATGATCGCCGCGATCGCCAACCCCTGGAGCGACGCCGGACTGAAGGTGAAGGACGCGCTTGCCGAAAGGGCCGAGGGCGAGCGGTCGATGACGCGCGAGATGCGCAAGGTCATCCAGCGGCTGGAGGACGTTGCCGACCCGAAGACCCTCGAAGAGCTCCAGGAGGAGCGGACGAAGTCGGAGCCGGGCCGGATCGAGGACGAGGAAACGAAGGCGGAGCGCGAGCAGAAGATCCAGGACCTGAAGGCCTCGGAGAAGCTCGAGGACGTGCAGGACCTGCAGGATGCGGTGAAGGAGCATCTCGACGAGACCGATGAGGCGGCTCCGGGCGAAGAGGCAACGACAGCGGCCGAGGGCAGCCTCGAACTGATCCAGATCCTCGCCGCCGTTCCGTCGGGAAGCGACGGGGTGACGACCGAGCCGTCGTCGGGCGAAGACAACGCCGGTGTCGAACCGGACGCAGCGGGCCAGACGGCCGAAGCCCTGTCCGAGGCCCTGCCCGAAGCGAACCGCGAAGAGATGGCGGCGCAACTGGAAGACTTCGAACGCCAGGAGCGCACAGGTGCGCTCGACCCGATCCTCGTCCTTCCGATCGACGAGATCGGCATCTACGAATTGCTGCGGCGCGAGGCTGCCTGAGCGTCGTCCGCGGCTGTCAGCTTTCAGGTTTCCGAACGATCCCGACCCGCGCCAGCACCTCCCTGGGGATGTCGTAGCGGCGGATGAAGTCGCGCTGGTCGCGCAAGCCGCAGATTTCGCGCTGGATGAAGAAGGCCCAGACCGCGTCCGCGGCCGCATCCAGAAGAGCCTCGCGCTGGTCCCCGCCGCATCCCGCGGCCGTCTTCGCCCGAAGCTGCTCCAGCGCCTTCTCCACCTTCAATCCGTGACGGCCGAGCGCATCGGCGCGTTCCGAGAGCAGCTCGTATTCGAGGACGTTGAAGCCGGTGGCGTGCTGCGGGTCGAAGAATCGGGGCGGACGTACGGACATGATCCATCAACCTTCCGATCGCGGGTTCCGCAATCATCGGCGATCGCCCGACGGCCTGCAAGTCCCCTGCAGTGCAGCATCGCTAACGGATCGTTAACCATGTTCTGTCATTTCTTGTTCATTGATGCGTATCCCGACGCGCGTGCATGGCATTCTGGCCGTCAGCGAAGGACCGGATCTCGTTCCGGCGGACGTGTCGGCCAGCGAGCCAGGATCCGGGGCGAAGCCTCCCTCCGCGCGGAATGCCAGTGGTCAGTCAATCTCTTTGGCGCGCATGATGCCTTGCCAGCCTGAACATGGATCGTTGGAGAGCGGCATCGTGCCGGCCGGACGGCGGCACTGCGAAGATGCCTCATGGAGATGGTGATGCTGCCGCGCCTTGCGACGCCTGTCACAGTCCCGATCCCTTCGCCGCAGGAACCGGCAACCGGGGCCACGCCCGTCGCCGCCCGCCAGCAACTGTCCCCGGAAGCGCTGTCCAACCTGCGCGCCGCCGTCCTCCTGCGCCTGCTGGAGGCGATGATGCGCCAGATCGAGCAGGGTGGAGACAAGGGCAATGCGGCGCGCCAGTTGCTCGAGATCCTCCTGGAGGCGATGAAGGCGCTGCCGCCCCGCGAGGGCGGCGATGGCGATGCGACCCGGCGCCTGGCGCTTCTCATCGCGCGGCTGCCCGCCGAGATGCGGCCCGCGGCCGAGCGGCTGCTGGCCACCGTGCTTGCCACCGCGCCGACCCGGATCCTGATGGAGATCATCCGCAATCCCGCCGGGCCGGATGCCCAGCGCCTGGCGCAGGCCCTGCTTGCCGCCGCCGATATGCCGGGCGGCAAGCCGGACCGCCCGGCGGCGTCGCAGCCGCGGTTCATCCCCGGCGAGGCCCAGCTTGCCGCCGCCGCAGGCAACGACCGCCAGCGGCAGCGGGACGCGGGCATCGACAGCCGCGTGCTGCAGGCGGCCTTGCTCCGGCTCTTCGAGGGCGGTGCGGAGCCTGACCGTTCGGCCCGCACCAGCCCACGATCCGCGCCCGTCCCGACGCCCCCGCAGACACAGCAGCCCGTTGCAGCTTCTGCCGGAAAGGGGGTGGAAGCCGGTGTCGGTTCTGTATCGCTGCCCCAACGCACGAACGAGGCGCCCTTGTTGGCGCGTGCCCCCGCCATGCCCGCGAACATCGAGGCAGGTCGCCTGCCGGCGGGTACACAAGAGCCCGCCGCCCGCCCCGCGCCCCCGGACCGGGGTCTGTCGCCGGTCGCCGACAGGAGCACGGCGGCTCCGGAGGCCGGACGTGCCTCGGCAATCCCGGCAGCCGTGCCGGTCGTTGCTGCCGGTCGTGAGTACGAGGGCGTGTTGCGGATGATCGCCGGTATCGTCGCCGATCTGACCGCCGACGAGGCGCTGGTGCTGCGCCTCCTGCTGCAGGCGCCCCTCCCTAATCTTCCCGAACGCACCTCGCCGGCGGCGTCCATGCCGGACGTGGCCGGGGACGCCGACGATCCGGCTGGCAGGCTGCGGGCCGCAAATGCCATGCCGGAACGTTCCGCCGTCACGATTGGCGGCACCGTGCCAGGCCCCACGACGACCGAGACTGCGAATGCGGCCCGACCTGCTATTGCCCAGCCCCAGGACATCGCCGAGGACGAGGCGCTGGCCGGCCGGCCAGCGGCTGCCGCTGAGGATGCCGATGCGCCGGCGCGCCCGACCGCGCTGCCCCTGCCGCTCCCGTTGCCCGAGCGCGCCGCGCTGCCGCTGTTCCGCGACGGTATTGCCGTCCCCATCGTGCCCTACCTGCCCGCGCAGGACGAGCTGGACCCGAGGGATCCGGCCCGCCGCGAACCGCCCGAAGACGAGGAAGAGACGACGGACACGGCCGGGGAGAACGGGACAGGCGACGAGCGCGACGGTGGCAATGCGGACGGGCAAGTCGAGGGAGAGCCCCCGGAAGAGACCGATACGCCCGAAATGGCAAAGCGGCGGCGCAAGATCGAGGATCTCGTCGGTCCGCCCGATCCCGGCTTCGCCTTCTACCAGAAGCTCGGCGAATACTGGACCTGACCGATCGGGCGGCTGCCCGCGCCGTCGTTCCACAAATCTTGCATGAAAAAAAGCCCGCGGGGATCGCTCCCCGCGGGCTTCGTCACTTGCGTCGCAGACGAACGATTACTCGTTGTTCTGGCGGTTCTTCAGGGCTGCACCCAGGATGTCGCCGAGCGAAGCGCCCGAGTCGGACGAACCGAACTGTGCGACGGCTTCCTTCTCTTCGGCGATTTCCAGCGCCTTGATCGAAAGCTGGATCTTGCGATCCTTCTTGGAGAAGTTCAGCACGCGGGCGTCGACGGTCTGGCCGACCGAGAAACGCTCCGGACGCTGCTCGTCACGGTCGCGCGACAGGTCGGCGCGGCGGATGAACGAAGAGATGTCCTCGTGGTTGACGAGACGGACTTCGATGCCGCCGTCGTTGATCGCGGTGACTTCGCACGAAACGACTGCATTCTTGCGCAGGTCGCCGGAAGCGGCAGCTTCGCCGACCGCATCACGGCCGAGCTGCTTGATGCCGAGCGAGATGCGCTCCTTGTCGACGTCCACATCGAGAACGACAGCCTTGACGACGTCGCCCTTGTTGAACTCCTCGATGACCTGCTCGCCCGGACGGTTCCAGTCGAGGTCGGAGAGGTGGACCATGCCGTCCACGTCGCCTTCGAGGCCGATGAACAGGCCGAATTCGGTCTTGTTCTTGACTTCGCCTTCAACCTCGGTGCCAGCCGGATGGCTGTGCGCGAAGGCTTCCCACGGGTTCTCGAGCGTCTGCTTGAGGCCGAGCGAGATGCGGCGCTTGGTCGGGTCGACTTCGAGAACGACGACGTCGACTTCCTGGCTCGTGGACAGGATCTTGCCGGGGTGTACGTTCTTCTTGGTCCAGGACATCTCGGAGATGTGGATCAGGCCTTCGATGCCCGGCTCCAGCTCGACGAACGCACCGTAGTCGGTGATGTTCGTGACGGTACCGGAGATCTTCTTGCCGACCGGGTACTTCGTGCCGATGCCATCCCACGGATCGCTCTCGAGCTGCTTCATGCCGAGCGAGATGCGGTGGGTTTCCTGGTTGATGCGGATGATCTGAACCTTGACCTGCTGGCCGATGGACAGGATCTCCGACGGATGGTTGACGCGGCGCCAGGCCATGTCGGTGACGTGCAGCAGGCCGTCGATGCCGCCGAGGTCGACGAACGCACCGTAATCGGTGATGTTCTTGACGACGCCGTCGACAACCTGGCCTTCTTCGAGGTTCTGAACGATTTCAGAACGCTGCTCGGCGCGCGATTCTTCAAGAACCGTACGGCGCGAAACGACGATGTTGCCGCGACGCTTGTCCATCTTGAGGATTTCGAAGGGCTGCGGGTTGTGCATGAGCGGCGTGACGTCGCGGATCGGACGGATGTCGACCTGCGAACGCGGCAGGAAGGCGACGGCGCCGTCGAGATCGACGGTGAAGCCACCCTTGACCTGGTTGAAGATGACGCCTTCGACGCGCTCGCCGGCTTCGAACTTGACTTCGAGCTTGGCCCAGCTCTCTTCGCGGCGAGCCTTCTCGCGCGACAGGACGGCTTCGCCGAGAGCGTTTTCGATGCGCTCGACATAGACTTCGACTTCGTCGCCGACCTTCAGCGTGCCGTCCTTGGACTTGGCGCCGAATTCCTTGAGCGCGATGCGCCCTTCGACCTTGAGACCGACGTCGACGATGGCGACGTCCTTCTCGATGGCGGTGATGATGCCCTTGGCGACATAGCCTTCGGCCAGGTCGTTGGTGGCGAAGGATTCCTGCAGCAGGGCTGCGAAATCGTCGCGCGTGGGATTAGCTTGGGACATGGAAACTCCTGGTGTGCCGGAAAAGGCACGGGCGCCGGGGGTTAGCGTTGACAATGAGCGAGGCACGTCCGCTTCCATGATCGGAAGCAAAACCGGCGCGGGGACGGCTGTCGCTCTAGTGCTTCAGGGCAGCGTCGATGATGGATTTCGCCGCCGAAAACGCGGCTTCTATACTCATTTCGGACGTATCAAGCAAGTGCGCGTTTTCCGCCGGTCGTAGGGGACTGTCCATCCTGCCCATGTCGCGCTCGTCGCGGCGGCGCACGTCCTCGAAGACCGCGTCGTACTCCACGGCCCCGCCTCTGGCGATGATCTCGTCATAGCGGCGTCTGGCGCGGATGTCCGCCGACGCCGTCACGTAGAGCTTCACGGTCGCATCCGGGCAGACGACGGTGCCGATATCGCGGCCGTCGAGGACTGTTCCCGGCTCGCGCGCGGCGAATTCCCGTTGCGCTTCGACCAGCGCACGCCGGACCGCTGGCATGACGGCGATCTTCGAGGCGGCCTCGCCGATCCCGTGCGCCGACAGGACCGCGCGGTCGAGCCCGGAAAGGTCCAGGTTCCGTGCGACGTCGGCGGCGACCGCCTCGTCGTCGAGCGGCAGTCCGCGATCCAGAAGCGCCTTGGCGGTTGCGCGATAGGTCAGGCCGGTGTCGAGATGATGGTACCCGTACGCCTCGGCAATCTGGCGCGACAACGTGCCCTTGCCGGCAGCCGCTGGACCGTCGATGGCAATGGTCGTCATTTCGCATCCTTGCGTCATATCCGCGTCACGAAGCGTGTTAGCGGAAAACAGTACGTGATGCCAAGGGGCGGTTGGCCTTTGATTGCCGCAGATGCCCCTAACTTTCCGTGAGGCGACCTGGTTCGGCGTCAAGGTCAGGCGTTCCGGAGATACACGGCGCCTGGCGTTCGCTCGCTCCTTACGTCTCGTCGCTTTCGATCTTCGCCCCGAGCCCCGTCATCAGTCCCATGAATTCGGGGAAGCTGGTCGCGATCATCGTCGCGTCGTCGACCGTGACCGGGTGCTCGGCGACGAGCCCCATGACGAGGAAGCTCATGGCGATGCGATGGTCGAGATGGGTGGCGACGGCGGCGCCTGCGGCATTGCCGAGCCCCTTGCCGTCCGGGCGGCCGCGGACGACGAGCGAGGTCTCGCCCTCGTCGCAGTCGACCCCGTTCAGTTTCAGCCCATCGGCGACGGCCGAGAGCCGGTCGCTCTCCTTCACCCGCAGTTCCTCCAGCCCGTTCATGACGGTCGCGCCCTCGGCAAAGGAAGCTGCGACGGCCAGGACCGGATATTCGTCGATCATCGACGGCGCACGCTCTTCCGGCACGGTGACGCCCTTCAGCTCCGAATGGCGCACGCGCAGGTCGGCCACGTCCTCGCCGCCGGCGAGCCGCGCGTTGAGGACCTCGATATTGGCGCCCATCTCCTGCAGCGTCAGGATCAGGCCCGTGCGCGTCGGGTTCATCAGCACGTTCAGGATGGTAACGTCGGAGCCTGGCACCAGCAGCGCGGCGACCAGCGGGAAGGCGGTGGAGGAGGGGTCGCCCGGAACGTCGATCACCTGGCCGGTCAGCTTGCCCTGGCCTTCGAGCCGGATCGTGCGGACCCCGTCGGCATCGGTCTCGACCGTGAGGTTCGCCCCGAAGCCCTGCAGCATCTTTTCCGTATGGTCGCGCGTCATGATCGGTTCGATCACGGTGGTGATGCCGGGCGTATTCAACCCGGCGAGCAGCACGGCCGACTTGACCTGGGCGGACGCCATCGGCACGCGGTAGGTGATCGGCGTGGGCGTCGTCGGCCCGCGCAGCGTCACCGGCAGCCGGTCGCCTTCTTCGGCCTTCACCTGCACGCCCATCTCGCGCAGCGGATTGAGCACGCGGCCCATCGGCCGCTTGGTCAGCGAGGCGTCGCCGATGAAGGTGCTGTCGAAATCGTAGACGCCCACGAGGCCCATCGTCAGCCGGCAGCCGGTGCCGGCATTGCCGAAGTCCAGCGGCGCCTGCGGCGCCAGCAATGCGCCGTTGCCGACGCCGTCGATGATCCAGGTGTCGCCATCCTTGCGGATCTTCGCGCCCATGGCCTGCATGGCCTTGCCGGTGTTGATCACGTCCTCGCCTTCGAGCAGGCCCGTGATCCGCGTCTCGCCGCTGGCAAGGCCGCCGAACATGAAGGAACGGTGGGAAATGGACTTGTCGCCGGGGATGCGCACGGTACCGGAGAGGCCTTGCGACTTGCGTGCGGTTGCGGGCTTTGCCTGGGCGCCATGCGACATGGAGCGGGTTCCTTCATAGAGAGCGTGTCTTGGCGGCCGGCCGCCGGCCAGCCCGCAAGCGTTTGCGTCCTGGGCGCCGTCCTTTCGCCGGAAGTTCTGCGGGGTGCTATCACAAAGCATCCCGAGCGTCATCCACCCGCCGGCGAAAATCCCCTCGTCCGGCGCTGCGGCCGCAACGGACGCAAAACGCTGCAAAGTTAGGCTTTGACAGCGGCGGGCAAGATGATTAAGGGGACCGGCTAATTCTTATTCCCGACCATCCGCCGGTTATCCGGCTTCGCCGGAAAAATTCGGCCATTCAAGAGGCTTTGACTGTGGCAAAACCGGAACTTGGAACCAAGCGCATCGACCCGGAGACGGGTCGTAAGTTCTACGACCTGAACCGCGACCCGATCGTATCGCCCTATACGGGCAAGTCCTATCCGCTCTCCTTCTTCGAGGAAACCTCGGCTGCGGCCGTCATGGAAAAGGACGAGGACGAAGAGGTCAACGAGGTCGATACCGAGAACACGGAAGTCGAGCTGGTTTCGCTGGAGGATGCCGACGACGAAGCATCGGGCGGCGACGACCTGCCGGATCTGGGCGACGACGACGTCGAGATCGGCGATGACGACGACGACACCTTCCTCGAACAGGACGAGGACGACGACAACGACGACATGACCGGCATCATCGGCGTCACCGGCGACGACGAGGAAGTCTAAACTGATGATTTTCCGGCCGAATTCAAAAAGTTCGGCCGGAACGGATTTTTCGGCTTGCCATCTCCCGAAACCGGAAGTATGAAGCCGCACCGCCCGGGGAAACCCCGGTTCGGTATCCCGGAACCGGCCACGCCGGACCCTTGATGGGGCTATAGCTCAGCTGGGAGAGCGCTTGCATGGCATGCAAGAGGTCAGCGGTTCGATCCCGCTTAGCTCCACCAAAATTTCCTCATGATCAGGCAAGAAATGTAGCCACGGTATATCATTACCGTTGGCCGTGACGCATACCGGCGTCGCCGGGCGCCGTAGCCCGGAGACGCCAGCTTTGCTGAAACTCAAGCGTCTGCGAGCGGGCGCCGCTGCGAGAAGTAGGACGGGCCGAACTGCATCTCGGGATCGGCCGGATCGTATATGGCGAACAGCCTGCGGCCCTTCGAAGCGGAGAAGGGCTCCTTGACGATCTGGCTGTAGTTCGGCTTGCGGCCGAACCATGCGGTCAGCTTCTCGAGGTCGACGGGGTCGTGGACATGGCCGTTCGTCTTCCCCTTGGGCCACTTGTA
Source organism: Rhizobium sp. TRM96647 (assembly GCF_025780115.1). Taxonomy (NCBI): domain Bacteria; kingdom Pseudomonadati; phylum Pseudomonadota; class Alphaproteobacteria; order Hyphomicrobiales; family Rhizobiaceae; genus Rhizobium; species Rhizobium sp. TRM96647. Next base: position 216,130 of record NZ_JAOXHF010000004.1, read on the forward strand.
TGGCACCGACACGACCAACAGCTTGCCGAGTTCGAGCAGGCGCTGTGCGAACGGCCCGGCTGCAGGCACATGCTCCATGACCTGCATACAGGTGCAGATATCGAATTTCTCGGGGAACGTCAGTTTGTGGATATCGCCCTTGATGCCTTCGACGGTGGCGGACCGGTAAGGTGTGCGAATGTCGACCGATACCCGCTTTCCGATCCAGTCGAACCATTCGAGATAGGGGGCGTTTCCCGACCCGATATCGATCATGCTCCCGGCATCCTTGCCCACGCAGCGAATGATCATCCTGAAGTACTGGTAGTACAACAGGTCGCTGCGTCCCGCCCAGTACTTGCCATCCGCATAGCTCATTCCATGTCTCCCCGTGTCCCCTGGCTGAGGACGTTTTCCTGACGTGGCCCCGTCCGATTCGAATCGGACCGGGACGCACGACGATTTCCTCTGGATATGGCGAAGGCCGCATCATGCGGCCCGCGATTTCGACGGACCGCAGCCGGCGATCAGCTTCCAGCCCGGACCTCTGCGCCGATAGAGTGCTCGCGTTGGTTGGTGGATGTCAGTGCGTTCAGCCGGTCGATGAAACCCATCTGGTCGCAGTGCCGCAACACGAATTCGCGCCCCTTTTGGGCCTGGGCCCGGTAGGCGGCCTCATCGTTCCAGAAGCGTTGGACGGTCTCCCGCACCTGGTGCGGTTCGCAGTATACGGCCGCGTCTGCGAACGTCTCACGGAACTGCGGCGGCAGGATCGTCACCTTTCCGGCGGCCATTCCCTCCATGGGCGCACGCCCGAACTCCTCGATATAGAGTTCATGCGGAAAATGGATGAAGAAGTCGAGGCTCTCCAGGAAAGCTCTTACCGGGATCGCATCGAAGTGCATGACCTCCCAGTTCTGTGGCGAAAAGCCGAGCATGCCCCTGGCATGCTTCGCCCCGCCCTGGAATTTCAGATCGACATCCATGTCGACGCAGTAGGCAGCCTTCAGCGCCTCGACCGTGCTGGGCCATTTCGTATAGGCATCCCTGCCGTGCCGACCGAGGACCGGGCGGCGATCTCCGCCGCCGCGCCACGCGATCGGGGTCGAGCACCAGACGCTCGTGTCGACCATCGGGTGCCACGGGTCGCCATAGGGTTCCGGGTAGCTCGGGTCTTCCTGCATCAGCCGTTTCACCCAGTGGGATATCGGTATCCAGGTACCCGACGTTCCAAACAGTTCGACCAGGTGCTGCCGGATGACTTCCGGTTCGTACTGGCGGTCCGAGCCGTCCACCAGCCGCGTCGCGAACTGGTTGATCAGGACGATCACATTGTCGGTCTCGATCTTCGGGAACCGGTCGGGCATGTTCTGCAGGACGGCAGGATAGCCGACGAGCACGCTCTTGGTCCTGACTTCGTCCCCGGGTGTCAGGATCGAGATGCCGTATTTCAGGCAGGCGTCGTAGAACACGGGGTTGAGCGGAGACTCCACATTGAGTTCATACTTGCGCCAGTGAACCGCCGCGATCTTCAGCCCCGCCCGGGCGGCCGCGGCAATGTAGTTCATCGTCGAGACGAAGGCGCCGCCCTTCAACACGAAGTCGCAGATGACGACGAGATCGAACGTCCGGTCACCGTCCACGGCGCGTCGGTTGCCGAGCGGGACCGGGAAGCGTCCATTGGTGCGGGGGAGGTGCGGATCGCCGCCCTGCTGCAGGCTCAGGTGCCAGTTCCGGTAGGAGTCCCGATACTGGCCACGAACGCCGTGATAGAGCGACCGCATATGGGTCGCCTTGGAACGGGTCAGGGAATCCTCGCGGGCCAGCGAGAAGGACAGGATGTTGTTGTGCTTCACCTTGCAGATCGAGTCTTCGCCATAGACGGCCAGGATACGCGCCCTGAACTCGGCATCGCCGGTAACCTTCACCTCGTCCCAGCCGCGAAGGCGGTCGAAGACGTCGCGGCGCATCATCAGCGACGAGAAATTCATGTCCAGCAGGCTCTTCTTCGGAATCCAGGAGCCGACCACGCCGAGGTCGTCGTCGACCCGCAGCCAATGGGACAGGACGGCCACGCATTGCGGACTTGCCGCAAGTTCGTTGACCTGCCGCTCGATCTTCTCCGGATGTGACCAGTCGTCACTGTCGCACACCGTGATGAAATCGCCGGAGGCAACCTCCACCCCGTCGTTTCGTGCCGGATAGGCGCCGCCGTTGACGGTACGCCGCACCAGCCGGACGCGCGGATCGGCGGCAGCAAAATTCTCCACCAGCGCGCAGGTGCCGTCCGTGCTGCAGTCGTCGACCACGATGATCTCGATATTCCGCCACGTCTGGGCCGCGAGGCTTTCCAGAACCATCGTCAACGTCTTCTCCGCATTGAAGGCGGGGACGATGACGGAAACCTTCGATGTCTGGGCGGCCATGCTCGCAGGCGCATGGGAGACGATGTTCCAGATGCTGAGCGGCCTGGCGGGATCGGCGAGTTCGATGGGCGACATGCCGGATGGCGCCATGGCGCGGTTCAGCCCATCCAGATAGATTCGGTCGCTGTCCGGGACAGGGCGGCCGTCCAGGCGCGCCCTGCGGCGGGCGATGTCGGCCCGCATCACCGAATAGTCGATGAACTCGTTGACTTTTGATTGGATGTGGCCAAGCACGGCTTCCGCCTCGGCCACGCGGCCGGCCTGCGCCAGGCACATCAGCTGGCAGAGACGCTTTTCGCGAATGTTGTCGCGATGCAGCTTGATGCTGCGCTCCATCAGGTCCGCCGCATTGCCGAAATCCCCGTCGACGAAGGCCCAGCGCGCCAGCGCATGCGCTGCGGCCGACCGGTCCTTCGCGGCGAGCCTGTTGTCCTCCATGCACTGCAAGAGTTCGGCACGGGCATATTTCGCAAATCCGCCCCACATCTTGGCGTCGAGGTCGCCGATGTCGCGATGGAGTTCGTCGGAGCGCTTGTGTTTGGTGCCGCCCGCCTTGAAGTCGGCATAGGTGCGCTGCAGGGTCAGCGGCAGCTTGAGCATGGCCGGCAGCGAGCGGGCGGCGACGATGTCCGCCCCGATACGGTAGGCCAGCTGCCGCTGGATCTGCCGGATGGCATCGTTGGAGAGATTCTTGGCGCGATCTGCCTGGTCGGCGCGCTCCAGCAGCAGACCGTTGTCCCTCTGCAGCGTCGCGATCTGCTGCTCCAGGCCCTCGACGGTGTCGCACAGGATCTGTGCACTATCCACGCCGGCAGGGCTGGACGTCGTATCGCTGTCCGGATTCCGCTGTCTCCTGGTCAGGTCGGTCCTGTATTCCCTGTAGGCGCGACGCAGCGAGATGGGCAGGCCGACAAGGCGGGAGACCGAGCGCGTGGCTGCAATGACTTCGGTCCCGAGCCGATAGGCGAGCTGCTCCCGCTGGCGATCGATGGCGGCAGCCGCGCTGCGCATGGCGCGTTCGGAAGCCTCCACGCGCTGGCGAAGGGAGACGTTCAGCGCCAGCAGCGATCGTACCTGTTCTTCTAGGGCCGAGGTGTCGGCGACAGCCTCCCTGGTCGGCAGCGGGGCTTTCGGAACGTCAGGCACACGATCATCGTACTGCATCTGCTGCTTGCCTGTCATGCATGCCTCTTGTGTTTGGCGAAGACTCGTTGCAACAATCGGGACGGCATGATCGCCCAAAAGTTGTGGTGCCTCGCCGAATAGCGCCACATGCATAGTGGAGGCCCTGGTCTAAGTCAAAATCCACGGGGTCGCCTTGTGCCATTTTTTAACGAATTTCGGCGATGGATTTGGCCTTGAAGGCGACTTGTGCCGCGCTGTGACCCGGGCGCTCGATGCTGGGCTCGTTCGTGCATGTCTCACTCGGAGGGGCAAGCGGCAAAAATATGGCGATCCTTCGCGATTGCCTGCCGCGTTCTTCTGCTTCAAACAACTGACGTGTACTTTTTCTAATTTTCCCCGGGCAGTATGCCTGAACCGAACTTACAGAAGGTGGTAACGAAGTTGGCTATCTATAAAACATTCACTGACAAAGCTTCGGCCGCCGAAATCGCAGCGGCGATCAAGAGTGCTCCCGCCGGTTCGGAAATCCATCTGGCAGCGGGGAACTACACCTTCGACAGCAAGGTGCAGATCGCCCGAAGCGACATCACCATCCTTGGCGCCGGTGTCGGCAAGACCAACATAACCGTCGATGCGAAAGGCGCAAGCAATGCGACGGCCTTCGACATACAGGGCGGCAAGGTCGTCGAGCTCAATGCCAAGCTGATGGCGACGACGGTCAAGGGCGCCACGACGGAGCTCAAGCTGTCGAGCGTGGCGGGTATCACCAAGGGAACCATTCTCCAGCTGCAGCAGGAAAACGATCGGGACTGGCTTAAAGCCACGGGCAACACCCATCTTCTGAACAAGGACATGGATCCGCTGCGCGAGATGCTGGCGGAAGTGATCGACGTCGATACCGCGAAGGGTACGGTGACCCTGGCCAGCAAGACGCCTTATAACTTCGAGGCCGGAAAGACGACTGTCAGCACCGTGAACGTCGTCAAGAACATTGAGCTCGGCGGGTTCTCGATCAAGACCAACCTGGGGGATGCCGGCAGTTTCGACTTCACCAACAAGTACACCAAGTACAACAATGTCTCGACGGTCGAGGTCACACGTGCCACGGACGTCGAGTTGCACGACATAGATGTGAAGGATAACGCCTCGCACGGCTTTTCCTTCAGTTCGGTCTACGACATCACCGGCGACAAGCTCACGACTGCCGGCGCCCACAACAAGGGGGGTGAAGGCAACGGCTACGCATTCTTTTTCAAGCATGCCTTCAACAACAAGTTTACCAACCTGACCGACACGGATATGCGCCATTCGGTGCTGTTCGGTTCGTTCAGCGCCGAACATTACAACTGGATCGGCGTTGCCTACACCAATCGCGATATCAACTTCCACGGCAGCCCCGATGACGGCAATACGGTTTATGTTGATCGCTCCGTCTTGAGCTACAGCAGCCAGTATGCCCATGGCGGTGTTGCGCCCGGAAACCGGAAGATCCATCCCAATCCGACGATCGACGCCAATGACGTGAAGTTCATTTACTTCAGGGGGAGTTCGGCCCAGGACAACATTCGCGGTGCCGATGACGGGAGCGATCTCGCCGGCTATGCCGGCAGGGATGAGCTAACCGGTGGCAAGGGCAACGACCGCCTGTCCGGTGGTGCCGACCGAGATACGCTCCGGGGCAATGCCGGCGCCGATACGTTCGTCTTCGCCCGTTCGTTCGACACGGACACGATCCGGGACTTCGCGAAGTCCGAAAAAGACACGATCGACCTTTCCGGCACCGGCATCACGAACCTGTCTGACCTGGCGCGGCGCCAGGTCGGCTCGGATACGGTGATCGCGCTCGGTGGCGGCGACGAACTCGTGCTGAAGGGCGTCAAAGTCGGCAGTCTGGGCAGCAGCCAGTTCACCTTCAGCAAGGCACTGAGCAAAGGTGTCACCATTACGATGACCGGCCAGGAGCGCGGTGCCACCGGAACGAACAGAAACGACGTCATCAAGGTCGGGCCCGGCTCTCTCGCTGACGACAAGCTTCACATCGTCGGCGGTGCCGGGACCGATGCGCTCCAGGTGATCAAGGGCAGTGGCATCGACCTGCGCCTGCTGGGGCGGCTTGACAGTGTCGAGGTGATCGACATGACGAAGACGCCGTCGGCTGGCACGCTCACCTTGAACAAGAAGATCGCCATGCAGGGCGACAGGGACTACCTGACCGTCAAGATCGACAGTACCGGCACCAAACTGAAGACGACCGACATCAAGGACTGGGACCTCGTTCGCATCGTCGGCTCGGGGCAGGTCAAGCTTGATAAGAGCGGCGCCTATCTGAGTGCCGACAGCGGTACGAAGCTCAACGTTGTCGGCGGCAAGGGCGCCGATCATGTCAAGGGCGGCTCCTCCAAGGACAAGATCCTGGGCGGCAGCGGCAATGACGTCCTTCAGGGCGGTTCCGGCAACGACAAGATCGAGGGCGGTTCCGGCAACGACCGCATCACCGGCGGCAAGGGGGCGGATATCCTCACCGGCAATTCGGGCGCCGACCGTTTCATCTTCACCTCGGCAAAGGATTCCACCTCGAGCGCACGCGACACGATCACCGACTTCTGGCGATCACAGAAGGACAAGATCGATGTCTCCGCCATCGATGCGCGTGCGGACAAGGCAGGCAACCAGAGCTTCAAGTTCATCGGTGAAAAGGCCTTCAACGGCACGGACGGTCAGTTGCGTGCAAAGAAGTCCGGTGACGGCATCATGATTTCCGGCGACATCAACGGAGACAAGAAGGCGGACTTCTCGATCTTCGTCGACCAGATCGTCACGTTCAAGGAATCGGACTTTATTCTCTAGAGTTTGTCAGGGAAAAGTGGAATCCGGTTTTCCCGAAAAGACAAACGATAACAAAGAAAGCGAGAGTCTGTCAGCTTCGGTATGAAGCTGACAGACTCTCGCCCGCGGCTTTCCCGACCTGACGAAGGGCGTGTCCACAGGACGCGCCCTTCGTGCTTTGTGGACACAGGATTGGCTTTGGCCGGGTGCCGGCTGGTAGGCCGGAATGTGCCGGGGAGGCAAGATCCGGTGTGGCTGGACAATGTTTGATAAGGTGGAAAATGGCGGCGCCAACTCTGCGGGGCGTCCCTGTATGCTGAATTGGTGACGGATGTTCGCGGTCATGGCGCGAACATCCGCCCAGGGCGTCCTGCCCGGTCTCGAACGCCTCAATCCGCGTTGAGGATTTCCTCCGGCAACGGCGTGCCGTGGTACTTCTGATAGATTTCGTTCAGCTTGCCGTTCTTCAAGTTCGCTGCTACCCACTCATTGACCTTGGCGAGCAGTTCCGGTTCGTTCTTGCGAACGCCGATCGCCAGGTCGAGGACGCGGATGGTGACCTTCGGTTCGAACGCCAGGGTGGGGTTCTTGTCATGGACCTGCTTGACCAGCGTGGCGGACGTCGCGATGGCCTTGGCCTGCCCCGAGACGGCGGCGGTGACCATGGTCGCATCGTCGTCGTAGCGTGCGACGGTGAAGCCATGCTCGTCTGCCAGCTTCGTCAATTCGCTATCCTGCGTGGTGCCGCGCGTGACGGTGATGGTCTGGCCCTTGAGGTCCGCCCAATCCTTGATCGGCGAGGCTGCAGGTGCTGCGATGACGGACTGCAGACCGGCATAGGCCTTCGAGAAATCGATCACCTGGGCACGTTCCGGCGTGACCGAGAGCGTCGAGATGACGATGTCGGCCTTGTTGGTCTGCAGGTTGGGAATGCGGGTTGCCCCGGTCGTCTGGATGAACTCCACTTCGACGCCCCAATCCTTGGCGAGAAGCTGCGCGGTCTCGACATCCGAACCGACCGGCTTGAGGTTCGCGTCCAGCATTCCGGACGGCGGGATTGCGAGATCGGTGGATACCCTGATCTTCTTTGCCGCGATGATGTCGGCGTAGGTGTCGGCCAGGGCAGGGACTGCCTGGGCCGTCAGCATCGCTCCCACGACGCCGAACGCGAAAAGTTTCTTCAGCATTTCATTCTCCTCCGTTGGTGTGAATTCAAAGGTCGTGACTCAGGAAATCTCTCAGTTCCGCCGTCTGCGGCGTGCTGAGGATCGCGGCATCGCCCTCCTCGTGCACGAGGCCGCGATGCATGAAGATCACGCGATCGGCGACCTTTCGCGCGAAGTTCATCTCGTGGGTCACCATGATCATCGTCATGCCGCTCTCGGCGAGCTTCTCGATGACACGCAGGACCTCGCCGGTAAGCTTGGGGTCGAGCGCCGATGTGACCTCGTCGAACAGCATCACCTTCGGCTCCATGGCCAGCGATCGCGCGATTGCGGCGCGCTGCTGCTGTCCGCCGGACAACTGCTCGGGATAGTGGTCCGCCTTGTCGCCGAGGCCGACGCGCTCGAGCGCCGCACGCGCGAGGTCGCAAGCCTGGTTTTTCGGCAGCTTCTTCACGGATCGGGGAGCAAGGGTGATGTTCTCCTCGATGGTCAGGTGCGGAAACAGATTGTAGCTCTGGAAGACGATGCCGACGTCCAGGCGCAATTTGCGCAGGTTGAGCTGCGGGTCATGGACCTTGTGATCGGCCACGACGATCTCGCCGCTGTCGATGACCTCCAGCCGATCGACGCAGCGAAGGGCCGTGCTCTTGCCCGAGCCGCTGGCGCCGATCAGTGCTGCGACCTCGCCCTTTTCGACGTTGAATGTCACGCCCTGCAGCACGTTGACCGCGCCGAAGCTCTTCTTCACCTGATTTAGTGCGATCATTGCCATGATCAGCCTCCCGGAAAAATTGCGCAGCGTCAGATCGCTGGCTTGACCATCGCCCGCCTTCTCGGCCCCATGCGCTCGAGCCGCTGACTGAATGCCGACAGCGGGAAGCATAGGCAGAAGTAAAGTGCGGCGACGATGAGGTAGATGAGGAAGGGCTCGAAGATCGAATTGTTGATGAGTTGCCCGGCGCGCGTCAGCTCCACGAAGCCGACGACGGAGGCAAGCGACGTGTTCTTGACGATCTGCACGCTGAAACCGACCGTCGGCGGCGTCGCGATCCGGATCGCCTGCGGCAGGATCACCTTGAACATCCGCTGGGGCCTGGACAGTGCCAGGCACTCGGCGGCCTCCCATTGCGCCTTCGGGACGGATTCCAGGCAGCCGCGCCAGATCTCGCCGAGATAGGCGCTGACATAGATAGTCAGCGAGATTCCGGCGGCAAACAGCGGCGTGATGGAGAAGCCCAGCGTCGGCAGGCCGAAATAGATGATGAACATGATGACCAGGAGTGGCGTGCCCTGGATGAGCTGGACATAGGCGGCCGTGATCATGCGCACGGCGCGTGACGCTGTGATCCTTCCGAGAGCGACGAGGAAGCCGACGATACCGCCGCCGACGAAGGCCATTGCGGTGAGGACGAGCGTCCAGACCACGCCGTTGAGCAGGAAGAGCAGGTGGTTGTGATTGAATGCGGTCATCATCGGGCCTCCCTCACAAAGGCGTGCCGAGCCGGCGACGGCGCGGGAACATGGCCATGCCGAGCGCCCAGAAGAGAGCGCGCATGACGAGCGACAGGAAGAGATAGATGACGGCGATGACGATGTAGGTCTCGAAGGGCCGGTAGGTCTCCGACTGGATGAAATTGCCCGCTGCCGTCAGTTCCTCGGCGGAGATCTGCGAGGTCACCGAAGAGGCGAGCATCAGCAGGATGAACTGGCTTGTCAGGGCGGGGTAGACCCGCTCCATCGCCGGCCTGAGGCCGACATGCCAGTAGAGCTGGACCGGCGACAGGCCCAGGCATTCCCCGGCCTCCCATTGGCCCTTCTGGATCGAGTCGAAACCGGCGCGCATGATCTCGGCGGTGTAGGCCCCGACATTGACCGTCAATGCGAGCGCGGCCACGAAGATGGCGCCGAACGAAAAGCCCAGGCTGGACAGACCGAAGTAGATGACGAAGATCTGCACCAGGAACGGCGTGTTGCGGACGCTTTCCACATAGGTTGCGGCAATTGCCCGCAAGGTCGGGCTGCCGGAACGGCGTGCGATGGCGCATGCCGTTCCGATGACGAAGCCGGTCAATGTCGTGATCAGCGCCAACTGGGCCGTCAGCGCCATGCCGTCGACCAGCATCTGCCAGCGAAGGAGAACGACGGAGAAGTCGAAGGTCATCGGTGACCTGCCGCGACCGCGGTGCCGCGCGAGGCTGCCTGGCCGGTCATGCGATCATAGACGCGAAACAGCGCCTGGTTGCCGTTCGAACCTTCACCATGTGCGCGTGCCTCGACATATTGCGAGGTGACGAGCGAGGTCGCCGGCAGTGGCACGTCGTTCTGCCCCGCCATCTCCAGGACCAGCCGAAGGTCCTTCAGCATCAGATCGATGCGGAAGCCCGCACTGGCATCGCCGTCGATCATCGCCGGGCCGAGCTTGTCGAGCATCCAGGACGATGCCGAACCACCAAGCAGCACGTCGCGCATCTGCGCCAGGTCGACCCCGCTGGCGCGACCAAGCGCGAGCGCTTCGCAAATTGCCTGGATGTTGACGGCGCAGACGAGTTGGTTGCAAAGCTTGACCGTCTGGCCGGCGCCCGGAGCGCCGACATGGGTGATCGTCGTACCCATGACCTTGAGCACCGCCTCGGCGCGCTCGAAGGCGGAACGCTCGCCGCCGACCATGATCGAAAGCGCTGCGTTCCTGGCGCCGACCGGCCCGCCGGAGACGGGCCCGTCGAGCATCGAGATCGACTTCTCCGCAAGAGAGGCAGCCATGGCACGCGTCGCCTCCGGTGAAATCGTGCTCATGTCGATGAAGATCCCGCCTGAGGGCATATGTGCGAGCACGCCGTCGCGATAGACCACATCCTCGACCTGCGGGGTATTCGGCAGCATGGAGATGGTGATCTCGGCATCGGCGACGGCTTCCGCGACACTTGTCGATGCGATGCCGCCGCTTTTGGACAAGCTGCCGACCGCCTCGGGCGAAATGTCGAAGATCCGCACCCGATACCCTGCTGCGATCAGATGACCGGCCATCTCGCGGCCCATGACGCCGAGGCCGACGAATGCCAGCTTCGGCAAATTGCTTACGGTCATGTCTATCCTCCCGAACACGTCAGTGCGGCGCCTTACTGCGCCCTCTCCAGAGCGGAGAGCTTTTCGACCCGGCGCACGAAGTCTTCATTGCGATCGAATTCGGCGTCGAGATATGCGACCACCAGGTCGCGGGCGAGCCAGGGGCCGACGATCTTGGCGCCGATGCACATGACGTTGACGTCGTCGTGTTCGACGCTCTGGTGGGCCGAATGCACGTCGTGGCAGACGGCAGCACGAATGCCGTTGATCTTGTTGGCGGCGATCGCTGCGCCGACGCCGGTGCCGCATACGAGGATGCCGCGGTCGGCGACACCGTCACGGACCTTCTGGCAGAGCAGTCCGGCAATGTCCGGGAAGTCGACGGGCTCGGGCGTGAAGCTGCCGATGTCCTCGACCGTGTGACCGAGTTCCTTGAGCACGGCAATGACGTCCGCCTTCAGCGGAAAGCCCGCATGATCGCTGCCGATAACAATATTCATGAGAATTTTCCCTGTTGAATGAATGGAGAACTAGTTCGAAATGCCCGTGCCGACGGAAATGTCGTGAAGGCTGGCCCGACGCCTGAAGTCGGCGCCGATCTCGAAATGCTGGTGGAGCAGGTCATCGGCCCGCACCCGGTCGCGGGCGGCCAGGGCTTCGAGGATCATGCGGTGATGGTCGATCAGGAACTCTTCGATGCCGTCGACCCGGATGATCTTTTCCCGGCGTTCGAGATGAGAGCGCATCATCAATTGCGAAATCGAAGCGTAGATCGTCACCAGCGTCGGCGAATGCGAGGCGCTGACGATCGCTTCGTGGAACTGGAAATCGGCCACGCCGCCCAGTTCCGGATTGTCGATCGTCTCGACAATGCGTCCGAGCGCGTTGGCGACGTTTGCGAAATCCTGTTCGGTCGCGCGCTGGCAGGCGAGACGCACCGCATGATGCTCGATCGCTTTCCTCGCCTCCATGATGTCTCCGGTCACATTCGAACCGTGGGCGAGCATGAAGCTGAAGATATCCCCGAGGGCGGTGGCATCCGGTCGCCGAACGATCGTGCCGACGCCGTGCCTGATCTCGACGGCGCCGATCATGGACAGTGCGCGCAGGGCCTCCCGCAGGACGGGACGGCTGACGTTCAGTTGAGCCGCCAGCTCACGCTCGGGCAGCAGACAATCCCCTGCCTTCAGATCCCCTGACAGCAATTGGTCCCGCAGAAAAGCTGCGACCCGGTTGTGGGCTCCGGCTTCCTGTGGTTCGCGGCGAATGGTTTTTTTGACTGTCATCTTCTGTCCATACCGTGGTATGACCACTAAACTATCCACGGTCGGGACACTGTCAAGCTGCAAGTTGAAGTTTCTTGTAAGCTATTGCTATATCCCGATTTTTTTACCAGAAAACGCCCGCGGCATGCGCCGACGGGTGCTCAAGTAGAGGGTAAGCGGCTTCATGATCACCGTTCTCGGCTCCATCAACATGGATCTCGTCGCCACCACGGAACGCCACCCCCGTCCGGGGGAAACCGTCGCCGGGCGGACGTTCGAAACGTCGGCGGGAGGGAAGGGGGCCAATCAGGCGTTGGCGGCCAAGTTGTCCGGCAGCAACGTGCGGATGGTCGGTGCTGTCGGAAACGACGGCTTCGCAGCCGATGCGCTGAGCATGCTTCGCAGGGCTTCGGTCGATCTTGCCGCAGTGAGGACCGTGTCGGCCGTGACGGGGATCGCAGTCGTCCTGGTCGATGCCGCAGGAGAGAACATGATCACGATCGTGGCGGGGGCGAATGATGCTGTCGACGAGAGAATGGCTGATGAGGCCATCGCGGCCATGACGGCCGGCGACAAACTGATGCTGCAGATGGAGGTCCCGGCCGACACAGTCGCACGCGCCATGAAGGCTGCGCGCGAAAAGAATATCGTGACGATCTTCAATACCGCGCCGTTCACGGCGGACGTTCCGCGCCTGGCTGCGTTGGCCGACATCGTGGTGTGCAACGAAACCGAGTTCGAACTGCTCGTGGGATCAAGGATCCATGACATGGGCCAGCGCCGCGATGCTCTGTTGCGCTTGCACGAAGATTGCGGCCAAACCGTCGTTCTGACGATGGGGGCCGACGGCGCGATCGCTATCCACGATGGCGCGATCATCCAGGCCAGGAGCCTCGATATCGAGCCTGTGGACACGGTCGGTGCCGGCGACACGTTCTGCGGCTATCTCGCCGGCAGCCTCGAACAGGGCCTCGACCTCAAATCGGCGCTGCGGCGCGCGGCCGTCGCGGGTTCACTCGCCTGCCTTGCCAAGGGCGCCCAGCCGGCCGTTCCCGACGCAGGCAGAGTCGATGGGTTGGAGGGATCCGCATAGTCTCCGGGCGGCGCCTGCGCGGGACTTCGGAGCCGACCTTGATGACGGCATGTCGCCGCCCAATGGCGGCCTCCTGCTTTGATCTCCGGATCCTTCGGCAGGTGATGGGCTCGTCTTCACGGCGAGCCCTGATTCCTGCAGTCCCTGCTCATTCCACCGACTTGATCGTCAGCCGATGCATCTGGCCGTCCCGTCCGCTCCAGTTGATCGCCTGGCCCGGCGCCATTCCGATGAGTGCGACCCCGATGGGCGTCAGGACGCTGACCATGGAGCGTTCTATGTCGGCCTTGCCGGGATAGCACAGAGTGACCGTGCGGCTTTGACCGCTTTCCGTCTCGTATGTGACCGTCGAGCCCATCGCGACCGCGGTGGTCGGGAGCTGGTCGTCCGACACGATCGAAGCCCGCTCCAGTTCGGCCTGCAGGTCGTCCGCAACGTCAAGGTCGCGGCCTGGCGCTGCCAGAGCCAGCGACGTCAAACGTGAATGTTCGCTCGCGCGCAGGACGATATGCGGCCTGTCCTGATCGGTGTGTCTCGTTTCCATGGTTCAAGCCCTTCTGCCCGGTCCTTCAGGACCACGCACCAGTGAGGTGGATCAAATTGTCGGTAGTGGTCGCGCAGAACGGGAGAAGTGAGAAAGTTCAGTCCCCGGATTCAGGTGCGCGACAGCAGTCAAGGACCCGGGCTAGTGTCCTTCGATGGAACACTCTCGGCGGAGAAGACAGCAATGTCGATCCAGAGGCTTCAACATGGCGGGGATGATGCCATGCAAAAGAAGGAAGTCAAGGCGTCGGGGCGGGTATCATGGGGCATCCCTGTGCGGTCCTTCGTCACGGTGCCGGAAAATCCTATTCCCTTATTCGATCCCACCGGTTATTGCGCGCCCGCGCGGGTCGCGTTGAGGCGAGCCGGTAATAGGAGAAACATTGTGAATGTCGATGAGAAACTGGAACCAATTCTAACGGAAGTCTTCAGGCGTAACGGCGGTGAACTCGAATTTCACCAGGCGGTGCGCGAGGTGCTCGAAAGTGTCGGGCGCGTCATAGCCAAGCATCCCCGTTACGCCGAAAACGCCCTCATAGAGAGGATCTGTGAGCCGGAGCGCCAGATCATCTTTCGAGTGCCGTGGGTTGATGATGCCGGACAGGTCCAGATCAACCGCGGTTTCCGGGTTCAGTTCAATTCGGCGCTCGGCCCCTACAAGGGAGGCATCCGGTTCCATCCGTCGGTGAATGTCGGCATCATCAAGTTCCTTGGTTTCGAGCAGACCTTCAAGAACGCGTTGACAGGCATGCCGATTGGCGGCGGCAAGGGCGGTTCGGACTTCAACCCGCGGGGCCGCTCGGACGGCGAGATCATGCGGTTCTGCCAGTCCTTCATGACCGAGCTTCATCGGCATCTGGGTGAATATACGGACGTTCCCGCGGGCGACATCGGGGTCGGAGGCCGGGAGATCGGCTACATGTTCGGCCAGTACAAACGCCTTACCAACCGTTATGAAGCCGGCGTCCTCACGGGGAAGGCGCTTTTCCATGGCGGATCGCGTGCCCGAAAAGAGGCGACCGGCTTTGGCGCGACCTATTTTGTTCAGCGGATGCTCGGAACCAGGGGGCAGGACTTCGAAGGAAAACGGGTAGCCGTCTCCGGCTCCGGCAACGTCGCGATCTACACCATGGAAAAAGTCTCCGAATTCGGAGGCCGGATCATCGCGTGTTCCGACTCGAATGGCTACGTGGTCGACGAGGACGGCATTGACCTTCAGCTGGTCAAGGAGATCAAGGAAGTCCGGCGCGAGCGGATCAGCGAATACGCGAAGCTCAAGGGAGCGAAGGCGCGCTACATCGAAGGCGGCTCCATTTGGGATGTTCCATGCGACGTCGCGATGCCGTCCGCGACCCAGAATGAACTCACCGGAAAGGATGCGCGCGCCCTGGTGAAGAACGGCGTCGTGGCTGTGGGCGAGGGGGCGAACATGCCCTCCACGCCCGAGGCCGTCCGCATCTTTCAGGACGCCGGCATCCTCTTCGCACCGGGCAAGGCTGCCAATGCGGGAGGGGTCGCGACCTCGGCGCTGGAGATGCAGCAAAACGCCTCGCGCGACAGCTGGACCTTCGAGCAGACCGAGGCGCGTCTCGCAACCATCATGGAAGCGATCCACGATCGTTGTGCCGAGACGGCCGAGGAGTATGGCGCGCCGGGGGACTACGTCCTTGGGGCCAACATCGCAGGCTTCGTGCGGGTGGCCGAAGCCATGGATGCCCTCGGCGTGATCTGAGGGCAGGCGCTCAGGGCGCATTCGTCAACGGTGCTGCAGGTGCGCTCGCACCTGCAGCACCGGGGTCACGGTGATCGGGCGTTCTCTGGCGGTCATGCAACGAAAGCCTCGGGAAACGTCACACCATCAGGCGGGTATCGGGATTCCGCGCTTCTCCTGAGATCAGCCAATGGGTGGTCAGGGCGGCCATCCAACATGCGGAATGGCGGAGAGATTGCGGGCGGCCGAGAAGATCGAGACGAACCACAAGACATTTTTCCTGTTGCTCTCCTGAAGAGAGAAGAGGCATGTCTGAGTCATTGGAAAAATGGCGCACCCGAAGAGATTCGAACTCCTGACCCCCAGATTCGTAGTCTGGTGCTCTATCCAGCTGAGCTACGGGTGCGTTTTCAGCGGTGGGCGTGTTGCCCGGCTGCGAGCGATCTCCTACTGGGTCCGTCGCGCTAATGCAAGCGCCTTCTGCGAAAAAAGTTCAAATCCCCTGAGTCAATTCCCCTGAGCCGGTGATCGCGCGAAGGGCACTGCGACAGCCGGGGCTCCAGCTTGTCGTGCACGTTTCACGTCGGTCTTGCGGCGTCGACAGGCGCAGCGCGGACGGTGAGACGGGCGCGGCCAAGCGGGACGCTGGAAAGGCGTTCAGGACGCCCTGTTGCGGAAGGCGGCCAGCGGAACGGGGCGATCCGGCAGCTCGATGCGGAACTGGGTGCCTTCCGTCGCCTTCTCCACCAGTGCGATCGTGCCGCCATGGGCGAGCACGAGTTCGCGGGCAATCGCCAGCCCGAGCCCGGTGCCCCCGGAGCGAGCCGATCCACGAAACGCGGCAAACAGGTTCTCGCGCGCCTTGGGCGGCATGCCGGGACCGGTGTCGTCGACGGTGATCGAGACGACGCTGCCCGTGCGGACCGCCGACACGGTCAGATAGCCATGGCCGCGGCCGGGATGCTGCGTCAGCGCCTCGACGGCATTGCGGCAGAGATTGTGGATCACCCGGAAGAGCTGTTCGCTGTCGGCATCCACCTCCAGCCCCGTTTCCACCTCCATGACGAAGTCGACGCCCGAGACCGGATCGATCGAGAGCATCTCGGAGACGTCTGCGACGAGCGGCGCCAGCGGCACGAAGCGGCGGCGCGGCGCCGGCTCCTGCATCCGGCCGTAGGAGAGCACGTCCGTCGTATAGCCGACGGCCCGGTCGATCGTCCTCAGAAGCTTCGGCGCGAAGCGTTTGACGACGGGATCGTCGACATCGGCGAGCCTGTCCGACATCAGCTGGGCCGAAGAGAGAATGTTGCGCATGTCGTGGTTGATCTTGGACACCGCAAGTCCGAGGTCGGCGAGGTTCTTCTGCTCCTTCAGCGTTCCCTGCAGCGCCCTCTGCATCTCCGCCAGGTGGACGGCAGCGACCGCGAGTTCGTCCTGTCCGCCGGAGGGCTTGAGGATGCGGGTCGGATCGGAAGGGTCGGCTGCGAAGTCGCGCATGTTGCCGGTCATGCTGCGGATCGGCCGGACCAGCATCCGGTTGATGGTCAGGAAGATCAGGCCGCCGGTGATCGCCGAAAGCACGGTCGTCAGCAGGAAGACCGTCCAGGCGAAGGAGAGCATCGCCTTGCGCAGCGCCTTGTCCGTCAGCACCACCTCGATCGTCGTACCGCTGTCGCCGAGCGGGCCGTAGGCGCGGATGATGCGGTCGCCGCCGAAGAACAGGGTATCCAGCGCGGCACAGATGGCCGAGATCGGCTCGACGGCCGAAAGATCGTATTGCGCGTCCACCTTCGGCGGGATGTCGGCGACGGCGACGAGGCGGGCGGCGTCGTGGCGGCGCAGCACGATCGCCTTGGTCCCGGTCGCCATCAGCGTCTCGTCCTGCAGGGCCCGGGTCAGGTCCTGCTGCGGGAAGCCGTCCGCGACGATCGCCGCCGCCGCGGCGACGTTCAGCCGGTCGCTCAGCCAGCGCACCCGCATGTTCGCGATCGACGGGGCAAAGATCAGGACTTCGGCGAGCACGATGAAGGCGACCGTCAAAAGCAGCAGACGCCCGGACAGTCCCTTCATGGCACTCGGCATCGGCACATTGCCCAGCATCGGGGCGGCTTCGTTGTCCTTCATCGCGAACTCCCGGCCATCTCGCGGGTCACAGCGGCATTTCAACACGGAATTCTTCAAGTCCTTTCAGGAGGCTCGCCACGTCCAGGCTCCCTGGTCGCCGCGCCTGCCGATTGCGGGCACCTGCCGAAAAGGTCGCCCGCGCATCGCATGGTCGCAATCATAGCGGATATGGCCTGCCTGTCCAATGGAGGAGGCTCGAGGGTGTGGTGTCTCCGCTTTGCGGAGGCAACAAAAAAGGTGGCGGAAAACGATCCGCCACCTTCAGGTCTCTCAATCGGACCCTGACCGGGGTCAGAATTCTTCCCAGCCTTCCGGGCTGGCGGCGACGGCTGCGTTGCCGCGGCTGGTGAAGGCGCGGGCCACGTTGCCGATGATCCTCCGCGCCGGCGATTCGACCGGGCGGTGGCTGGCCTGGGCGACGGCGACCTGCCCCTCGCCGGTGCGGAACCGGGAGACCAGGCTCGCCAGGCTGTCGGCCTCGGCCTTCAGCTTGTGGGTTGCAGCCGAGCTTTCCTCCACCATCGCGGCATTGTGCTGCGTCACCTGGTCCATCTGGTTGACGGCGGTCGAGACCTCCTGCAGGCCGGTGGCCTGTTCGCGGGCCGCGGTCGCGATCGAGTGGATGTGGTCGTTGATCTTCAGCACGCGGGTCTCGATGTCGGCGAGCGACGTGCCGGTGGCCTGGACATAGCGGACGCCGGTCGCGACCTCCTCGCTCGACTTGTTGATGAGCCCCTTGATGTCCTTGGCAGCGCTTGCGGCGCGCTGCGCCAGTTCGCGCACTTCCTGGGCGACCACGGCAAAGCCCTTGCCCGCATCACCCGCACGCGCCGCCTCGACGCCGGCGTTCAGCGCCAGCAGGTTGGTCTGGAAGGCGATCTCGTCGATCACGTTGATGATCTGTGTGATCTCGTTGGATGCCTGCTCGATACGGCCCATGGCGTCGACCGCGTTGCGCACCACCTCGCCGGACTGCTTGGCGCTCTGGGTCGCCTCGCCCACCATGATGGTGGCTTCCTGTGCCCGGTCGGTCGAGTTCTTGACGGCTGCGGTGATCTCTTCCAGGGCCGCGGAGGTCTCCTCGAGCGCTGCGGCCTGCTGTTCGGTCCGCTTGGAGAGGTCGTCGGACGCGGTGCGCAACTCGCCGGAGTTGGCATTGATCGAATCGGTGGAGGCCCTGACCTCGCGCATCGCCTTCTGCAGCGTCGCCAGCGTATTGTTGACGTTGGTCTGCAGTTCGGCGAACGCGCCCTGGAAGGAGCCGCTCATCGAGCCGGTGAGGTCGCCGTCCGCCAGCGCTGCGATGACGCGGCGCGTCTCGTTGATGCCGGTGTCGACGCTGCTGACGAGTTCGTTGACGCCTGCGGCGAAACGGTTGAGGTCGTCGTTGCCGTAGTCCTTGTCGATGCGCTGCTTGAAGTCGCCTGCGGCTGCGGCATGCACGACGGTGGCGATCGAGGACTGCAGGTCGGCGCTCTTTTCGCGCAGCACCTGTTCCTGTGCGTTCAGGTCGTGCACCTCGATGGCGTTCTGGCGGAACACCGAGACGGCTGCGGCCATCTCGCCGATCTCGTCCTTGCGTCCGGCATAGGGCACTTCGGTCGAAAGGTCGCCGCCTGCGAGCTGTTTCATCGTCGCCGTGACGTTCTGGATCGGCCGGCTGATCTGGTTCGTCGCCACGTAGAAGGCGGCGCCGCCGCCGGCGGCAAGGCCGATCACCACGGTGGCCAGCACCGCTGTCAGCATCAGCATCTTGAAATCGGAAATGTCCGCCTTGATCGCGTTCAGGTCTTCGCGGTCGATCTCGACGACGGCGTCGATCTCCTGCTGGAAAGCCTTGCGGTTGGCGCGGTTGGCCTCGTTGTTGCCCTGTTCGTTGGCGGCCTGCGGCGACACTTCGGTGCCGAGGCGCGCCGTCTCCGCGCGGAACATCCGGAATTCGGCCGCGCGGGCGACGACGGCGTCGAAGCCGGCGATCTGGTCGGCGGGAACCTTCGGGCGCCAGGTGGTCAGGGTCTCGTCGATCCCGTCCAGTTCCTTGCGGATGCCGTCGGCGAATTTCTGGGCCTGCTCGGTCGTCGGCGAGGCATAGATGCCGCGGGCTTCCATCACCACGGCGGTGACCTGCCTGTTGAGGTGCTCGCCGAGGAAGGCGCGGTCGGCGGCCGTCTCGTATTCGCGCAGCTTCTGGTCGTACTGCTGGACGACCAGAAGTCCCATTGCGCCGATGAGGACGGACAGCATCCCCATCAGCCCGACGATAAGATAGATCTTCGCACGTATTTTCATGGACGGTTCCTCCGTTGCCACTGTCGAACGAATGCAGCGGCAGCCGCACCGTGTACGTGCTCCGTTTTACCCTTTAAAAGTTAATGAGAATTCTAACGAAAGCTAATGTTGCGGCGGAGTTGCCGCATTTGCCTATTGATATTCGTCAAGAAAAACAGCGGCTTCGCCTTACGTTACGTGAGGCGGGCGGGGGTCTTCGCCATCAGGAAGACAAGAAATGGCCGCGTTGTGTTAATCATTTCGGCCCAGGGTCCGGATTTTCAGCCCGGAATTGACTTTTCCCGGCCTTTCCCCTTATAAGCCGCGCACGTCCGGACGGACCGTCACTTCGGCGACGGCGAATGCGTCCGCAAACGTAACGCTCCTTGCTTAAACGCAAACCCAAGAAGGGCCGCACACCGCGGTGTTAAAATAAATGTCGAAGCGTACCTATCAGCCTTCCAAGCTTGTTCGCAAGCGTCGTCACGGCTTCCGTGCCCGTATGGCCACCAAGGGCGGTCGCGCGGTTCTTTCCGCTCGCCGTGCACGCGGTCGCAAGCGTCTTTCGGCCTAAACGCCGCGCTTGCCCGAAGCGAGAGCCGGGCAATGACCAAGAATGACGAAAAATTGACTGTCGGACGGCTGAAAAGCCGCCCGCAGTTTCTTTATGTGCGGGAGGGAGAAAAGCGCAAAGGGCCGCTGTTCCTCCTGGAGATGCGCGACCGGCACGAGCCGGACGCTCCCCCGCGCGTCGGTTTCACCGTCACCAAGAAACACGGCAATGCCGTCGAACGGAACCGGATGCGCCGGCGCCTGAGGGAAGCGGTGCGCCTGTCGGCCGGGTTTGCAATGGCGCCCGGACACGACTATGTCATCGTCGCCAGGCGCGACATTCTCCATGCGGGCTTTGCAGAACTCCAGGATCGCCTCCGCGAGCGCATCAGCAACAGGCAGAAACACAAGAGGCCGGCTCCCTCCGGCCCCGGGAAAGAATGATGGAAAACAACCGCAATTATTTCGTGGCGATTGCGCTGTCGGTGCTGATCCTGATCGCCTGGCAGTTCCTCTACGTCAATCCGAAGATCGAGCGCGACCGCTCGGTCGCCGAGATGCAGGCGGAACTGGACAAGGACAATCCGGTCACCCCGCAGGGAACGACCGCGGCATCGACGCCCGCAGCCGGCGCCGTTCCCGGTGCCGCCACGGAAAGCGGGCAGGCAGCGCCTGCCCAGAGCGCGCGCGTCCAGATCGAGACGGGCTCGCTGCTCGGGTCCATCAACCTCACCGGCGCGCGCTTCGACGACCTGAAGCTGCGCGAGTACCACGAGACCGTCGATCGCTCGAGCCCGATCATCACGCTTCTCAGCCCGGCTGAAACCGAGCACGGATATTTCGCCGAGGTCGCCTATGTCGGCAACGAGACCACCGGCCAGGTTCCCGGTCCGCAGACGGTCTGGACGCAGGAAGGCACCGGCAAGCTCACCACCACCACCCCGATTACGCTCAGCTACACCAACGACAAGAACGTCCGCTTCGTCCGCACGATCTCCGTCGACGAGCACTACATGTTCCAGGTCACCGACCAGATCGAGAATGCCACAGGCGCGCCGCTGTCGCTCTCCAGCTACGGCCGCATCACCCGCTTCACCAAGCCGACGACGCCGAGCATCTATGTCCTGCACGAGGGCTTCATCGGCTATCTCGGCGAGCTTGGACTGCACGAAGTCAGCTATTCCGATACCGAGGAGGAGACGACCGTTGCGCCCGGCAGGGCGACGAGCGGCTGGCTCGGCATCACCGACAAGTACTGGGCGACCGCCCTGATTCCGCCGCAGGCGACCCCGTATGAAACCCGCTTCTCGCATTTCACCGACGGGCGCCCGCGCTTCCAGGCCGACTTCCGCCAGGATGCGATCACGATCGCGCCGGGGCAGACCGGCGAAGTCAAGAACATGCTGTTCGGCGGCGCCAAGGAAGTGCCTGTTATCGACGGCTACAAGACGTCGCTGTCCATCCCGCGCTTCGACCTGATGATCGATTGGGGCTGGTTCTGGTTCTTCACCAAGCCGATGTTCCAGATGCTGGACTTCTTCTTCCGCTATTTCGGCAATTTCGGCGTGGCCATCCTGATCACCACGATCGTCGTGAAGGGCGTGTTCTTCCCGCTCGCCAGCAAGCAGTACGCCTCGATGGCGAACATGAAGCGGCTCCAGCCGAAGATGGAGGAACTGAAGGCCAAGTTCGGCGACGACAAGATGGGCCTGCAGCAGGCGATGATGGCGCTCTACAAGGAGGAGAAGATCAATCCTCTGGCGGGCTGCTGGCCGATCCTGTTGCAGATCCCGGTCTTCTTCGCGCTCTACAAAGTTATCTACATCACCATCGAGATGCGCCACGCGCCGTTCTTCGGCTGGATCCAGGACCTGTCGGCCCCCGATCCGACCTCGATCTTCAACCTGTTCGGCCTCTTGCCGTTCGAGGTGCCGCACATGCTGCTCATCGGCGTCTGGCCGCTGATCATGGGTGTCACCATGTTCCTGCAGATGCGCATGAACCCGACGCCGCCGGACCCGACCCAGGCGATGATCTTCACCTGGATGCCGGTGGTCTTCACCTTCATGCTGGCAAGCTTCCCGGCCGGCCTCGTGATCTACTGGGCCTGGAACAACACGCTCTCCATCATCCAGCAGGCGATCATCATGCGCCGCCATGGCGTCAAGGTGGAACTGTTCAGCAATCTGAAGGGGCTGTTCGGCAAGAAACCGGATCCGGCGAAATAGCCGGCCTCCCCCGACACGTCTCGAAGCCCCGGTTCGCCGGGGCTTCTTCGTTCTGGCCTGTGCCCGTTGCGACGTCGCCGCGTCGCTGCCGCGTGCGCCTCTTGGCCGGCGGCCTGCCAGTATCCGCACGTCCACTCCCGCGAGCACGATCATGTCAACGTCCGAGGTTTCTCCGTCCTCCGCCAGTGCCGATGCCCGCAACCAGGGCTATGGCGCCACGCTGGTGCTCGCCGCCGCGATCGTCTGGAGCTTCGGCGGCATGCTCGCACGGCTTCTCGACATCGACGACGGCTGGACCGTCATCTTCTGGCGGTCGCTGTTCGCCGCCCTCTTCCTCCTTGCCTTCATGCTACTGCGGGACGGCGTGCGCGGCACGAGGGCGCTCTTTGCCGGCATGGGCCTGCCGGGCCTGGCCGTCGGCCTCTGCTTTGCCACCGCATCGACCTCGTTCATCCTGGCGCTGGCCTATACCACGGTGGCCAACGTGGTCCTCATCCAGGCGAGCGTTCCGCTGATCGCCGCCCTGATGTGTCGCGTCCTGTTCGGCGAGCGCATCGCAGCCGCCACCTGGGTCGCGATCGCGGCTGTCATCCTCGGCGTCGGCATCATGGTCTCCGGCTCGATCACCGGGCGCGTCTCGCCGCTCGGCGACGCGCTGGCCCTCCTGATCGCGTTCGCCTTCGCAACCGCGACCATCGTCACCCGGCGCTTCTCCCATGTCCGGATGACGCCGGCCGTGTTCACCGGCACGGCGATCGCCGGCGTCGTCGCCGCCTCGCAGGCCACGGGCTTCGCCGTCACCGCGCCGGAACTCGGCATTCTCGTCGTCTTCGGCGCCCTCAATTTCGGTCTCGGCTTGGCCCTGTTCGTCACCGGCGCAAGGCTGATCCCTTCGGCGCTCGCCGCCCTGCTCGGCACGGCCGAGACGGTGCTGGCGCCGCTCTGGGTGGCGCTCTTCCACGGCGAGGTGCCGGACGAGCGCACCGTCGCGGGCGGCGCGATCGTGCTCGCAGCGCTTCTTTGCTATCTCGGCCGGGAGATGTGGCGCCAGCGGCGAGCTGCGCTTGTCGCTTGACATTGCGGGGCAAAACCGTGAAGCCGGGCGAACAGCTCGGGAAGGCCAGACGATGACAGCGACACATTCCGGCGAGGACAAGCCGCTCTTCGGGCGTCCGTGGATCTTCATCCGCGGCGTTCCGGCGATGAAGTTCCTGCCGCCGGAAGGCCCGCCGGAGATCGCCTTCGCCGGCCGTTCGAACGTCGGCAAGTCCTCGCTGATCAATGCGCTCGTCGGCCACAAGGGCCTGGCACGCACGTCCAACACGCCGGGCCGCACCCAGGAACTGAACTATTTCGTGCCCGATGGCTATTCCGGCGCCGAAGGCGACCTGCCGCCGATGGCGCTGGTCGACATGCCCGGCTACGGCTACGCGCAGGCGCCGAAGGAACAGGTCGACGCCTGGACGAAGCTCGTCTTCGACTACCTGCGCGGCCGTTCCACGCTGAAGCGCGTCTACGTGCTGGTCGACAGCCGCCACGGCATCAAGAAGAACGACGAGGACGTCTTCGACCTTCTCGACAAGGCGGCCGTCTCCTACCAGGTCGTCCTGACCAAGACGGACAAGATCAAGGAGGCGGGGGTCCCGAGGCTCGTCGCCGAGACGACCGAAAAGATCCGCAAGCGGCCGGCAGCCTATCCGGAGGTGCTCTCGACCTCCTCGGAAAAGGGCCGCGGCCTCGACACGCTGCGCGGCGCGATCGAGACGACGATCGCGCGCTAAAGCGCAAAACTCTTGACTTGCGTCACTGGCCCGTCATCGAATGTGCCCTATGTCCTGTTGCATCGCGCGTCTTTCGCGGCGCGTGAGGGACGATGCACGTCACATGCGCAAGCGGCCTTCGTCGCCGACCGACCGGGTCCAAGGGGCATTGCGCGTTCACCGCGATCGGCGCCCGCCGATGCGATTTCAAGAGGGAGATACTGATGTCCGATCTGATCGTAGTGGGATTTGATACGCCGGACGAGGCCGACAAGGTTCTCGTCAAGCTGGCGGGCCTGAAGAAGGAGTACCTGATCGATCTCGAGGACGCCGTCGTCGTCGTGCGCGACGAGGCCGGAAAGGTCCATCTGAAGCAGAGCCTCAACCTGACTGCCATCGGCGCCTCCACGGGCCTGCTGTCCGGCGCGCTGTGGGGCGGCCTCGTCGGGCTGCTGTTCCTGAACCCGCTGGCCGGCTTCGCCATCGGCGGCGCCGTCGGCGCCGGTGCCGGCGCGCTGTCCGGATCGCTGAGCGACTACGGCATCGACGACAATTTCATCAAGTCGCTGGGCGATACGATTCCGAACAATTCCTCCGCCCTGTTCGTGCTCGTGCGCAAGGTCCAACCCGAAAAGGTGATGGCCGAGTTCCAGGGCCTGCGCGGCCGTGTCCTCAAGACATCTCTGTCGCCGGAACAGGAAAAGAGGCTGCAGGAGGCTCTCTCGGGGGTCGGCGCTGCGGCTCCGGCGACACCCGCCGCCTGACTTGCCCGGTCCGAGGCCGCCGCACCCTGTCGGCGGCCTTTGCCTTTCCGGCCGGCCGTCTGCGCGATGCTGCGCCGTTCAGAAGCTTCTCGCCCGGCCGGATGCGACCATCGGGCCGGTTGCCGTACCGGTCGGCGAGCCGCCCAGCGGTTCGACGCTGACGGCAAGGACGGCGCCGGCGTTCATCATCGGCCGCATGGCCTCGGGGACCATCAGGGTCCCGTCTCCGGATTGCGACAGGACGCCGAGCGAAACGGGCGTCTTGCCGTCCTCCACCAGCCACAGTTCGAGAGACTTCCCGCCGTCCTGCCGCGTCGCCGCCGGCGTCATGGTCAGCATGCCCCTTGCGGCGTCGTAGTGCGCCATGAGGCTGATCGGATTGTCGGAACCGGAAAGCTCGGCGATCATCTCCTGCGGGCGCCCCGGCGGCGCGAAGATTTCCGGCCCCAGTGCCAATAGCGCCATGGAGAAGGCGAAGCCGGCAAGCGCCGCCGAGCGCCAGAATGCCACCGACGCCCAGATGCTGCGCCGAGCGCCGGAGGTGTCAGAAAGCGGGGCATCGAAGAGGCGCTGCTCGACCGCCGTGAACACGCGCGGCGGCGGCGACATTGTCTCCAGTTCATGGTTGATCGCCGAAAGGTTCTCTTCCCACCGGTTCACCATGGCGGCAAAAGCCCGGTCGCTCTGCAGGCGAGCCTCCACCTTGCGGCGGTCCTCGGCCGACAGGACGCCGAGAACATATTCGCCTGCGATCACCTCGTCGCGGCGTGGATCCCTGCTGTTCTGGTCGGGCGATGTCATGGTCCCAGGCACTCTCTCAGTTTCAGCAGGCTTCGGCGAAGCCAGGTCTTCATCGTGTTGAGCGGCACGCCGTAGCGGCTGGCGAGTTCCTCGTAGCTCAGGCCCTCGACATAGGCGAGCCGCACCGCTGCGGCCTTCTCTGCCTCCAGCCGGCCCATGCAGCCATCGATGCGTCGGCCTTCCGATTTCAGGATGGACGCCTCCTCCGGGTCGCGTGCCGCGTCGGCGATATCATATGCTTCCTCGATGTCGCTTGCCACTGGTCTTCGCGCCCGGACCAGGTCGATCGCGTGATTGCGCGCGATCGCGGCGAGCCAGGCCGACGGGCTCGTCGCATCCGGCGAGAAACGGTCCGCCTTCTGCCAGATCTTGACGTAGATCTCCTGCAGCGCGTCCTCCGCGTCCTCGCGCTTGCCGAGGATGCGCAGGCAGATCGGAAACAGCCTTGCGCTGGTGGCATCGTAGAGACGTTTGAAGGCCGGGCGATCCTTCAGGCAGATGCGGCCGATCAGGTAGGAAATCTCGTCGTCACGCACGGGCGGCGGCCTTTCGGGCGGGCAGGCAGGGATGCCGGCAGATTCGCCGGGACGATAGCAGGCGATCGCGGAATTGGGGAGGGAGAGTGCCCCGCCCGCATCATTCGTCATTCCATCGTCACGCGACATGCGTTAAACAGGCGCCGACAAATTTGCGAGGCCTCCCATGTCCCAGTCCGACGGCTCCCAGACCGACAACTCCCTCACCGACAGCGAAATGCAGGCGCGGCTGCTGACGCAGGCTCTGCCCTACATGCAGCGCTACGAGAACAAGACCATCGTCGTGAAATACGGCGGCCATGCGATGGGCAATGCGGAACTGGGCCGGGCGTTCGCGAGCGACATCGCGCTCCTGAAGCAGTCCGGCGTCAATCCGATCGTCGTCCATGGCGGCGGCCCGCAGATCGGGGCCATGCTCGCCAAGATGGGCATCGAATCGAAGTTCGAGGGCGGCCTGCGCGTCACCGACCAGAAGACGGTCGAGATTGTCGAGATGGTGCTGGCCGGCTCGATCAACAAGGAGATCGTCGCCCTCATCAACCAGACCGGCGAATGGGCGATCGGGCTGTGCGGCAAGGACGGCAACATGGTCTTCGCCGAAAAGGCGAAGAAGACCGTGGTCGATCCGGACAGCAACATCGAGCGCATCCTCGATCTCGGCTTTGTCGGCGAGGTGGTCGAGGTCGACCGCACGCTGATCGACCTGCTGGCGAAATCGGAGATGATCCCGGTCATCGCGCCGGTCGCGCCCGGCCGCGACGGCCACACCTACAACATCAACGCCGATACGTTTGCCGGAGCGATCGCGGGGGCGCTGAACGCTACCCGCCTCCTGTTCCTCACCGACGTCCCCGGCGTCCTCAACAAGCAGGGCGAACTGATCAAGGAGCTTTCGGTGGCGGAAGCCCGCGCGCTGATCAAGGACGGCACGATCTCCGGCGGCATGATCCCGAAGGTCGAGACCTGCATCGACGCCATCAAGGCCGGTGTCCAGGGCGTCGTCATCCTCAACGGCAAGACGGCCCATTCGGTGCTGCTCGAAATCTTCACCGAGCGCGGCGCCGGCACGCTGATCGTCCCCTGACGGGACCGGCGGGTCCGGAGAGGCCCGCCGCTCGTGTTGCCTGCTGGCCTTCAGGCCGTGCCGTAGACGGCGGCGGCCTGCTTGCCCAGCCAGTCGATCATGGCGCGATAGGGGCCGGGGCCATAGCTGATCCGCGCGACACCCGCTTCCGCGAGCGTCTTCGCATCCGGGGCGCCCGGCTTCATCATCACGTTGACGGGAAGCGGCACGGCTTCGCAGATGCGCCCGATCAGCTCGGCATCCGCCAGCCAGGGCACGAAGAAGCCGTCGGCGCCGGCTCCCGCAAAGGCCAGGCCCCGCTCGATCGCAGCCTCCACCAGCCCGCCGTGTTTTGCCGCATCCTGCTCTTTCAGGAACAGATCGGTGCGGGCGTTGATGAAGAACGGCATGTCCCGCTTCTTCGTCATCTGCCGGATGGCGCCGATGCGCCGTGCCTGCAGCTCCACCGGATGCAGGCCGGTGCCGCCGACGACCTGGTCCTCGAAATTGATGCCGATCGCGCCGGTGTCGAGGATCCGCGCCACGTTCAGCGCCGCCTCGTCGGGATCGACCGCATAGGCGCCCTCGAAGTCGATGGTCACGGGCAGGTCGGTGGCGGCGACGATCGAGCGTGCAATCTCCGTCAGCGCCGGCAGCGGGACGCCCTCGCCGTCGGAATAGCCGCCGGCAGTGGCGACCGACCAGCTGCCGGTGGCGATCGCGCGGGCGCCGCTGGCGGCGACGACCTTGGCCGTGCCGGCATCCCAGACGTTGTAGAGAATGACCGGATCGCCCTTGCGATGCAGCGCGAAGAATGCCTCGGCCTTCTGTTTCTGGCTCATCCGTCGTCCTCCTGGATCCCGATTGTCGTCCCGTTTCATAGCCGCCATCGCAGGGGCGATCAATCCGGGGCGCGGCGTGCCGCGCCGCTCACTTCCACATCAGCAGCAACAGGATGCCGGCGACGATCAGCAGGCAGCCGGACAGCTCCATGCGGTTGATCTTCTCGCGGAAGACGAAGACGGAGGCGGCGAAGGTGAAGAGCAGTTCGATCTGCCCGAGCGCGCGCACATAGGCCACCTGCTGCAGCGCCATCGCGGTGAACCAGCAGGCCGAACCGGTGACGCCGGCAAGGCCCACGAGGGACGAGGATCGCCAGGAGCGCGCGACGCGGCCGATCTCGGTGGGATCCTTGGCCATCATCCAGACGAGCATGAAGGCGGTCTGGAACGTGGTCACGCAGGCCAGTGTCACCGCAGCCTGCATGACCGGGTTGGGACCGTCGAGCGAGAGCGCCGCCGAGCGGTAGGCGACGGCCGATATGCCGAAGATCGCCCCGGAGGCGATGCCGATCAGTGCCGTCCGGCCGGTCATGGCGGCAAGCAGGTTGCGCCACGACAGCGGCATGCGCGCCACCGAGATCATCATCACCCCGATCACGCCGACGACGATCGCGCCCACGGCTCCGGGCGTCAGCCTTTCGCCCAGGAGAATCAGCCCGAAGATCGCCGCCTGTACCGGCTCGGTCTTCGAATAGGCGGTGCCGACGGCGAAATTGCGCAGCGAGAACAGATAGACGAGCAGGATGGTGGCGAAGATCTGTGCAAGACCGCCGACCACCGACCAGAAGGCGAAGGGAACGTTCAGCGCCGGCAGGGCGTAGCCGGCGAAATGGTGGAGGGCCGCCAGGTAGGCGATCGCCACGGGAAAGCCGTAGCCGAAGCGCACGAAGCTCGCCCCGGTGGTGCCGAGCGACGAGCGCAGGTGTTTCTGCAGCGCCGAGCGCAGGTTCTGCAGGAACGCGGCGCAGATGGTGATGACGACCCAGGCTTCCATGGCTGCCGGCTGAGGGCATGTTCCCGAGGGGACTTCGGCCCGGGACGGGACATGCGTGAAAGGAACGGACGTGATGCGCGAGGCGGACGCCCCGGCAGCTCAGCCTCTATCAGTTGGGCGGGCGACCGGCCACGGCAAAATCCCCTGTTGCGGGCGCAAGGCCGATTCCTTTTTGCTTCCTGTTGCAGCCGTGTCATAAGGGCGCCCATGACCCAAGTCCGATCGACCCATCCGCTGCCGAGCAAAGCCGATTTCGCCCATGTCACCGACTGGGTGTTCGACCTCGACAACACGCTCTATCCGCATCACGTCGACCTCTTCGCCCAGATCGACGTCAACATGACGGGCTATGTCTCAGCACTCCTGGGCCTGTCGCGCGAAGAGGCCCGCGCCATTCAGAAGCGCTATTACCGGGAGCACGGCACGACGCTGAAGGGGCTGATGATCCATCACGGCATCGATCCGGCCGACTTCCTGGAGAAGGCGCACGCGATCGACTACGGCGTGCTGGCGCCCGACCTCGAGCTCGGCGAGGCGATCAGGGCGCTGCCGGGGCGCAAGTTCATCTTCACCAATGGCAGCGTCAGGCACGCCGAGATGACCGCGCGCGCGCTCGGCATCCTCGACCATTTCGACGACATCTTCGACATCGTCGCCGCAGAATACGTGCCGAAGCCCGCGGGCAGCACCTATGACAAGTTCATGGCGCTGCACCGGGTCGATACGACCCATGCCGTCATGTTCGAGGACCTGCCCCGCAATCTCCTTGTCCCCAAGGCGCTCGGCATGAAGACCGTGCTCCTCATGCCGCGCGACGAGCATCACGAGTTCACCGACGCCTGGGAAAAGCGCACCGACGAGGACGTGCACATCGACTACACCACCTCCGACCTCACGGGCTTCCTCTCCCGCCTGGTCAAGGGGTGAGGCCGAGCCGGTAGAGCAGTCCTTTCGGCCCCGGGCGGCTGCGCCCCGGGCGAGGCCAGGGCTGCCTTACTTCGCGACCGCGACCGCTTCCGTGTCCAGCTTCTCGTAGAAATTCTCGATGATCGCCCAGGCTTCCTCGGCGGTATCGACGAAGTTCATCAGCTCGACGTCGCCGGGCGAGATCGTGCCGAACTCGGCGAGCGCCTCCAGGTTGATGATCGAATTCCAGAATTCCTTGCCGAACAGGATGAGCGGCACCAGCGCCATGCGCCCGGTCTGCATCAGCGTCACCGTCTCGAACAGCTCGTCCAGCGTGCCGAAGCCGCCCGGAAAGACGGTCACGGCCTTGGCCCGCAGCAGGAAATGCATCTTGCGCACGGCGAAATAGTGGAAGTTGAAGCTGAGCTCGGGGGTGACGAAGGCATTCGGCGCCTGCTCGTGCGGCAGCACGATGTTGAGCCCGATGGACGGTGCGCCGACGTCGGCGGCACCGCGGTTGCCCGCCTCCATGACGCCTGGCCCGCCGCCCGTGACGACCACGAATTCCTTGAAGCCCGTCTCCGCCGAACGTTCCGAGCACAGCTTGGCGAACTTGCGCGCCTCGTCATAGTAGACCGAGGCCGCCTCCAGGTTCTTGCGCTGGGTTTCGTTGCGGGCCGCCCATGCCTCCATGCCGGGCGCGGGGATGCGGGCGCCGCCGAACATCACGACCGTGGAGTTGATGCCGCGCTCGCTCAGCATCATCTCGACCTTCAGGAGCTCGAGCTGCAGGCGAACCGGCCGCAGTTCCTCGCGGCAGAGGAACTCGTCGTCGATATAGGCGAGCCGATAGGCGGACGACATCGATTGCGGCGTCTGGGGAACGACGGAAGCCCTGTGCTTGTCGAATTCGCTGTCTGCCAGGGGATCCCACACGCCGTCCTTGCGCCGGAGGTTCTTCTTCTTCAGTCGTGCCATTTCGCTCTTCCATCATGCGGTCGGCGCCCGGTTTCGACCCTTGTTCGACCCCTGGGCGCGGACCTGTTCGTCACTCTCGTTCGGGCGAAGCAGGGCTGTAGCATCTTGCCGGCGCCGTCGCGACATCATCCGCCGGAAAAGGGCTTCAACTTTCCGGGATCATGCTCTAGGACTGCTGCCGACAATAGATGTGCCCCCCGGCGTCCCGATGGACCAGAATAGTGGTCGAAGTTTAAGGAATTCCGATGAACAGCTCCAATCTCGCCGCCCTTGAAGCCACGATCGAACGCGCCTTCGAAGAGCGCGAGCAGGTCAATACCGCGACACGCGGCGAGGTTCGCGATGCCGTCGAAACCTCGCTGAACCTTCTGGACAGCGGCAAGGCGCGGGTGGCGGAGAAGGGCGCGGACGGCAACTGGACGGTCAACCAGTGGCTCAAGAAGGCGGTGCTTCTGTCCTTCCGCCTCAACCCGATGGAGATCGTCCCCGGCGGCCCGGGCGCCTCCGTCTGGTGGGACAAGGTTCCCTCCAAGTTCGACGGCTGGAGCGTCAACGAGTTCGAGCGCGCCGGCTTCCGCGCCGTGCCGAACTGCGTCGTCCGCCGCTCCGCCTATATCGCCCCGAACGCGATCCTGATGCCCTCCTTCGTCAATCTCGGCGCCTATGTCGGCGAAGGCACCATGGTCGATACCTGGGCCACGGTCGGCTCCTGCGCGCAGATCGGCAAGCATGTGCACCTCTCCGGCGGCGTCGGCATCGGCGGCGTGCTGGAGCCGATGCAGGCCGGCCCGACCATCATCGAGGACAACTGCTTCATCGGCGCCCGCTCGGAGGTCGTGGAAGGCTGCATCGTTCGCGAGGGTTCGGTTCTCGGCATGGGCGTCTTCATCGGCAAGTCGACGAAGATCGTCGACCGCGCCACCGGCGAGATCACCTATGGGGAAGTGCCGCCCTATTCGGTCGTCGTCGCAGGCTCCCTGCCGTCCGACAAGACGATGGCGAACGGCCAGCCGGCGCCGAACCTCTACTGCGCCGTGATCGTCAAGCGCGTGGACGAGCAGACCCGCTCCAAGACCGGCATCAACGAACTGCTCCGGGACTGACGCATGAATGACGCGGACCGGCCGCCAAGCCTCAGCTGGTTCTTCTTCGGCTGGTCCGGCCGCGTCTCCCGCATGCCGTTTGCGCTCGGCTGGGGCTTCTGGTTCATGCTGGTGTCGGCCTTCCTGACCCAGCTGGTCATGACGCCGCACGAGGAGCCGATGTTCGCCGTCTGGACCATGTTGTTTTTGACCATCGGCATCGTCTCCTCCATTTCCACGGTCATGCTCAGCGTGAAGCGGCTGCACGACATGGGGCTGCCGTCGCCGCTGGTGCTGTGCCTGTTCGTGCCGGCCGTCTCGCTGTTCGCGCTGGTGGCCTTTCTCGTCTGGCCCGGCACGCCCGGCGCCAATGCCCATGGCGCGGTCACCAACCGGCCGAGAGAGTAGGGGGCGGTCGATGGGTGATGACAGCGCGGGCCCGATAAGCTAGATCGGGAGGCGAGGCCGGCGGCGCATTTCGCGCGGCCAACCCGCCGGCAGGCAGTCCAGATCATGACCACGTCAAATCCCGTCGAAAATCTTGCCACCCTCATTCGCTGCCCGTCCGTGACGCCCGCCGAAGGCGGGGCGCTGGCGGCGCTCGAGGCCATGCTCTCCCCGCTCGGCTTTGTCGTGCAGCGGGTGGTGATGTCGGCACCGGGCACGCCGGACATCGAGAACCTCTATGCCCGCATCGGCACCGGGGGACCGCACCTGATGTTCGCCGGCCATACCGACGTCGTCCCGGTCGGCGATGCCGCGGCCTGGACGCATGATCCCTTCGCAGCCGAGATCGCGGACGGGCAGATGTACGGCCGCGGCGCCGTCGACATGAAGGGCGGCATCGCCTGCTTCGTCGCCGCCGTGGCGCGCCACATCGAGAAACACGGCCCACCGCAGGGGTCCGTCTCCTTCCTCATCACCGGCGACGAGGAGGGGCCTGCGGTCAACGGCACGATCAAGCTGCTCGAATGGGCCGCCGCCCGCGGCGAGCGCTGGGATGCCTGCCTCGTGGGAGAGCCGACCAATCCCGACACGCTCGGCGACATGATCAAGATCGGCCGGCGCGGCTCGGTATCGGGTGCCCTCACCGTCTTCGGCGTCCAGGGGCACGCCGCCTATCCGCACCTCGCCGACAATGCCGTTCGCGCCGTCATCGCGCTCGCCGATGCCCTTATGGATCCGCCCTTCGATGCCGGCACCGAGGATTTCCAGCCCTCCAATCTGGAGGTCACCACGATCGACGTCGGCAATCCGGCCGTCAACGTGGTTCCCTCCAGGGCGCAGGCGAGCTTCAACATCCGTTTCAACGACAGCTGGACGGCGGATACGGTCAAGGCCGAGATCGTCCGCCGCCTCGATGCCGCCGCCGCCGACCAGCGCCTCCGGCCCGGCCGGCCGCCGATCCGCTACGAGCTCCGCTGGGCCGAGCGTCCGAGCCATGTCTTCCTCACCCGTGACGACCGCCTGATCGCCTCGCTGTCCTCGGCGATCGAGGCGGCGATCGGCCGGGTGCCGAAGCTGTCCACCACCGGCGGCACGTCGGATGCACGCTTCATCAAGGACTATTGCCCCGTCGTCGAGTTCGGCCTCGTCGGCCAGACCATGCACATGGTCGACGAGCGCGTCGCCGTCGCCGACCTGGAAACGCTCACGCTCATCTACGAGACCTTCCTCGCGCGCTGGTTTGCCAATGCCGGGACTTGACGAGGTCCTCTACTACCTGACCGGCATCTGGCATCTCGTCCGGAAGCGGCAGGAGGGGTTCGGCTGGCTCGACCTCAGCTGGCGCGGCCTCGTGCGCTCTTTCTGGGCCTTCGTCTGGAGCCTGCCGGCACTGGCGGTGATCTGGGCGTCGTGGCGGCTCTATTTTCTGGCGCGCATGCCGGAGGGAACCGGCGCGGGGATCGATTTCGTCGTCAAGATGTTCGTGATCGATGCCGTCGGCTGGATGCTGCCGCTGGCGCTCGTGGCCGTTCTGGCCCGTCCGCTCGGCTACGCGCAGCACGTGGCGACGATGATCATTGCCAGCAACTGGATCGGCGTGCCCTTCGCCTATGCGACCGCGATCCCCTTTGCGGTCTCGCTGGTGATACCGTCCCTCTCCGCCTTCTCGGGGCTGCTGCTCTATGCCGTCTTCGGCGCCAGCATCGCCTTGCAGTACAGGCTCCTGTGGATGTGCGTCGGCAAGCAGTCGCTGCTGGCGGCCACGCTGACGGCGCTGTTCGTGCTGCCGCCGCTGCTCGCCGGGCAGGGCCTGCAGGTGCTGTTCGGCACCCTTCCGTCCTGAAGCCGGCAATGGCCGGACGTCAGTAGTCGACCTGCATGAAATAGAGCCCGTCCGGCGGCGCCACAGGACCGCAGGCCTTGCGGTCGCGGGCCTCCAGCGCCGTCCGCACGTCGTCGACGCTCCATTTTCCCTCGCCCGCGAGCTTCAGCGTTCCCGCGAAGGAGCGGATCTGGTTGTGCAGGAAGCTCTGCGCCGTGGCGCGGATCTCGATCAGTTCGCCCGTCCGCGTCACGTCCAGCCGGTCGATCGTGCGCACCGGGCTGTTGGCCTGGCAGTGAACGGAGCGGAAGGTGGTGAAGTCGTGCTTGCCGACCAGCACCTGGGCTGCCGCATGCATGGCCTCGTGATCGAGAGGCTTGGCCACGAACCAGGCCCGTCTTGCCTCCAGCGCCAGCGGTGCCCGGCGCGAAATGATACGGTAGAGATAGTGGCGGCGCAGCGCCGAGAACCGGGCGTCGAAGCCGTCGTCGACCTGTGCGGCATCCAGGATCGCCACCCGCTCGCCGGCCTGCGCCAGGTGGGCGTTGAGCGCGTTGCGAAGCGTATGCTCCTGCCAGTCCCGCGACAGGTCGGCATGGGCCACCTGGCCCATGGCGTGGACGCCGGAATCGGTCCGCCCGGCGCCACGGATCGACACCGTCTCCCTGGTGAGCGACAGGATCGCCTTTTCGACCGCGCCCTGCACGGAGGGCCCGTTCTCCTGCCGCTGCCAGCCGACATAGGGCGTGCCGTCATATTCGATGACGAGGCGATAGCGCGGCATCAGGCAATCACCGTGCCGGCGGATACGGGCGTGCCGCGCAGGAAGTCGGAGGCGTCCATCGGCTTGCCGCCAGCCTTCTGCAGCCGCGTCAGCGATACCGATCCGTCTTTGCAGGCAATGGCCAGCCCTTCGCCGCCGAGCACCGTTCCCGGGACGCCGGCGGCATCGCCGAGCTTCGATCCGAGCACTTTGACGCGTTCCGGCCTGCCTGCGACGGGCAATTCAAACCACGCCCCGGGAAAGGGCGCGAGCGCGCGAATATGATTGTGCACCTCCGCCGCCGGCCGGCTGAAATCGATGCGTGTCTCGCCCTTGTCGATCTTGGCCGCATAGACGACGCCGGCCTCTTCCTGCGGGGTCAGCGGCAGATTGCCGGCCTCGAGGCGCGCCATGGCTTCTGCCATCAGCGGGCCGCCCGCCTCTTTCAGCGCGTCGTGCAGCTCGCCGCCGGTCATGTCCGGTCCGATCGCCACCCGCCGGGTCAGTGCCACCGGGCCGGTGTCCAGCCCCTTGTCCATCTTCATCACCATAATGCCGGTTTCGCGGTCGCCCGCCATGATCGCGCGCTGGATCGGCGCCGCACCCCGCCAGCGCGGCAGCAGCGAGGCGTGGCCGTTGTAGCAGCCGAGCCGGGTGCCGGTCAGGATCGCCTCGGGCAGGAGCAGCCCGTAGGCCACCACGACCGCGACGTCGGCCTCATGCGCCCGGAAGGCCGCGCGATCCGCCTCGGCCTTGAAATTCAGCGGGGTGAAGACGGGGACGCTTAGGCTCTCGGCCGCCTGGTGCACCGGCGATTTCTGCAGCTCCAGCCCGCGCCGTCCGCCCGGCCGCGGCGGCTGCGAGTAGGCGGCGACAATGGTGTGTCCGGCCTGCGAGAGCGCGTTCAGCGTCGGAACGGAGAATTCCGGTGTACCCATGAAGACAATGCGAAGCGCCATGCGCTGAGACTCCCGTCCGGCACGTGAACCCGATGTCGGGCCGGCCCGCCGACGGGCATGCGCGGATCAACTGTTAGCTTGCCCCTTCAAACGGGTTTACGAGCTTCAGATCAAGCCCCTCGAAGTCTTTTACGTTGCGCGTCGCCAGCGTCGCGCCGTGATGTAGGCAGATGGCGGCGATCATGGCGTCTTTCGTCTCGATTGGTCGCCCCGCCTTCTTTCGCCGGGCGCAAATCTCTCCGTAGAGCACCGCAGCGTCCCGATCGAGGGAGAGAATGCGTCCCTCGAATTCGGCTTCGATGGCGTCGTAGTCTCTCTGGAGTGCCGACCGACGGTCGTCGGAGGCGACGACGGCGATGCCGAAGTGGATTTCCGCGACGGTGATCACGGTCAGATAAAGATCGTCCATCCGCTGCAGAGCGAGCCAGGCAAGCACGATCTCGCTGTGTTTTCGGCCCCTGAATTCCGACAGGACGTTCGTGTCGAGAATGATCATCCGGCGTCAATCGAACGACGGAGGTTCGCGATCCGGCGCCTTCCTGAAGGCCTCAATCTCGCGCAATTCCTCTTCCGAGAAAAAGGTGTCGCCGATGACCGCACGCAGGCGTTCGCCGGCGGATCGGCCGTCTCCGTCGACATTGGCGTTCAGCGCAGTCCTGAGTTGAGCGACGGCTTCCTGCGAGAGGCTGCGGCCATGCTTGCGCGCACTGGCCTGCAACTTGTCCTTCAATGCGCCGTCAATATTCCGCAAAAGCAGGTCGCCCATGGCCAACCTCCACTATGATATCGCTGATATCATAGTGCGTCCGCGCCGAACCTTCAATGATCCGCCGTTCAGATCGCCTTGGCGCCGCGGGTCTTGGCGGCCTTAGTGAACTTGCGGATCACCATGTCGCGTTTCAGCTTGGAGATGTGGTCGATGAAGAGCACGCCGTCGAGGTGGTCGATCTCGTGCTGCAGGCAGGTGGCGAGCAAGCCGTCGGCGTCGATCGTCTGCTCCTTGCCGTCGCGGTCGAGATAGCGCACGGAGATCGTGGCCGGACGCTCCACCTCGGCATAATAGTCGGGGATCGAAAGGCAGCCCTCCTCGTAGACGGAGCGGGCGTCGGAGGAGGCTACGATCTCGGGATTGATGAAGACCAGCGGGGTCTTCTCCTCGCCGTCCTTGGAGACATCGAGCACCAGCATCCGGCGCGGCACGCCGACCTGGATCGCCGCCAGCCCGATTCCGGGTGCGTCGTACATCGTCTCCAGCATGTCGTCGGCCAGCCGGCGCGTCTCGTCGTTGATGGCTTCCAGCGGCGAGGAGACCTCTCGCAGGATGGGATCGGGGAGGATAATCAGCGGTTTGATCGTCATCCGCCTCAATTAGCCGTTTGTCGGGCTCCTTTCAATTGTCTTGCTCGGCAAGGGGGCGGTCCGCCCGCTACAATCGGTTTGTTCACGTTATGATCTGGCTTCTCCGGTATTTGCTGCTATGTTTGCCGCATGAATGCGGAACCGTCGCTGCAAGACACCCTGATTCGGCTGGTGGATGCGCTCTTGCGCGAACCGTCGCTGCAACTCGCCTGCATCCTCGCGGCCCTCGTCGTCCTCGGCTGGACGGTCGCCGCGCGGCGCGCCGCCGGACGCCAGCGCGAAGCCGCCGCTGCTGCGGAAATGCGACTGGCCGAACTCTTGCGCGCGCAGAACGAGATGCAGGGTCGCGTCGCGGCCATGGCCGAAGTCTTCGGCGCGCGGCAGGCGGAAACGAACCAGTCGATCAACCAGCGCCTGGACGGCCTGACCCAGCGCCTCGGCCAGTCGATCAGCGAGCAGACGCGCACGACCCATGAGAACCTGCGCCGCCTGCAGGAGCGGCTGGCCGTGATCGATACCGCCCAGGCCAATATCCAGTCGCTGGCCAAGGACGTCGTCGGCCTGCAGGCGATCCTTGCCAACAAGCAGACCCGCGGCGCCTTCGGCCAGGCGCGGATGGAGGCGATCGTCGCCGACGGGCTGCCAATCGGCGCCTACGAGTTCCAGGCGCAACTGGCAAACGGCATGCGTCCCGACTGCGTGATCCGCATGCCGAACGGGCAGCCGCCGCTGGTGATCGACGCGAAGTTTCCGCTGGAGGCCTGGAATGCCATGGGCGCCGCCGGCACGCCGGAGGCCTCCAGGACCGCCGCCCAGCAGTTCCGCCGGGATATGGAGGTGCATATCCGCGACATCGCCGAAAAATATCTGCAGCCCGGC
This sequence comes from Rhizobium sp. TRM96647, assembly GCF_025780115.1. Taxonomy (NCBI): domain Bacteria; kingdom Pseudomonadati; phylum Pseudomonadota; class Alphaproteobacteria; order Hyphomicrobiales; family Rhizobiaceae; genus Rhizobium; species Rhizobium sp. TRM96647. Next base: position 254,454 of record NZ_JAOXHF010000004.1, read on the forward strand.
GAGACGCAGGACACGGCCTTCCTTTTCGTCCCGTCCGAATCGATCTTCGCGGCCATCCACGAGAGCTTCGAGGCGATCGTCCAGCGCGCCCACCGCGCCCGCATCGTCATCGTCTCGCCCTCGCTGCTTCTCCTATCGATCCAGGTCCTGCAGGCGCTCCTGAAGGATCAGCGCATGCGCGAGCAGGCGCATGTCATCCAGGGCGAGGTGGTGCGGCTGATGGAGGATCTCGGCCGGCTCGACGACCGCGTCCGCAAGTTGCACGGCCATTTCACCTCGGCGCAGAAGGACGTCGACCAGATCCTGACGTCGACGGAAAAACTTGCCCGCCGCGGCACCCGTATCGGCGAGATGGAGTTCGAGGTTCTCGCCTCCCAGGGCACGGCCGCAGAGGCAGCCGTGCCGTCGCCGCCTGCGGCCGAACGTGCGGTCGAAAGCCGCACCGGCCAATTGAAGCTGAGAGTTGTTGACGAGGACTGACAGCCTCGGGCAGTGTCGTCTCCAGCAATACCGGAGGACAGCTGGCCCATGATTACCGTCTTCGGATCCATCAACATGGATCTCATCGCCACGACCGCACGCCTGCCGAGGCCCGGCGAGACCGTGGCCGGGCACAGCTTCACGACCGCTGCCGGCGGCAAGGGCGCGAACCAGGCGCTCGCGGCCAGGCGCGCCGGCGCGATGGTGCGCATGGCGGGTGCGGTCGGCGGCGACAGCTTCGCCGCGGAATCGCTGGTGCTTCTGACCCAGGCGGCGGTGAACCTCGATTTCGTCAAGGTCGCCGACGAGCCGACCGGAACGGCGCACATCATCGTCGCCGACGACGACGGCGAGAACGTCATCGTCGTGGTGCCCGGCGCTAACGGCGACGTGACCGCGGCCGATGCACGGGCGGCGGTGTCGCAGATGTCCGCCGGCGACGTTCTCATGCTGCAGATGGAAGTTCCGCCGGAAGCGGTGGAGGCGGCGCTGGATTCGGCCAGGGCGCGGCGCGTGACCTCGGTGATCAATCTCGCACCCTTCACCGCCGATAGCGCGCGGCTCGGCGCCAAGGCGGACATCGTGGTGACCAACGAGAGCGAATTCGAGCTTTTTGCCGGAAGGTCCGGCTTCTCCGACGCCCAGCGCGAGGCGGAGATGCGCGCCATCCACGAGCGGACGGGCCAGACGATCATCGTCACGCTCGGCGCAGACGGCGTCATCGCCATCCGCAAGGGCAGCATCTTCCGCGCACCGGGCCTGAAGATCGAGCCGATCGACACCGTCGGCGCCGGCGACAGCTTCAGTGGCTATCTCGCCGCCGCGCTCGATGCCGGCCTTCCCTTCGCCGATTGCCTGCGCCGTGCCGCCGTTGCCGGCTCGCTGGCCTGCACCAGGCGCGGCGCCCAGCCGGCGATCCCCTATGCGGCCGAGGTCGACGCCCGCCTGGGCGCAAACTAGGTCTCTGCCCTGGGCGAGCGGAGCCGCGAAATCAGGCGGCTCCGTGATCGGGCGACCCTGCTCAAACCCGCTCCAGCGCGATCGCGATCCCCTGACCGACGCCGATGCACATGGTGGCGAGCGCCAGCCGGCCGCCGGTCGCGTTGAGTTCCAGCGCGGCCGTGCCGGCGATCCGCGCGCCCGACATGCCGAGCGGATGGCCGAGCGCGATCGCCCCGCCATTGCGGTTCACGCGGGCGTCGTCGTCGGCGATCCCCAACTGCCGCAGCGTCGCCAGTCCCTGGCTGGCAAAGGCCTCGTTGAGCTCGATCACGTCGAACCGATCCTGCGTCAGACCGAGGCGGGCCATGAGCTTCTGCGAGGCCGGTACCGGGCCGATACCCATGATGCGCGGCGGCACGCCGGCACTTGCGCCGCCGAGGATACGGGCGATCGGCGTCAGCCCGTGGTCGCGGGCCGCCGCTGCCGATGCGATCACCAGCGCCGCGGCCCCGTCGTTGACGCCGGAGGCGTTGCCGGCCGTAACCGTGCCGCCCTCGGCCCGGAAGGGGGTGCCGAGCCTGGCGAGAGACTCCATCGTCGTTGCGCGCGGATGCTCGTCCCGATCGACCACGACCGGCTCGCCCTTCCGTTGCGGGATGGTGACGGGCGTGATCTCCCTTGCCAGGCGCCCGTTCGCCTGCGCTTCGGCCGCCTTGGCCTGCGAACGGACAGCAAAGGCGTCCTGATCCTCACGGGAAATCCGGAAATCCTCTGCGACGTTCTCCCCCGTCTCGGGCATGGAATCGACGCCGTACTGCTTCTTCATCAGCGGATTGACGAAGCGCCAGCCGATTGTCGTGTCATGGATCTCGGTGTTGCGGGAAAAGGCCGTTTCCGCCTTGGGCATGACGAACGGCGCCCGGCTCATGCTTTCGACACCGCCGGCGATCATCAGATCCGCCTCGCCGGCCCGGATGGCGCGGGCAGCCGTGATGACCGCATCCATGCCCGAGCCGCAGAGCCGGTTGATGGTCGTGCCGGGCACGCCGACGGGAAGGCCGGCAAGCAGCGACGACATGCGCGCGATGTTGCGGTTGTCCTCGCCCGCCTGGTTGGCGCAGCCGACGATGACGTCGTCGGCGGCGTCCCAGTCGACCGATCCGTTACGCGCCATCAGCGCCCTGAGCGGGATCGCGCCGAGGTCGTCAGCGCGGACCGACGAAAGGGCGCCGCCGAAGCGGCCGATCGGCGTGCGGATGTAGTCGCAGATGAAGGCTTCGGTCATGCCTGTCTCCTCAAAGCTCCGGTACGGTCAGATCGGCCACGGCACCGTCGAGATGTAGCGTTGCGCCTGTCATGGCCCGCAGCTCGGCCAGGGACATGCCCGGCAGTTTCTCGCGCAGCACGAACCGGCCGTTTGCGACGTCGATGACGGCATGGCTCGTATAGATGCGGGTGATGCAGCCGACACCGGTCAGCGGGAAGGTGCACCTCTCGACCAGTTTCGGGACGCCGTCCCTGGTCACGTGCTCGGTGATGACGAAGACCTGTCTGGCGCCGTGGACGAGGTCCATCGCCCCGCCGACGGCCGGAACGCCCTTGCTGCCCACGCGCCAGTTGGCAAGGTCGCCATTCTGGGCGACCTGGTAGGCGCCGAGGATGGCGACGTCGAGATGCCCGCCGCGCACCATCGCGAAGCTGTCGGCGTGGTGGAAGAAGGCGGCCCCCGGCTTCAGCGTCACGGCCTTCTTGCCGGCATTGATCAGGTCCCAGTCCTCCTCGCCCTTCGGCGGCGCTTCGCCGAAGTCGAGAATCCCGTTCTCCGTGTGGAAAATCGCCTGCCGTCCGGACGGCTGGTAGCGCGCCACCATCTCGGGAAGGCCGATGCCGAGGTTCACATAGGCGCCGTCCTCGATGTCCTGGGCGGCACGCCAGGCGATCTGGGCGTTGGAAAGCTTGATGTCTTCGCGTGTATCGACGGTCATGCGTAGGCCACTCCTGCCCGGATGAGGTCTTCTTCCTGCTGCGGATTGGCTACCTCGACGATGCTGTCGACGAAGATGCCGGGAGTGACGACGTGTTCGGGATCGATGCTGCCGAGGGGCACGATCCGGGAGACCTGCGCGATCGTCCGTGCCGCCGCCATGGCCATCAGCGGATTGAAGTTGCGGGCGGCCATGTTGTAGGTGAGGTTGCCGTGCACGTCCCCCACGTGAGCCTTGATGATGGCAAAATCGGCCTTCAGCCAGCGCTCCTGTACGTATTTGCGGCCGTCGAATTCGGCGACCGGCTTTCCTTCCGCAAGCTCCGTGCCGAAGCTCGTCGGCGTGTAGAAGGCCGGAATGCCGGCCCCGCCGGCGCGGATGCGCTCGGCAAGTGTCCCCTGCGGCACCAGTTCCAGCTCGATCTCGCCGGCAAGGTATCTGTCCGTAAAGGCGCGCGGGTCGGACGAGCGCGGAAAGGAGCAGATCATCTTCCTCACCATGCCAGCGTCGATCATCGCGGCGATGCCGATCCGGCCGTTGCCGGCATTGTTGTTGATCACCGTGAGATCCTTCGAACCCTTGTCGATCAGCGCATGGATCAGCTCGATCGGCGCACCGGAGCCGCCGAAGCCGCCGATCATCACGGTTGCGCCATCGCCGATCCCGGTCACGGCTTCCGCCAAGCTTGCGATTGTCTTGTCCATCTGGTTCTCCCGCCTGCTGCGCCGCCCGGACCTGCCTCGGCGCTTCCCGTGCGCCAGAAGTAGAGCCCGGCAAGAAGACCGGCAATCATTTTGTGCGATATTTGACTTTTGTTCAATTACCGCACAAAACAGGATGCCAGACGGAAGAGGGCCATATGCGGGAAACGGACTTTGTCGGCGGTTTCGCCAAGGGACTGAAGGTCATCGAGGCATTCGGCGAGGCGCAACCGCGCCTGACGATATCCGAGGTCGCCCGGCAGACTGGGCTGGACCGGGCGACCGCGCGCCGTTGCCTCCTCACGCTTTCCGAGCTCGGCTACGCGCATTTCGACGGCAAGTTCTTCGAGCTGACGCCGCGCATCCTCAGGCTCGGACATGCCTATCTGTCGGCGACCCCCCTGCCGCGGCTGGTCCAGCCCCACCTCGACCGGCTTTCGGAGGCGGTGGGACAGAGCGCCTCGGTCTCCGTCCTCGACGGCACCGATATCGTCTATGTCGCCCGCGCGGCACAGAAGCGGGTCATGTCGATCACCCTCGGCCCCGGCTCCCGTCTCCCTGCCTATTGCGCCTCGATGGGGCGCGTGCTGCTTGCAAGCCTGCCCGAGGCGGAAGCGCTGGGCCGGATCACGGCCAGCGACCGCAAGGCGAACACCGAATACACCAGGACCGATCCCGATGAACTGATGGCGGAACTGTCGCGCGTTCGCGCGCAGGGCTTCGCTGTCATCGACCAGGAACTCGAACTTGGCCTTCGCTCCATCGCCGTGCCGCTGGAAGATGCCCGTGGTCGCGTGGTGGCGGCGCTCAATATCGGCGTGCCGGCGGTAACCGTGCCGGTCGAGGAAATGACGTCGCGCTTCCCGCCTGCCATGCGCGAGGTCCAGGTCGCGCTCCGCTCGCTGTTGCAGTAGGCCTGTTCTTGACAGTCGTCAAAGGGCGGTGCTTGCTGCGTTGCGGCAAGGAGAGAGACGATGGACGACGGCCACGAGACGCCCGAAAGCAAGCTGACGCGGACCAAGCGCGGCTGGGCCGAGCAGGGCAAATTTCTCACCGGCCGCATTGCGCGGCCCCAGTCCGGTCGCTTGCCCGATCGCCTGCCGCCGGGACAGCATCTGGTCAGGAACTGGCCGGTGCTCGATCTCGGCCAGCAGCCGGTGATCCGGCCGGAAAGCTGGCGGCTCGACATCGTCGGCGAAACGGAAAGACCGGTGTCGCTCGATTGGCGCGCTTTCCAGGCGCTGCCGCAGTCCGACAGGCTTTCCGACATCCATTGCGTGACCACCTGGTCGCGCTACGACAATCGTTGGCAGGGCGTGGCCACCCGCGACCTGCTCGACCTGGCCATGCCGAAGCCATCCGCCACCCATGTGATGCTGTCGAGCTATGATGGCTACACCACGAACCTGCCGCTCGCCGATTTCGCCGTCGAGGACGCCTTGCTTGCCACCCACTGGGAGGGCGAGCCGCTGACGGTCGAACATGGCGGCCCCGTTCGCGTCGTCGTGCCGCATCTCTATTTCTGGAAGAGCGCCAAATGGGTGAACCGCATCGAGTTCCTCACCGCCGACCGCGCCGGCTTCTGGGAGCGCAACGGCTACCACATGCGCGGTGATCCCTGGGGCGAGGAGCGCTACGCGGGCGACTGACCGCCTGCCTGCGCCGGCCGCGCGCGTAGGCTTGTCCGGGTGGCGGGTCCCTTCCGCCCCACCGCCAGAGCCGCCTCGCGGATCGTCTGCATCAGGATCGATTGCGGCAGCGAGGGCACGGCATCGGTGCGCATCGTCAGCCCCACCGGCCCCTTCGTCTCGCTGGTATCGACGGCGAGCGCGACCAGTTGCCCGCTCTCGATGTCGTTCGCCACCACGCCCGAAGAGATGATCCAGACCGCATCGCTCGACCGGACGAAGGCGCGCCCGAACGCGTCCGAGACGGTCTCGATCTGGTTCGGCAGTTTTGCGACGCCGTTTGCGATCAAGAGCCGATCGACGAAGGGGCGGATGACGGAACCCTGCGTCGGCATCAGCACGGGAAAGCCGGCGAGGCCGGCGAAGACGGATCGGCGGGGGGCGGATAGGGGGTGGCCGGCGCGGACGCAGAAGACCACCTGCTCGGAATAGAGGTGCTCGAAGGAGAACCCCGTCATCCGCTCGGGCGCCGCCAGTCGCCCGACCACCAGGTCGAGGTCGCCGATGCGCAACTGTTCCAGAAGCACCGCATTCTCGCCGGTGACGATCTTGACGCGCACGCCGGTGTCCTCGGCCAAGAACAGGGAGACCGCACGCGGCATGATCCGGCTGGAGACGGTCGGCAGCGCGCCGATGCGGATCGGCGGCGCATCGCCGTGGAGCGCCTGCGACACCGAATCGAAGCCCTGGCGGAGCGCCGTCAGCGCCGCGCCGGCGTGGCGGAGGAAGACGTCGCCATGGCGCGTGATTTTGATGCCGCGGCCGTCGCGCTCGAACACGGCAATGCCCAGCACCTGCTCCAGTTCGCGGATTGTCTTGGTGACGGCGGGCTGGCTGACATGGAGCACGCCCGCGGCCTTCATTACGCTCTTCTGGCGGGCCACCTCGACAAAGGTCTGGAGATGGCGGAACTTGATGCGACTGTCGATCATGGCGCGCCTCGATCATGAATAACCATATGGTTATCAGGTTGCCATGAAATATCATTTTACCTAACCATATCAAGAGACCATTCTGCGACGTCGGGAGGAGACAGCCTTGCAGTTCGCGCGCGTCAACGACATCACGCTCCATCACCAGGTCATCGGCGGTCCGGAAGGCCGGCCGGTGCTGGTCTTCGCCAATTCGTTCGGGACGGACTACCGCATCTGGCGCGACGTCATCGTCCGCCTTGCCGGCGATTTCCCGATGATCCTCTACGACAAGCGCGGCCACGGCCTCTCCGATGTCGGCCAGGCGCCCTATTCGATCGACGACCATGTCAGCGATCTTGCCGGCCTGCTCGAAGTCTATGCGGTCAAGCAGGCCGTCATCGTCGGCCTTTCCGTCGGCGGCCTGATCGCGCAGGGCCTCTATGCCGCCCGGCCGGATCTGGTGCGGGCGCTTGTCCTGTGCGACACCGCCCACAGGATCGGAACTGCCGAGGCGTGGGACGCCCGCATTGCCGCCGTCGAGCGCGACGGCATCGAGAGCATCGCCGACACCATCATGGAGCGCTGGTTCACGCCGGCGTTCCGCCGCCCGGAAAACACCGCCTATCACGGCTACTGGAACATGCTGGTCCGCCAGCCGGCGGTCGGCTACGCCGCGACCTGCGCCGCGATCCGCGACGCCGATTTCACCGCCGTGGCGAAACGGATTGCCGTGCCGACGCTGCTGGTGGTCGGCGACCAGGACGGCTCGACGCCGCCCGACCTGGTGCTTGCGACCGCAAAGCTCATTCCCGGCGCGCGCTACGAAGTCATTCCCGACGCGGGGCACATCCCCTGCGTCGAGCAGCCCGAGGCGCTGGCGGCGATCCTGCGCGCCTTCATCGAACCGCTCACGAACGGAGAATAACGGCATGGCAGACGCGCAACTCGGCTCGGACCGCTACCGCCAGGGCATGGCCACCCGCCGCAAGGTGCTGGGCGAGGCTCACGTCGACCGCGCGCAGGCCGCGGCCACTGCCTTCGATCGGCCGTTCCAGGACCTGATCACGGAGGCCGCCTGGGGAACGATCTGGTCGCGCCCGGGCTGGACGCTGCGCGAGCGCTCCATGGTGACGATCGCGCTGCTCGCAGCGCTCGGACAGGACGACGAGGTGGCCATGCACGTGCGGGCGACGGCCAACACCGGCGCGACGCGCGAGGACGTCTGCGAAGCGCTCCTGCATGTGGCGATCTATGCCGGCGTGCCGGCCGCCAACCATGCGATCAGGATCGCCAAGCAGGTGTTTCAGGAAATGGACGCCGGGAGCGCGGCCGAAAGCCAGGCCGGAGGCAAGCGATGACCGGCAGTCCGAACCGCAAGCCCGAGACGGGCGCCTTTTTTCCGCGCGACCGCAACCGGCATCCGCCGGCATTGACGCCGGGATACAAGACCTCCGTGCTGCGCTCGCCGCAGAAGGCGCTGCTGTCGCTCGACGGAACCCTCTCGGAAATTACCGGCCCGGTCTTCGGCCATTCCCTGCTCGGCGAACTCGACAACGATCTGATCCACAATTTCGCAAAGCCTGGCGAGAGCGCCATCGGCGAGCGCATCATCGTCCATGGCCGGGTCCTCGACGAGCGGGGACGGCCGGTGCCGGGCGCGCTGCTCGAGTTCTGGCAGGCCAACGCCGGCGGGCGCTATCGCCACAAGAAGGAGAGCTACCTGGCCCCGCTCGATCCCAATTTCGGCGGTTGCGGGCGCGCGATCACCGACGACGACGGCGCCTATGCCTTCCGGACGATCAAGCCGGGCCCCTATCCCTGGCCGAACGGCGTCAACGACTGGCGCCCCGCCCACATCCACTTCTCCGTGTTCGGCCACGGCTTCGCCCAGCGGCTGATCACGCAGATGTATTTCGAAGGCGATCCGATGATCTGGAAATGTCCGATCGTGATGACCATCCCCGATCGCGCCGCGGTCGAGCAATTGATCGCGCCGCTCGACTGGGCCAATACGATCCCGATGGATGCGCGCGCCTACAGGTTCGACATCGTGCTGCGCGGCCGTCGTTCCACGCTGTTCGAGAACCGGCTGGAGGGCAACTGAGATGGCACAGGCGCTCTGCTATCTGAAGGAAACGCCCTCGCAGACCGCGGGCCCCTATGTCCATATCGGCCTGACCCCGAACCATAGCGGCATCGACGGGGTCTATCCGGGCGATCTCGGCGCGGCGATGGTCAACGACCGGACGCTCGGCCGGCGCATCACCGTCACCGGCCGTGTGCTGGACGGAACGGGGACACCGCTGAGGGACGCGCTGGTCGAGATCTGGCAGGCCGATGCCGAGGGCCTCTACAACAGCCCGTCCGAATTGCGCGGCATGGCCGATCCGAACTTCACCGGCTGGGGCCGCTGCGCCTGTGACGGCGCCACCGGCGCATTCCGTTTCGAGACCATCAAGCCCGGCCGCGTCCCGTTCAAGGACGGTCGGACGATGGCGCCGCACGTCAATTTCTGGATCGTCGCCCGCGGCATCAATCTCGGCCTCAACACGCGCATGTATTTCGGCGACGAGGCGGCGGCCAATGCCGAGGATCCGGTGCTGATGCGCATAGAGCATCGCCTGCGCGTCCAGACCCTGATCGCGGCCGTGGACGGTTCCAGCTGCCGCTTCGACATCCACCTTCAGGGCGAGAGCGAAACGGTGTTCTTCGACATCTAGCCCGACGACGCGGAACCCGCTGCGGCGCGGCCGGCCTTGATCGGCCGCCGGTATGCGCCATCTTTGTCGCCAGCATCCCCGGTCGGTGGGGACGCATGCCGACGGCTGAAACGACTTTGCCAGGGTGACAGCGATGACCGTATCTCCGTTCGACCACCCCTATCTTTCCGGTCTCCTGGGCGACGAGGAGATGGCGGAGCTCTTTTCCGCAGCCGCCGAGCTCGAGGCCATGCTCGCCTTCGAAGTGGCGCTGGCCCGCGCTGCGGCCGCCGAAGGCATCATTCCGGTGTCGGCGGCCGAAGCGATCGCCGAAGCGGCCCGCCAGTTTTCGCCGGACGTCGCGGTCCTGCGTCAGGCCACCGCCCGCGACGGCGTCGTCGTCCCGGAATTCGTTCGCCAGTTGCGCCAGGCCGTCGGCGGAGAGGCGGCCGCCCACGTTCATTTCGGCGCCACCAGCCAGGATGTGATCGACAGCGCCCTGATGCTGCGCCTGACCCGCGTCGCCGTCATCCTCAGCCATCGTCTCGGCGCCATCGTCGATGAATTGAACGAGCTCGACGCCCGCCACGGCGGCCGGGTGCTGATGGGACGCACCCGCATGCAGGCGGCAATCGAGATCGCCGTGGCCGATCGCATCGCCGCCTGGAAACAGCCGCTCGAACGCCACATTGAAGAGCTCGGCCTTGCGATCGAGCAGCGGTTTCCGGTCCAGTTCGGCGGCGCCGCCGGCACGCTCGACAGGTTCGACGACCGCGGGCCGGCGCTTCGCACGCTGCTTGCCGACGCGCTCGGCCTTGCCGACGTGCCGCAGTGGCACAGCCAGCGCGACCGGATCGCCACGTTCGGCGGCCTTCTGTCCCTGATCACCGGCAGCCTCGGCAAGCTCGGGCAGGACATCGCGCTGATGGCTCAGGATGGCAGTGAGATCGTCCTGTCCGGCGGCGGCGCCTCGTCGGCCATGGCGCACAAGCACAACCCCGTTTCGGCCGAAGCGCTGGTGACGCTGGCCCGCTTTAACGCCACGGCCCTTGCCGGCCTGCATCAGTCGCTGGTGCATGAACAGGAACGCTCCGGCAGCGCCTGGACGCTGGAATGGATGCTCCTGCCGCAGATGGCGGTCGCCGCCGGCAGCGCCACGCGGCTCGCAGGCGCCGTCCTGCGGTCGATCGAGGACCTGGGCAGCGTTCGTTAGAGGCGGCGGTCGCTAGCCCGGCCGGTCTTGCAGCCCTCTCCTGCGAACCTCGCCCGTTAGAGGTAGGCTGCCTTCATCGACAGCACCGGCCGGCACCCGTATATTAGGCTTCCCTTATTATTGGAGGATGGCCGATGGCAACCTATACGGTGTATTTTCCCGGCAGCAAGTATCCCCAGAGCTACAGCCCCGCAATCGCGGGCTTCGACTATAATCCGATGTTCGGCGACCTCGTCGATTTCACCGAAGCCTCGGTCATTAGCCGCTCCTCGACCGTATACAGCCTTCAGTTGGACAACGGCCTGAAGCTTCGCCTCGTCGGCTCCGGCTTCGCCTTCGACAAGGATGGTGCCGCGACCGCCGGGACTGTCAGCCGGCTGGAACTGCTGCAATCCGACGGCGTGACCCCCGTCGCCAAGCTCACCGGCCTGAAGCTCTCGCTCGAGGCCCTGGAGAACGCGGCCGACGTCTTCGACCCCTGGAACCTGCAGGCCTGGATCCTGAACCGCAGCGACACGCTCGACGGATCTTCCGGCAACGACGATCTGGAGGGCTTTGGCGGCCATGACACGATCAACGCCAAGGGCGGCGACGATTTCGTCATCGGCGGCGAGGGCAGGGACAGCTACGATGGCGGCAAGGGCTGGGACAATCTCAGTTTCCAGGATGCCCGCCACAATCCGAATGCTTTTGGCGGCGTCGTCCTCGACGCGGCCGACGGCACGGTGAGGGATCCCTACGGCAACAACGAGACGTTCCAGAATTTCGAGACCTTCCGCGGCACCCAGTTCCGGGACATCCTGAAAGGCTCGGCGAGGGATGAGGACTTCCAGGGGGTCGGCGGCCGCGACGCGATTGACGGCCGCGGCGGCTTCGATACGGTCAGCTATCACCGCGACCAGAGCAACGGCGGCGGCGCCAGGGGCGTCACCGTCGACCTCAAGGCCGGCACCGCCATCGATGGCTTCGGCAAGACGGATACGCTGAAAAGCATCGAGGGCGTGCGCGGGACGGGCTATGCCGACAAGCTGACCGGTGACGCGGGCGACAACTGGCTGCGCGGCGACAGCGGCGACGACACGATCGCGGGCGGCCTCGGCAACGACCAGCTCCGGGGCGACGCCGGCCGGGACTCGTTCGTCTTCAACACCAGGCTCAGCGCCAAGGACAATATCGACGAGATCGAGGACATCAACGTCGCCGCCGATACGATCATGCTGGAAAACGCGATCTTCACCAAGCTGTCCGGCACCGGCACGCTCTCGGCCGCCCAGTTCGTGGCAAACGACAGCGGCACCGCCAAGGACAAGTCCGATCGCATCATCTACGAGAAGGACACCGGCAACCTCTACTACGACTGCAACGGCAGCGCCGCCGGCCAGCGCAAGCTCTTTGCGATCGTCGCCGACGAACTGAAGATCACCGCCGACGACTTCTTCATCATCTGACGCAGCCGCCGGCCTGATTGTGCCTGGCTGCTCGCGGCCACGGCGCCTCGTTCCACGGTCCGGGCCGCGGCTGCCTCATGCCGCGAACGCGGCCTCGTAGATATCCGGCTTGAAGCCGGCCAGCAGCCGTCCGTCGATGTCGAGGATCGGCCGCTTGATCATCGAGGGCTGGGCGAGCATCAGGGCTGCGGCCTTCTCCGCGTCGAGGCCGGTCTTGTCGGCCTCGGGCAGGGCGCGGAACGTGGCGCCCGCGCGGTTCAGCACCGTCTCCCAGCCGAGCGCACCGATCCAGCGATCGAGCGAGCCCTTGTCGATGCCCTCGGCCTTGTAGTCGTGGAAACGGTAGGAGATGCTGCGGCCGTCCAGCCAGGTCCGTGCCTTCTTCATCGTGTCGCAGTTCTTGATGCCGTAGATCGTCACAGCCATGACGTTCGTCCTTTCGATTGCGGGTTTCGACCGGCCTGCCGGCGCGTCGGTGCTGCTCAGAGGCTCAGGAACTTCTCGACCACGGCATCGACCTCCGCACTTTTCAACCCGGCGATGTTGATGCGGGCCGAGCCGGGCATGTAGATCCCGTGGTCGTGGCGAAGCCGCAGCACGTCGGCCTCCTCGAAGGGCAGCAGCGAGAACATGCCTTCCTGTTCTGCCATCGCCGTCAGCACCTGCCAGCGACGCGACAGGCCGGCGGCCAGCGTCGTGCGGATCGAGGCGACCCGGCGGCGCATCGTCTCCAGTTCGGCCATCCAGTCTGCCTTCAGCGCCTCGTCGCCGAGGATCTCGGCGACGATCGCCGCACCGTGGTCCGGCGGCATCGAGTAGTTGGCGCGGGCGATGCTGGCGAAATTGGTGCGGGCGGTTTGCGCCGCATCCGTCGAGGACGCCACCGCATAGACCGCGCCCGTGCGTTCGCGGTAGAGCCCGAAATTCTTGGAGCAGGAGACGGCGACGAGCGCTTCCGGCACGGCGGCGAGCAACGTTCGCAGCCCCGCCGAATCCGCGTCCAGCCCCTTGCCGAACCCCTGATAGGCGCTGTCGACCAGCGGGATCAGGCCACGCTCGGCAATCAGGGCCGAGATCGCCGTCCACTGCTCGGCGGACAGAACCCCGCCGCTCGGATTGTGGCAGCTCGCATGAAGGAGCACCGCATCGCCGGCTTCGGCGCCGGCGAGCGCGTCCGTCATCTGCTCGAACAGGATCGCCTGCGAAGGGACGTCGAAGTAGGGGTGCGTTGCGATCGCAAGCCCAGCCGCCTTGAAGATGGCAGGGTGGTTCGGCCAGGTCGGAACGCCGAGCCAGATCCGCTTGACGCCCATGTGGACCAGCAGGTCGGCGGCGAGCCTGACGGCACCGGAACCGCCCGGCGTCTGGACGCCGGCGGTCGGGCGTTCCCGCCCGGCAGCGCCGGCAGCCAGTTCCCACAGGCGTTCGACGAAGACGGGGTCGCCCTCGGGGCCGACATAGGACTTGGTCGCCTGGTTCTCCAGAAGCCGCCGCTCCGCCGCCTTCACCGCCCGGAAGATCGGCGTCGCGCCCTGTTCGTCACGGTAGACGCCGACGCCGAGGTCGACCTTGCCGGTCCGCGCGTCCGCACGGTAGAGGCCGATCAGGGCGAGCAGGGGATCGTCGGGCTGTCGGGTGAGCTTGTCGAACATGGCGGCCTCCTCCTGGATCGTTGTCGACGCTGGTTTAGGGGAATTCGTGGGCGATTTCGAGCCCCGGCGCCGACTGTCGGCCCGGGCACTGCGGGAAACGTCGCATTCGGTCGGCGAGCAAGGCGCCACAAGCCTTCGGATTACAATGTAAAGTTTATTTAGTAACTACAGATGCAATCATATTGTGTGACCAGGAATAGTGTGCTTTCATCCGCGTCGAAGGGGAAAATCCGATCGGCTGCCCGCGGGGCTCACGCGTCGTGAGAGCGCTTTCTCATGCCGTCAGGCTCGATCGGGACGCCGCGGGGCAGGTTCTTCGTGGATCGATGGGGAAGGGGGCAGGATGCGCTATCGGTCAGGCATGATCTCTTTGCTGCTTCTGGCAGCGGGCTGCGGCACCGGGCCGAACACAAAGGACGTCGCAGCCTTCGGAACCGCGACGGAGAGTGCCGTCGCGGTCATCGGCGAAACGGGCAGGCTGGAGCAGGACCTGGCCGTCGCCTATGCCGCGGAGGCCAATGCCTGCCGCTATCTTCAAGGCCAGCCCTATGTCGTCGCCTCCCCCCGCACTGCCGCGCCGGTATCGCGCCTTACGGAGCAGAAGGCGTTCGTCGCAGCGCTGACGCGCTATGCGACAGCCCTTTCCAGGGCGACCGATCCCGCTGCAGTGGCCGAACTCGAGGCGGCGGCCGGCAAGCTCACGGAAAGCGCGTCGAGCCTCATCGCCGCTGCCTCTCCCGCAAGTGCCGTGGCGGCCCCCGTGATCAGGGCCGGAGTCAAGGGCGTGGTCTTCCTGTCCGAACAGCAGCGTATGCAGCGTATCCGCGCGATCATCGCGGATACGGATCCGTGGCTCTTCGACGCGATTTTCATCCTTCTCAAGGACGACGAGAACGACCGGGAGCTGTTGAGCCGGCGGCTGCGGGAATGGGAAGGGGCCGCGCGGTGCAGCATGCGCCAGGTCCAGCCCCAGCGTGCCGGTGCCTACCAGCAGTTCATGGCTTCCGACCGGGCCAAGCGGGAATATCTGGTGCGCGAGCGGACCGCGAACAGGCGTGTGCTTGCGATAGGAACGCTCGCGGAAACGCACCGTCAGCTCGCAAGGGGCCAGATCGATCTCGCGACGGCCACGACCCAGATCGACAGCTTTCTGGACCTCGTCGATAGTCTTGCGGCGATCCGCACGAAGGAGGCAAGCCTGTGACGACCAACGGCGAGGCGGCAGAAGCCGTTCGGGATGCGATCATGAAGCTGATTCTTGTCTATGACGGCGCTTCCGGCAAGCAGGAGCGAGCCCGCATCACAGCCGTGCTGACAAAGCTGAAAGCGGAATACGATGCTTTGAAGCATCGCAAGCCGGCCACCACCTATGCTGAAATCACAGGTGGAATATCCAGTTCGGCAAATCGCCTCGAGGTCATTCGAAAAGAGAGGGAGGCGCTGAAGAACAGTTTCGTCAGCGCGGCCGAGATCCTGTCCGTCGTGACGAGGGTGCTCGGCCTCCTTCAAGGCTAGAATTGGAACCAACCCTTCCGTGAAACGGTTGCAGGGCCGGAGCGTGTCGCTTACATTCGGCGCGCACAGCCGTGCGAGGGAAGGGTCTTTGAGAAAGCTGAACGAGAAGGTAAGTGCCGCCGCCTTGACGGCGATCCGCAACCGGCGCGGGCACCGGCCGTTCTCTGCCAACCGCGACGGCGGCGATACCGTCATCGCCTCCTACAATGTCCACAAGTGTGTCGGCGTCGACCGCAAGTTCGATCCCGATCGCGTGGCGGAAGTCATTTCCGAGATCGATGCCGACGTGATCGCGATCCAGGAGGCCGACAAGCGCTTCGGCGACCGGTCGGGCCTGCTCGACCTCGTCTCGCTGGAGCGCGACTGCGGTCTCGTGCCGGTGCCGATCGCGACGCTGTCGTCCGGCAGCCACGGCTGGCACGGCAACATGCTGATGATCCGCAAGGGCACCGTGCAGAACGTCCGCCAGCTGAAGCTGCCGGGCGTCGAGCCGCGCGGCGCGCTCGTCGTCAATTTCGAGTTTCCCACCGGCAAGCTGCGCGTCGTCGCCGCCCATTTCGGCCTTCTCAAGCGGTCGCGGGAGTTGCAGGCCAAGGCGGTGCTGGCCTCGGTGGCCCAGGAGGAGGAGATGCCGACGGTGCTGATCGGCGACCTGAACGAATGGCGGGTCGGCCGCAAGTCCTCGCTCTCGCCGCTCTCGCCCGTGTTCGATCCGGTCGCCGGCGCCGTGCCGAGCTTTCCCTCCCGCTTCCCCGTGCTGGCGCTCGACCGGGTCCTCGGCCATCCCCACGATCTCGTCGCCGCGGTCGAGGTGCACGACAGCCCGCTTGCCCGCGTGGCCTCCGACCACCTGCCGATCAAGGCGCATATCGACCTGCAGGCGATCTGGGAGCGTTCCTATCGCCAATACGATCCGGCAAGGACCAAGGCTGTCTCGTCCTAAAGCACGTCGCGATCTTTCAGATCCGCTCCCGCGCAAGGCGCGCTGCGCGAACACCGCCGCCAGCCCTTCTATAGATAGGGCGATCCGAGCCAGGTGATCCGCTCGATCAGCCTGCGCGAGAATGGGCGGGCCCGAAGCGCCTGCAGTTCCACCGGCTCTGCCGTCTTCAGCACGCGGCCGATCTTTTCCTCGAGCTGCGCGGCGAAAAAGGTGTCGAACACCTCGATGTCGATCTCGAAGTTCAGCCGCAGCGACCGCGGGTCGAGGTTCGACGAGCCGACATAGGACCAGACGCCGTCGACGACTGTGAGCTTGGAGTGGTTGAACGTTCCGCCCGCCCGCCAGATCCGGCAGCCCGACTTCAGCAACTGGTCGAACTGCGCGGTCATGGCGAGATCGACGAGCTTGAGGTTGTTGGCGCCGGGCACGACGATGTCGATATGCACGCCGCGCCGCGCCGCGGTCGCAAGCGCGCTGATCAGGTCGCGCTCGGGCAGGAAATAGGGCGACATGATGCGGATATGGTTCTTGGCGATCGAGATCGCCCCCATCAGCATGCGCTGGTTGGCCTCCAGGCTCCGGTCCGGTCCCGAGGCGACGACGCGCGCCAGGAGTGCTGTGTTCGGTGCGGCAGCCGGTGTCTCCAGTTGCCAGGCCTCCCCGTCGAGCACGCCCCCGCCCGAGAAGCGCCAGTCCTCGTAGGCGACGTGAAAGAGGTCGCCGACGACCGGCCCCGTCACGCGAAAATGCGTGTCCCGCGCGACGTTCCCGTCGGAAAACTCGCTCGTGAAGGCGGCGCGGATGTTCATTCCGCCGGTAAAGGCGATGCTGCCGTCGACCACCAGGATCTTGCGGTGCGTGCGCAGGTTGGCATAGGGCAGCCGCAGGCCCATGACGATGTTGCCGTTGAAGACGCGCGCGGAAACGCCGCCCTGGCGCAGCGTCTGCATGATGCTCGGCGTCGAATAGCGCGCCCCGACCGCGTCGATGAGCACATGCACCTCGACGCCACGCGCAACCGCGGCCGAAAGCGCCTCCGCAAGGCGCAGCCCCATGCCGTCGCGATCGAAGATGTAGGTTTCGAGCAGGATGCTGCGCCGGGCCCCGTGGATCGCCTCCAGCATGGCGGCATAGGCGGCATCGCCGGTTTCCAGCATCACGATCGCGTTGCCGGACGTCATCGAGAACCGCGAGACGGTGTCGCCCAGGTGCTTCATCGCCGAAAGCGCGCCGCCGTAGCGGCTATGCACGAACTCGTCGGAGACGTCGTGATGCTCGGGATGGTGCCGCCCCTTCCTGGCGATCGTGCCGGCGCGCCGCAGCGTCAGCGTCTTGCGGCGGATGCGGTTGATGCCGAAGACGTAGTAGAGCACCGCCCCGATGACCGGCGACAGCAGGATGACGCCGACCCAGCCGATCGCCGCCCGCACCTCCTCCTTGGTCATTGCAGCATGGATGGCAGCCGGCGTGCCGAGCACGATCGAAAGCACGACAAGCACATGTGGCCAGTAGTCGGAAAAGGTCTGCAGCATGCCGCTTCCGTCGAGCACCCCTTGATCGTTGAACGGGAATTCCGTTCACCTTAGCGCATATCCCGCAAAACGGTATGGGTATTCGGACGGATTGCACGCAGATTCAAGGCTTTACTTGTGCTGGAGGGAGCACCGGCCGCCGGCGCCGGCGCGGGCTGCATCCCGCCCTGCCGGGCGGGATGCCGGACCCGGTCAATCCTCCAGCGTGCCGGGCGCGCGGTCGGTCCGGATCCGGTTCTCGCAGACGATCTTCATCAGATCGTCGCCGCGGCGGACGAACCGGTCCGAGGTGCGGGTGGCAATCAGCCCGGCCCGTTCGGTGCGCATCTGGTAGGCGCCGTCGGCAAACCCCGGCCGGGTGATGATCGTCGCCAGCAATTCGCCGGCTTCCACCATGTCGCCGATATCCTTGTGAAACAGCACCGTCCCCGGCTCCAGCGCCCGCACCATGTCGATGTTGTCGAGCGGAACCGCGGGGCCGGTGAATTCCGGCACCTGCGCCTCGGCACCGCGAACCACGCCGCGGGCCGCCAGAAAGCGGAACAGACCGCCCGCATCCGCCCTGGCTGTCTCCGCATGGACGTCGCGCCGCCCGCGCAATTCGACGGTGACGGCAAGCCTGCCCGGCACCTTGGCCGACTGGCTGCCGTCCTGGCGCTTGAAGGCATGGCCGACTGCCTCCTCGAAGGCGGTGCTCTCGCCGTCCGAGAGGAACACCGCCTGCATCGACAGGGCGGCGGCGAGATCGGCGGCTTCCGGCCAGAATGCCTCGTCGATATAGGCATACTGGACGGATTCGTCGTCGCAATGCAGGTCCAGCACCAGCTCGGCGCCGAGCGCCATGTGCAGCAGCGTCCGCTTCAACCGCTTCACGGCCGTTTCCCGGTCGAGGCCGGCCAGCAGATCGTTCCGCTCTGCCAGCGTGACCAGCGGAAAGTCGCGGTTGAAGTTCGTGCGCGAGGCAAGATCGAACCGGCCCTGCATCTCGCCGAAATGGGCCTGCGCAGCGCCGATCGGATTGGCCTGCGGAACGATCGTCACGTCGCCGGCGAGCGCCCCCTCGGCCTCTGCCGTCCGCAATCTGTCGCAGAGGAAATGCAGCACGGCCGTTCCCGGCAACTCGTTCGCATGCAGCGCCGCCTGCAGGTAGACCCGGGGTGCCGTCTCCGTATCGCCGCGAAAGCGCAGCACGGGCAGCCGCCATTCGACGCCGGGCGTATCCCCGGCAATGGTGATCTCCGATTGCTCCATCTCGTGTCCTCGCCGTTTCTCCACTGACGGCGGTTTATGCGGATTGCGCGCGATCGGTGCAACCCCGCAATTGCGGCAGGGCCGGCGGAAAACGGGTTGAAATTCGTCCCGGGAAACCCGATTCTGAGGGTGCCGGAAAGGCAACGGGAGACTGCGCCATGGCAGGTTCGTGCAGCTATCTGATCTTCGAGACCGCGGGCGGCCCCTGCGGGATCGCCTGGAACGCTGCGGGTGTCACGCGCTTCCAGCTTCCCGGCGAGGATGCCGAAACCACCCGTCGCCTGCTGTTGCGGCGCGCAACCGGCGCTGTGCCCGGCGAGCCGCCGCAGTTTGTGGCCGCAGCGGTGCAGGCCGTCAAACGCTATTTTGCCGGCGAGCCGGCGGACTTTTCCACCGTGCCCCTCGACCTTTCCGGACAGGACGATTTCTTCAAGGCGGTCTACGCCGCCGCGCGCAAGGTTCCCTGGGGCCGGACCACCACCTATGGCGCGCTCGCCCGCGAACTCGGCGCAGGCCCGGAGGCGGCGCGCGATGTCGGCCAGGCCATGGCGAAGAACCCGGTCGCCCTGATCATCCCCTGTCACCGGGTGCTCGCGGCCGGCGGCAAGGTCGGCGGCTTTTCAGCCCCCGGCGGCGCGACGTCCAAGATGCGGATGCTGGCCCTGGAAGGCATCTCCTTCGCTCCGCCGCCGCCTGCCCAGCAGTCCTTCGGGTTCTGACGGCGCAAAGGTCGCTGACCGGAAGAATTGCCATCCGGCTCCGCACTCAACGGGCTCGCATCTGGAAAGGGGATGACGAAACTCGACAGGGTCTCGTCATCCCAGCCCGGATCAGCCTTCGCTGGTCGGCACCGGCGTGTTGAGCAGTTGCTGCTCCCACAGGAACGCGATGCCGCTGCCGGCCATGTGCTCCTTGAGGATCTCGACGAATGCAGCGCCGGTCTTGGTCCGCGCATGGTCGCGCTGCCATTCGGATGCCAGCGCCAGCCACGTCATCATGTTGCAGCCGGCTGCGATCATGCGTTGGATCGCCACCTGATGGGCTTCGACCGACACGCCGCCGCAGGCATCCGTGATCACCGTCACGTCCCAGCCTTCGCCGGCAGCCTGGATCGCCGGCATCGCGACGCAGATCTCCGTATAGAGGCCTGCGATGATCAGCTGCTTGCGGCCCGTCGCCTTGACGACATCGACGACCTTCCGGTCTTCCCAGGTGTTGATGAAGGTCCGGTCGATAACTTCCTGGCCCGGGAAGACATCGGTGATCTGCGGGAAGATGAGGCCGCCCCGGTCGGCGATCACGCTGGTCAGGATGGTCGGTACGTCAAAGGCCTTGGCAGCCTTCGCCAGAGCCGCCGCATTGTTGACCGCCATATGCGGGTCGTGGCTGTTCAGGTTCGTGAGCTGGAAAGGCTGGTGGTCGATCAGGACCAGGACCGAGTCTTCGGGGCGAAGAAGCGAGGCGAGACCGTTACGAAAAGTCATTATCAAATCCCTATGCTACCGTTTCGGGTGAGGTTGGTCGTGCGGGGAGACATGCGCCGACTGCGACGCTGCCGGGGCAGACATTGTCATTCCCGCCAAAGATGCGGTACCGGTCTTGGGTGCTACGCTGTGTCGCAAAACGAGGAACGCTGATTTGGATATCGAAGAGCTGCGGACATTCGTGGAGGTTGCCGATGCCGGGGGCGTGTCACCTGCTGCGCGCCGGCTCGGCGTCTCCAAGTCGATCGTCAGCCGGAGGCTCGCCCGGCTTGAAGCGGAACTCGGCGTCCAGCTTCTGGCACGAACCACCCGCGGCGCCGCTCTGACGGAGGCGGGGATCCTGTTCCGCGACCACGCGGCCAGGGCCTTCGCCGAGATCGATGTGGCCCGGGAAACGATCCTGCCCGCCGGCGAGCTTCGTGGCCGCCTGCGCGTGGCCGTGCCGCTTTCCTTCGGGCTGACGCACTTCGCGCCCATGCTCGCGGAAATGGCGCGACGCCACCCGCAGCTCCACATCCATGCCGACTACAGCGACCGTTTCGTCGACCTCGTCACGGAGGGTTTCGATTGTGCGATCCGGCTCGGCCACCTCCAGGACTCGAACCTGATCGCAAGACGCGTCGGGCCGATCTACGGAAGGCTCGTCGCAAGCCCGCTTTATATCGAAGCGCACGGTTCACCCGAGACGCCGGAGGAACTCGCCGCCCATCAGGCGCTCATGCAGGGAACGGAATCCTGGCAGCTGACCGATGGCGACAAGGTCGTCACGGTTCATCCACGGGGGCGCTTCAAGGCCGACAACGGCACGGCTCTCGTCGCCGCCGCGGTGGCAGGCCTCGGCATCGCCTATCTTCCCGATTGGCTCACCCGTGAACATCGGGCCTCCGGCGCGCTTGTGCCTGTCATGACGCGCCATCCGCCGCCTCTGGCAGGCGTCTATGTCGTCCGCCCGCCGGGGCAGCATCCTGCACGGAAGGTGCGGGTGCTCACGGAGCTGCTGGTCGAGTTTTGCGAACCGCCTTCTGACCTTGCACGTGCCACCCGCTGAAGTCGGAAGGGCGTTTGCCGGTTTCAGGGTTCTCAGCGAAAACGCAACGGCGGAGACGCCGATCGCCGCCGGCTCCCCCTCATTCCCACTCAATGGTGCCGGGCGGTTTGCTGGTCACGTCGTAGACGACGCGGTTGATGCCGCGGACTTCGTTGATGATGCGGGTGGCGGTGCGGCCGAGGAAGGCCATATCGTAGGGATAGAAATCCGCCGTCATGCCGTCGACCGAGGTCACCGCGCGCAGCGCGCAGACGAAGTCGTAGGTGCGGTAGTCGCCCATGACGCCGACCGTCTGGACCGGGAGCAGAACCGCAAAGGCCTGCCAGATCGTGTCGTAGAGGCCCGCCTTGCGGATTTCCTCGAGATAGATCGCATCCGCCTTGCGCAGGATGTCGAGCTTCTCGCGGGTGACGGCGCCGGGGCAGCGGATGGCGAGGCCCGGACCCGGGAAGGGATGGCGGCCGATGAAGCTCTCCGGCAGGCCGAGTTCGCGGCCGAGCGCGCGCACTTCGTCCTTGAACAGTTCGCGCAAGGGCTCGACGAGCTTCATGTTCATCCGCTCGGGCAGGCCGCCGACATTGTGGTGGCTCTTGATCGTCACGGACGGGCCGCCGGAGAAGGAGACGCTCTCGATGACGTCGGGATAGAGCGTGCCCTGCGCCAGGAACTTCGGCGCACCCTTGCCGTCGGCTGCGATCTTGCCGGCCTCGGCCTCGAACACCTCGATGAACAGGCGGCCGATCGTCTTGCGCTTCACTTCCGGGTCGCTGACACCGGCAAGCTCGGTGAGGAACAGGTCGGAGGCGTCCACGTGCACGAGCGGGATATTGTAGTGGTCGCGGAACATGCCGACGACCTGTTCGCTCTCGCCCATCCGCATCAGGCCGTGGTCGACGTAGATGCAGGTCAGCTGGTCGCCGATCGCCTCATGGATCAGCACGGCTGCGACGGAGCTGTCGACGCCGCCGGACAGGCCGCAGATCACGCGTTCGCTGCCCACCTGTTCCTTGATCTTGCGGATCATCTCGGCGCGGTAGGCCGCCATCGTCCAGTCGGACTTCAGCCCGACGATCTTGTGCACGAAATTGGCGAGCAGCTTGGCGCCGTCCGGCGTGTGCATCACTTCCGGGTGGAACATCGTCGTGTAGTAGCGGCGACCCTCGTGCACGGCGATCGCACAGGGCGCGTTCTCGGAGGTGGCGACGACCTCGAAGCCTTCGGGAAGCTGCGTGACGCGGTCGCCATGGCTCATCCAGACGGGATAGCGTTCGCCGACGGTCCAGAAACCGTCGAACAGCGGGCTCGCCTTCCTGATCTCCACGTCGGCGCGGCCGAACTCGGCCGCATGGCCGCCCTCGACGACGCCGCCGAGCTGCGTCGCCAGCGTCTGCTGGCCGTAGCAGATGCCGAGGATCGGCACGCCCGCATCGAACACCGCCTGCGGGGCGCGGGGGCTGCCTTCGGTCGTGACCGAGGCCGGCCCGCCGGAGAAGATCACGCCCTTCGGCTGCATCTTGTCGAAGGCAGCAGCCGCGCTCTGGAAGGGATGGATTTCGCAGTAGACGCCGGATTCGCGGATGCGCCGCGCGATCAGCTGCGTCACCTGGCTACCGAAATCGATGATGAGAATGCTGTCGGGATGAGCTGTCTGGGTCATGGCGAGCCTTTAATGAAATTTGCCGCAGGGCGCAACGGGGTCCGGCGCAATCGGTCAATATCAGTGCAGGTTGGTCTCAGAGGGCGAGCGCGCCGTCGCTCACGGCCTGTTCCAGCTGTGCCACCGCATCGGCCAGCTTCCGGTCGATGACATGCAGATATTCCGTCCAGTCGGAGACATGCGTCAGTTCCGCCTTGCCGTCGGAAATGCCGCGCAGGCCGATCAACGGAACACCGAAGGCCTGGCAGGCGCGCAGCACGGCAAAGGTCTCCATCTCCACCATGTCGGCATCGATGCCGTCATAGGCGGCGCCGGAAACAATGTTCGCCCCGGTCGAAAGGCGCGCCGTCGCGATTCCCGGAACCTTCAGCGTCATCGGCACGACGACGGGCAGGTCGAGCAGCGGTGTGGCGCCCTTCTCGAAGCCCAGCGGCGAGGCGTCCATGTCGCGGTAGGAGACGGAGGACGCCTGGTAGACGCCCGTCTGCTCCAGGCACGCCGATCCGGCCGAGCCGAGCGAGACGACGAGGTCCGGCAGGCGGTCGCGGGCCTCCAGGCGGGCCAGTGCCCGCGTCACCTGCACCGCCGCCTCTACCGGGCCGATGCCGGTCATCAGCGGCGAGATCCGGGCGCGCAGGTGCTCGCCATACTCGGCATCCACCGCCATCACGTAGAGCAGTCGCTTCCCGCCCACCGCCTTGAGCGTATAGGGCATCGGTTCCTGGCTCATCCGGCGACGTCCTCGCGGCCGCGCATCACCATCATCGTGCCCGTCATCGAGGCGATCAGCTTTGCTGGGCCGTCGCCGACCGAATAGGCGCGGCCGTCGGCGACGATGATGTTGGAGCCCGGCTTCGTCACCTCGCCGCGAAAGAGGAACCACTCGCCCCGCCCGGGCGACATTAGGTTGACCTTGAACTCGATCGTCAGCAGCGAGGCCGCCGGCTCGATGATCGTGTAGGCGGCATAGGTGCAGGCCGTGTCGAGTGCCGCCGAGATGACGCCCGCATGCAGGAAGCCGTGCTGCTGCGTCAGCTTCTCGTCGAAAGGCAGCTCGATCTCCACCGTGCCGTGCTCGGTCCGCGTCAGTCGGGCGCCGATCAGCCGCATGGCCGCCTGCCGCTGGAAGCTGGAGGTGATGCGTTCGCGGAAATCCGCAGGCGGAAGGTCGGTCATGTCTCTCGTTCGGTTCGCATGGTGCATTGCGACAGGGCCGGAACCCTCGCATGCGCGCGGCCATGCTGCAAGGCATCAATTGCGCGGGACGCGCACGGGCGCAGGCCCGTTTGGCCGGCCGCGCGAGCATTGCAGGAGCGGGGCGCCGCACTACATATTTTCCATGGATGCTGGTATCGAGATCAGAAAGGGCCGGACAGCCGACGTCTTCGCCATCGGCCGGGTGCTCGTCGAAACCTGGAGGGCCACCTTCCGGGGGCTTCTCGATGACGGCTTTCTCGACCGCATGTCGCCGGCCGAGCAGGCGCTCCGCCACATGGAGCGGCGCAATTCGCTGGGCGTCGGCCATTTCGTCGCGATCGATCGCCGGACGGGCGAACTCGTCGGCTTCGCCAATTTCGGACCGGCGCGCTACGCCACGCCGACGCCGGTGGGCGAGATCTATGCGCTCTACGTCCTCCCTGCCTATCAGGGGCTCGGCATCGGCGAGGCGTTGGTGCGCGCGGTTGCCCGCTGGATGGTCGAAGGCGGAACGGCAACGCTTCTGGCCTGGGTGCTGTCCACCAATCCGAACCGCGCCTTCTACGAGCGCCTTGGGGCCGCACCAGTCGAGACCGGCTTTGTCGGCATCGGCGGGCATCGCTACGAGCAGGTGGCCTATGCCTGGCGCGACCTGCACCTGCTGATCGCCCGCGACGCCGGCGCCGTGTGAACTCTCAGAGCGTCCCGAGACGGATGATGTGCTGGTCCCAGGCGAGATTGGCTGTGCTGTCGTCGAACCGCCCGTCATAGGAGGAGACGGCGAAACCGTGCGGTGACGGCGCGATCCCCGCCGCGTCATCCACGCGCCGCTCGCCGAGCACGCTCCCGCTCGCAGCGTCGATCGTGACCGCAAGGCCGCCCTTGGGCGACGTCAGCCCCACGAGCCCCTGGGCGCGATTGACGGCGATGGCCCCGACATAGTTGGCGAGCCGCATTGTCGTCTCGTCGGGAAGATCCAGGAAACGGATGTCCTCGCCTTTGGCAAAGTGGCCGGCGAGCGGCGGCAGGTCGTTGCGCGGTCCCTCGTACTGGCAGGCGAACCACACCCGGCCCTTGGCATCGATGTCGACGTGGCGGGTGGAGAGCTGCCGCAGCGAAGGCGGCAGCGCATGCCGTTCGATCAGCGCGCCGGTGGCCGCGTCGATGAGCGCCAGCGACGGTTCCATGTGGTCGAGGTTCAGCTTGGTGCGGCCGAAATCCGGATGCGTCTCGATGCCGCCATTGGCGACGATCAGCAGGCGTCCGTCGTCGGAGACGGTCATGTCGTGCGTGCCGATCCCGTATGTGTCGAATTCGCCGATCCGTCGGTAGCCGTCCGTCGCATCGTAGAGGCCGATGACGCCGCGATTGGCTTCGAAATCGTTCTCGCTGGCATAGAGCAGCCGCCCGTCCGGCGAGAAGCTGCCATGGCCGAAGAAGTGCCGGTCCTCGCCCGCGTGGATGACGACGGGTTCGCGGCTTTGCCTCGTGTCGAAGATCAGCGCGAAGGTGCCGGGCCTGCGGGCGAAGGCGACGGCGCAACCGTTTGCCGGACTGTAGGCCAGGCCGTGGCTCCTGGCCGGCAGCGCCACCTTTTCGATGACCGTCCCGTCTTCGGCAACGGTGGCGAGGCCGAAGCGGCCGTCGCGCTCCATGAAACCGGAGGCGAAGACGGCGTCCGTCCGCTCCAGCGCCTGCAGCGAGGCGGGCGCAAGCGTCGTGGCCCAGGCGGCGCCCGCCATCTTGATGAAGCTGCGGCGGTCGAGAAGGGATGTCTTCATCGCCGGGCTCTTTTTCGATCCTGCCCCATGGTGCCGCTCAATCGCCGTCGGCAAACGAGAACCCGGCGCCAAGCCCGATGGCCCCGCCATACTGGTCGCTGAACCGCAGCACGAGGTCGCGCGCGTTGATGATGAGAAAGTCCATCTTGTGGCGCTCGGACGGCTCGTTCACGGCCTTTTCGATGTCCGGATCGATCTTCGCCACCACGCGCGTCAGCGAAGCGATGACGAATTCGACCGAACCGGCGATCGAGGCCTCCGCCGGGTCCAGCAGTTGCTCCATCCCTGACTTGGCAAACAACGTTCGCAGCCCGTCGAGATTGCCCTTGATCGCGTTCCAGGTGTTGCCGGATCGCCAGTAGATCGCCGATTTCGGCCGGGCAGGGGCATCCTCGCCCTTGTAGAACGCCTCGATCCGCTGGTCGCGTACCGCCTCGGCGCCGTGGACGAGGATCCCGAGCAGGGCCGTGATCGCCTCTTTCCCGTCGCGGAAGGCGGGGTTGTCGGGGCCCGGATGCTTCCAGTCGCGCTGCACGCCGTCCGGCTTCTCCCAGTCGGCGCTGAGCGATGCCGCGGTCGCGGCGATGTTCTTCGCCACCGCCGCACCGTATCGGCAGCGGAAACTGTCCTTCTGGGCATCGAGGGCTTCGGCGCCGGTCCCGAAAAGCACGTATTCCAGCGCACCCAGCCCCTGCACGGCGACACTCTTGCCGGGCAGTGCGGCCGCCTCTGCGTCCTTCTCGTCCTTCTTGACCAGCAGCGCCTGAACCTGCTTCAGTCCGGTGCTCTTGCGGTCGGGATAGAACAGGATGCGCTCGAAGCGGTTCTCCTGCAGCACCGGCCCATCGCGCACGATCTCGATGAAGGACCATTTGGCCACCGTGTCGTTGAAGGCGGCATGGGCCGCGGCCTTCGTACCGGGGGAGGGCGCGGCGCAATAGGCCGAGACCGCATCCGCAAGCCGGGTAGCCGAGGCGTGCATGTCGCGGTAGCCCGGCCGGATCACCTCGTCGACGGCGCGGGTCATGACCGCCGAGATCGCCTCCTCGGTGAGCACGACGGGCGGCAGCGGGTTGGCATCCTGCGCCGATCCCGGTACGGCCCCGATCGTCACCGCGGGAAGAAGCGCCAGGCCAAAAAGGGCGGAGCGAAGTCTGGAACGCAGCAGAAAAAGCATCATAGGGACTCCAGGAAAGTCAGAAGCGCGGCCCGGTCGGCGGCTTCCAAGTCGGAAAATCGGTCCCGGGCGGCCTGCGCCTCGCCGCCGTGCCAGAGGATGGCTTCGGTCAGGTTGCGCGCGCGCCCGTCATGCAGGAAGAAGGTGTGGCCGCTGACGGTCTCGGTCAGCCCGATACCCCAGAGTGGCGGCGTGCGCCACTCCCGTCCGTCGGCGAGCCCCACCGGTTGCCCGTCGGCCAGTCCCTCGCCCATGTCGTGCAGCAGGAAGTCGGAATAGGGCCAGATGAGCTGGAAGGATTGCGCCTTGTCGCGGGCATCGCGGCGGGTGACGAACTTCGGCGTGTGGCAGGCGGTGCAGCCGGTCCCGTAGAACAGCTTCTTGCCGGCCAGCGTCTCCTTGAAGCTCGCCTTGCGCCTGGCGGGAACGGCGAGGTTTTCCGCGTAGAAGGTGACGAGGTCGAGCACCGGATCGGGCGCCTCGGTGTCGCCAAGACGTTTCTGCACCCCGTCCGGCATGACGAGGCAGGCCGTCTGTGCCGCCGTGCAGTCGCCGTGGCTTGCCGGGGCGAGAGGATTGGAAATGCCGATGTCGTTGGCAAAGGCCTCGGCCGTCTGCCGGCGCACGGTGGCGTTCTGCGCCTTCCAGCCGAAGCGACCGAGCGCCAGCCGGCCGGTTTCGGGATCGCGCACCAGCGCCGCCTTGCCGCTGATGCCGTCGCCATCCGCATCCTCCGGATCGGCCAGCGCCATGATGTCGGCCTCGTGGATCGCCTCGACCAGCCCGAGCCCGATCATCGGCGGCGTCATCCGCGGCGAGATCGTCGTTCCCGGGTCCATCGCGCCATAGGCAAGTTCGCCGACGCTGTAGCGCGGGCGGCGCAGGAAGACCGTCTCGCCACCCGCAAGCCGCACGGGCTCTTCCGACCACTCGACGCGCATCCGGCCCTCCGCGGCAAGGCCGGGGACGGCGAAGTCCTGCAACTGGCCGCCATAGACGGGGTCGGGAAAATTCGGCACCGCCAGCGCGTCGAGCCTTTCCTGCTCCGCCTCGTTCGCTGGTGGTCGGGCGAGGCGCAGGAAGGTGGTGCTGGTGTCGTCGCCGGCTTGCGGCGGATGCCCGCGCCCGTCCTTCAGGTGGCAGTTCTGGCAGGCGCGCGAATTGAACAGCGGCCCCAGCCCGTCGGAAGCCTGGGTGGAAGAGGGTGAGGAGACCCATACCTTGCGAAACAGTGCGTTGCCGAGCTTGAAGCCCTCTTCCTGCTGGAAGGTCAGGTTTTCGGAGAAATGCGAGAAGCTGTCGGCGTTGACGGCGGCCGTCGAGGTCGCCGCACCGCCGGACATCGCCTCGTACTGTTCCGCCCTGGAAAAGTCCGTCGTGGGCCGCGTCACCGCTTCCACCCGCGCCCTGTCCTTGTCGGAAAGATCGGTGCGGCCTTCGCTACCCGGCAGGGGCTCGCTTCCGGCAACGCCTGCGGCAAGCAACAGCAGCACGCCCCCGAGCGCGGGCAGCAGGCTTTTGGAACGCGCTCTCTTCATGTCGGGACCGGGCCGCGTTCCAAGGAGCGCGGCCCGCCTTTGCATTCTTACTGGAAGACCGCGTTAGGATTATCCAGGCTGTCGGAACCTTCAAGCTCGATCTTGCCGAGTTCCAGTGCCGAGATCACGCGCTCGAAGGACTTGGTCTGGGCCACAAGTCCGTCGATCGCCGCCTGTACGACGGCATTGCCCTCCGCATTGCCTTCGCCGATCATCTGGTCGTAGGCCTCGATCGTCTCACCACGCTTCACCATGGCCTGCATCGCGGCGATCGTCGTGTCGAGCTTGCCCTTCACTTCGCTGTCCAGCGCCGCATCCTTGGCGGCGACCAGTTCTGAAAGCGACGGGCCGGTCAGCTTGGTGCCGTCGGGGCGGATATATTCGCCGGTATAGGCGCTCTGGATGCCCAGCGCGTCGTAATAGTGCGAATTGTAGGTGTTGTCGGAGAAGCAGTCGTGCTCCTCTTCCGGATCGTGCAGCAGGAGGCCGAGCTTCATGCGCTCGCCGGCCAGTTCGCCATAGGAGAGCGAGCCCATGCCGGTCAGGATAGCCGAGATGCCGGCCTTCGTTTCGGCGCTGACGGTCTTGGCGGCGCCGCCCTCGGGCGCCCACTCGGCGACCATCTCCTCCAGGTCGGTCACGAGCAGGTCGGTCGCGGCCTTCAGATAGGCGACGCGGCGGTCGCAATTGCCGCCCGTGCAATTCTTGGTGTCGAAGTCCGTCGCCGGGCGGTTGCCGGCGCCCTTGCCGGTGCCGTTCAGGTCCTGGCCCCACAGCAGGAATTCGATCGCGTGGTAGCCGGTCGCCACGTTCGCCTCGACGCCGCCGGCCTCCTGCAGGGTGCCTGCCAGGAAGTCCGGCGTGATGTTGCTCGCATCGATGTCCTTGCCGTCGATCTTGATTGCGGGATTGGCGATCACGTTGGCGACGAACAGCGAATTCTCGTCGCTCTCGGTGCCGTAGCCGGCGTCGACATAGTCGATCAGGCCCTCGTCCAGCGGCCAGGCGTTGACCTTGCCTTCCCACTCGTCGACGGCGGCGTTGCCGAAGCGGTAGACCTCGGTCTGCTGATAGGGCACGCGGGCCTCGATCCAGGCGGCGCGGGCGGCCGCCAGCGTCTCGTCGGTCGGGCTTGCGATCAGCGCGTCGACGGCGGCGGCAAGCTCCCGGGCGGTCGCAAGCGCGTCGGAAAACTTGGCATGGGCGACATCGACATAGTGCTTGACGACGGCCGCCTCGTCGGTGGCGGCGAGCGCCGGCTGGACGGCGAGCGCGCAGGTCGCGGTCGAGAGTGCCAGCACGGCCGCGCGAAGGAAGGAGGTCTTCATGTTGTCTCCTGGGGTCCCACTAGAGTTCGTAACCTTCCCGGTGCCCCTCTCCTGTCGGGCGAATGATTGGCCGGGACGTCGCCCGGAGCCGGGCGATGGAAGTATTCAGGCGGGATTCTCTTCGCGCAAAAACAAACTGGTGTCAAAGCGTATAGTTTAGAACTGTTCGATACTTGCAACTGCGGCCGCTGCGGCGGACGTGGCTGTCAGATGTGTCGCCGGCTTCAAGCCTTGCGCTCCATCGCGCAGAAGAAGAAGCCGTCCGTTCCGGTCGAGGCCGGCGTCAGCGTCACCGTCTTCATGTCGGCCGACCAGGGCTGCGGCTTGTCGGTGCCGAAAAGCTCTTCCCAGGCTTCCGCCGCCGACAGGATCTCGAATTCGGCATTGTCCTCGCAGAAGCTGTAGACCTGGTTCTCGTTTTCCTCCGGCAGCACCGAACAGGTGACGTACAGGAGGTAGCCGCCGGGGCGGACGAAGGTGGCAGCACTCGCCAGCGCCTCTTCCTGCTGCGACAGGCGCTCCTCGAGGTTCTTGTCCGTCAGCCGCCACTTGGTGTCCGGCCGCCGCCGCCAGGTGCCGGTGCCGGTGCAGGGCGCGTCGACCAGCACCCGGTCGAACCGGCCGGCGAACGGCGAAAGCGAGGAAAAGTCGTCATGAACCTGCACGTTGCGGGTGCCGGCGCGCTTCAGGCGCTCGATGATCGGCGCCAGCCGCTTGCGGTCGGCGTCGTAGGCGTGCACCTGGCCCTTGTTGTTCATGGCCGCGGACATGGCGAGCGTCTTGCCGCCGCCACCGGCGCAGAAGTCGAGCACCTGCTCGCCTTCCTGGGCGAACACGAGGTCGGCGACGATCTGGGAGCCCTCGTCCTGCACCTCGAACCAGCCCTTCTGGAAGGAAAGCTCGGCTGTGACGTTCGGCAGCCGCGACGGGCCTTCGCCGGCGGGGATGCGGATGCCGTTGCGGGCGATCTTCGCCGGCTCGGCGCCGCTGCGCTCGAGCGCCTTCAGCACTTTCGCGCGCGATGCCTTCAATGTGTTGGCGCGCAGGTCCAGCGTTGGCCGCCCGGTCAGCGCCTTCGCCTCGGCCAGCCAGTCGTCGGAGAAGTTCTCCTCGAAAGAGGCCTGCACCCATTCGGGGATATCGCCCTGCACGTGCAGGGGCGCGTCTTCGAGGCGGCGGGAGGAACAGGCCTTCAGCCGATCGGCGGGCAGCGGCGGGGCGAACTTGTCGTCCGCAAGTTCCTTTTCCAGGCTCTCGGGCGTGAAGCCCCATTGGCGCAGCATCACGCCGAGCCCGAGCGAGGCCGGGCTGTCGTCGTCCATCAGATAGGCATGCGACAGCTTCATCCGCAGCGCGTCGTAGACGATGTTGCCGATCGCCGCGCGGTCGCCGGATCCGGCAAAGCGGTGGGCGAGGCCCCAGTCCTTCAGCGCGTCGGCGACGGGGCGCTTGCGCGTCTCTATGTCAGCCAGAACCTCGATGGCTCCCGCGAGCCGTCCACCCAATCGCATTGCTCAACTCCAGTTTCCGCCGTGGTAGCGGCGATGGGCGGCAAGAGCAAGCGGGGCGGCGTCAAATAGGCTGGCGCGGTTTCAGCTGGCGAGGATCTGGTAACAGACCTTGGCGTGGCCCGAACGGATCATGCCGATCTCCGAGGCGGCCGCCTTGGACAGATCCAGCACCCTGCCACGGATGAACGGGCCGCGATCATTGATGCGCACGATGACGCTCTTGCCGTTGCGGGAGTTGGTGACCTTGATCTTGGTGCCGAAGCGCAACGTCTTGTGCGCGGCCGTGAGCTTGGCCGGGTTCATGCGCTCGCCCGAAGCGGTTTTCGATGTGAGCGCGTACCACGATGCCCCGCCGCAGCCGGCAGCTTCGGCGCTGGATGCGAAGGCAACGGGCGCAGCGATGATGAGTGCGGCGAGAGCCGCAGTAGAGGACTTGATAGACATGGTGACCCCTCAGTGCTGATGTCCAGTTTCTTCCGACAGGTCTGTCTATTGGGACGAAAGATGGCGAAAAAGGGCCATGTCCAGCCCCGAATATTTCGCAAAGATATTCGAATGAGTTTACATAGAATGCTGTCTATATTGATGAAATCGCAGGCGCGTCCTGATAATGCCTTTAGAATCAGTGCTTTTCTTGAAAACTTGACAAGCGTGGAATTTTCGGTCGCGGACAGCCAAAAAGCTGAAAAAAAGTTGCGTCTAGACCGAAAAGACTACGCCAAAGCCCATTTGTTGCGAGGCGATATCGCGCATAAGTTGCGGAAAATTGACGAAACTTTGGCGAGCATTGGCCTCTGCCGGTAACCTCCCGTTAACCACTCCGGCCTTGTCAGCCCCGCCAGTCGTCATCTGCCCACATTTGTGCCAGCGACATGCGGTAGTCGGGGTAGCGAAAGGCAAAGCCGAGGGAGCGGATTCTGGCGCTCGAGACGCGCTTGTTTTCGCCGTAGAAGGAGCGCGCCATGGCAGAGAGTTCGGCCGTCTCGAAGGGGATCTCCGGCGGCATTTCGGCCCCCATCAGCCGGGCAGCCTCGGCCACCACGTCCTGCGGCGGCCCCGGTTCGTGATCGGTGATGTTGAACACCCCGCCATGCCCTTTTTCGGCCAGGAAGAGGGCGGCCGCGCCGATATCCTCGACGCGGATGCGATTGAACACCTGGTCCTTCTTGACGAGCCGCCGCGCGGTGCCTTCGGCGACGTTGCGAAGCGCGTTGCGCCCGGGCCCGTAGATGCCGGCGAGCCGGAGCACGGAGACGGGGATGCCGCTCGTCCCGGAAAAGGAAAGCCACTTGCCCTCGGCCTCCATCCGCTCCACCGAGCGCGCCGAGACCGGATGGATCGGCGTGTCCTCGTCCACCCAGCCGCCCTTGTGGTCGCCATAGACGCCGACGGTGGACAGGTAGCCCGCCCATCGCAGGTGCGGCATGAGATCGGCAATCGGGGCCGCGCCGTCGCGAAAGAGCGGGTCGCCGCTCTTGCCCGGCGCGATCGATTGCACGAGATGCGTCGCCTGTCGCATCGCTCCCCGCAGGGCATCGGAGATGGTCTCACCGTCATAGAGGATCGCCTCGATGCCGCGTGCGGCAAGCGCGTCCGCCTTCTCCTGCGAGCGCGTCGTGCCGGCGACCGCATAGCCGGCCCCGCGGAACGTTTCGGCGATCGCCCGGCCGGAAAAGCCGGCCCCCAGAACCAACAGCCGCATCAGGCAACCTCCATCGCAATGTCATATTCCGCCCGCACCTCGGCGTCGGGTTCCCGCGCAGCACCGCGGGCGAAGGCCTGGAAATCGGCCTTCTCCATCAGCCTCGACAGCGCCCACACAGCCATGCCGCGCACGGTCGGCGAGGGGTCGCCGGCAAGCCGCAGGCAGATCGGCACGAGCCCGGCCTCGCCGCTGTTTCCGGCCGCGATCAGCACGTTGCGCACGAACCGGTCACGGCCGATCCGCTTGACCGGCGAGCCGGAGAAATGCGCACGGAAGGCCGCGTCGTCGAGCTCGAGCAGGTCCGCGATCGGCGGCTCCCGCAGATCGTCGCGGGCATGGAACTTCATTTCGGCGGCGGTGGCTGCGAACTTGTTCCAGGGACAGGCGGCAAGGCAGTCGTCGCAGCCATAGATGCGGTTGCCGATCAGCGGGCGCAGGGCGGGATCGATCGGTCCCTTGTGCTCGATTGTCAGATAGGAGATGCAGCGCCGCGCATCGATCCTGTAGGGCGCCGGGAAGGCGTCGGTCGGGCAGGCGTCGAGGCAGGCCCGGCAGGTGCCGCAATGGTCGCGCTCCGGCGCGTCCGCGCCGAGGTCGGCGGTGGTGAACAGGCTGCCGAGGAAGAGCCAGGAGCCGAATTCGCGGCTGACGATATTGGTGTGCTTGCCCTGCCAGCCGAGGCCCGCCTGCATCGCCAGCGGCTTCTCCATCACCGGCGCCGTGTCGACGAAGACCTTCACGTTCGCGCCGGCGCGCGCGGCAAAGCGGGTGGCGATCTCCTTCAGCCGGCCCTTGATGACGTCGTGGTAGTCGCGGTTGCGCGCATAGACCGAGATCGCCGCACGGTCGCGCTTGGCAAGCACCGCGCGCGGATCCTCGTCCGGCCCGTAGTTCATGCCGAACAGCACGATCGAGCGGACCTCGCTCCACAGCACGCGCGGATCGCCGCGGCGCGCCCGCGTCTCTTCCATCCATTCCATGGTGCCGTGGCAGCCGGCGGCGAGAAACGCCTGCAGCCGCGCCGGTGCCTCGGGGATCGCGTCGGGGTGTGTCACCCGGCAGGCGTCGAACCCCTTGTCGCGCGCCTCCGAAAGCAGGAACGCCCTGAGCTTCTCCCGCTGCCGTTCGCTTCGCTTCTCGGTGTCGTCGGCGACGGACATGGCTTCCGCCTCAGAAGTCGAGGTCCGCATAGTGCGAGACCGGGGTGACGCCGCGCACGCGCTCGGCCAGGAGCGGCCGGAACGCGGGACGCGACTTGATGCGCTGGTACCAGTCCTTCGCTTGCGGCGCGTCCTGCCAGCTGATCTCGCCGAGATAGTCCAGCACCGAGATGGAGGCCGCAGCGGCGAGGTCTGCATAGCTCAGCCGGTCGCCGGCGAGATAGGTGCGCGACCCGGCAAGCCAGGAGAGATACTTCATGTGCTGGCGGATATTGGCGCGCGAATTGCGCAGGATCTTGCTGTCCGGCGGTCCGCCGCCCTGGTCCGGCGTCATCTGCAGCTTGAAGATACGTTCGCGCACCAGCGGCCGGGTGACGTCCTGCTCCATCTTCTGCAAAAACCACTCGACGAGGCGGCGGATCTCCGCGCGCTGGAACGGGTCCTCGGCCAGAAGCCGCCGGTCGCGCTTCAGGACGCCATGGGTCTCGTCGACATATTCGGAAATGACGGTCGCCCCGCAGAGCGCCCGCATGCTGTCGTCGACATAGACGGGCAGGGCGCCGGCCGGGTTCAGCGCCAGGAAGTCGCGCCGGTTCTCCCAGGGCTGCTCCTCGGCAAGGTCGGTCTGGTAGCCGTATTCGCTCAGGATCAGGCGGACGAAGCGCGAGGCGGAGGACATCGGGTGATGATAGAGGGTCGGCATTGAGGCGCTTTTCTTCAAGTGATTGTCGGAGGAAGTGGGATCGGCCGCCGGCCGGAAATGCGGATTGCGCTTTTCACGACTCCTGACACAAAGCTATAGGAAGATGGCAAGGCAAAAACAAGCGAATCGGTTCGTGATGTTCCCTCCCAACATCACCTCTTCAAGGATTTTCAATGGCCGACCAGTCGATTGTCAGCGCCCTCGTACTCGGAGTGATCGAGGGCCTGACCGAGTTCATCCCCGTGTCTTCTACGGCGCACATCCTCCTTGCCGGACACTTTCTGGGCTTCAAGTCCCCCGGCAATACCTTCCCCGTCCTGATCCAGCTCGGTGCCATCCTGGCGATTCTCGCCGTCTATACCGGCAAGCTCATCGCGATTGCCCGCGCGTTGCCGACCAGCGCTGACGCCCGCCGTTTCGTGCTGAGCGTGCTGCTGGCCTTCCTGCCCGCCGCCGTCATCGGCGTCTTCGCCCACGACTTC
This sequence comes from Rhizobium sp. TRM96647, assembly GCF_025780115.1. Lineage (NCBI taxonomy): Bacteria > Pseudomonadati > Pseudomonadota > Alphaproteobacteria > Hyphomicrobiales > Rhizobiaceae > Rhizobium > Rhizobium sp. TRM96647. The sequence continues at coordinate 290,188 of NZ_JAOXHF010000004.1, forward strand.
ATCAAGACCGTGCTGTTCGAAACGCCGCAACTGATCTGCGTCGTCCTGATCGTGGGCGGCATCATCCTCTATGTCATCGATCGGCTGCCGCTGAAGCCCCGCTACAAGGACGTCATGGACTATCCGCCGTCGCTCGCCTTCAAGATCGGCCTGTTCCAGTGCCTGGCGATGATCCCCGGCACCTCGCGCTCGGGCGCCACCATCGCCGGCGCCCTCCTGATGGGGACCGACAAGCGCTCGGCCGCCGAGTTCTCCTTCTTCCTCGCCATGCCGACGATGCTTGGGGCCTTCACCCTCGATCTCTACAAGAACCGCGATGCGCTCAGCATGGACGATGGCCTCATCATCGGCGTGGGCTTCATCGCCGCCTTCTTTGCCGCCCTGATCGTCGTGCGCTCGCTTCTGGATTTCGTGTCGCGCCGCGGCTTTGCGCCGTTCGCCATCTGGCGAATCGTCGTCGGTATCGCGGGCCTCATCGGTCTCGCGATCTGGGGCTGAAAAGGCTCAGGCGAAGACCTCGACGACAAACGGAGGCCGGGCGGAAACGTCCGGCCTTTCCGTTTGCGGCAAAGGGTTAGCGGGCGACCGAGGAGGTGGTGCAGGGATCGACGCCATAGGCCGGCGCGCAGCCATGCTTCCCGGCGGCAACCGTGCCGGGCGCAATGAACGAGCCCGCCAGGATCACTAGCGCTGCGCAGCCGAAGAAGAGTGCAATTGCCTTGCCCATGTCTATGAAGTCCCTGAGGAAGAAGTCTGCGCCGGTCAGCCGGTGCGGCCCTGTCGCGCGAGGCGGTGTGTATTAGCCGCCCTGGGAAACATCAATAAGCCGACATGCTGAATCCCGCGTAAATGGCGCGCTGATTTTTCTCACTGCGGCACAACTGCAACGCTCCGCTTCGGGGGCGTCTGCCGGCGCTCGCTGCCGGCCATGCAGCCGGTGGCGGGGGCGGGCCGAAAGCATGCCCGCGAAGCCGCGGCCATCGGTGAACGGACGGCCCCGGTCGTGTCTGGTCCGGTATTGAAGAACGCCCGGCGCCGGTGCGTCGGGCGGTGGAGAGAGTGAGCCTGTCCGCTCAGGCCGTGCCGCGGGTGAACTGGCCCTGCGGGCGGTAGCGCACGAGGTAGGACGGCAGGATCGCTTCGGCGAGCGCCGGCGTGATCCCGAGCGCCTGGATCGTGCGGCCGTCCTTCTTGGCCTCGTCGGAGACGATGTTGTCCGAGCGCAGCAGCTTGACCTGGTCCGGCGTCAGCGGCGGATCGACGAAGGGGACGAGCGAGGCCAGCGAGCCGATCAGGGAGGCGACGCCGAAGGGCAGGGACATCAGCGCCCGCTTGCGGTCGATCACATCCAGCATCAACTCGAGACACTGGCGGAAGGACAGGATTTCCGGGCCGCCGAGTTCGTAGGTCGCGCCCCCCACGGCCTGGCCGTCGACGGCGCGGGCCACCGCTTCGGCCACGTCGGTCACGTAGACCGGCTGGAACTTGGTGTGGCCGCCGCCGACCAGCGGCAGGGCGGGCGCAAAGCGCGACATGTTGGCGAACTTGTTGAAGAAGCCGTCTTCCGGCCCGAAGATGATCGAGGGACGCAGGATTACCGCCTCGGGCAGGACCTGCCGGATGCCGGCCTCGCCGCGGCCCTTGGAGCGGGCATAGTCGGAAGCCGAGTTCACGTCGGCGCCGATCGCCGAGATATGCGTCAGCGTGGCGCCGCGGGCGCGCGCCGCCTCTGCCACGGCGCGGGCGCCGAAGTCCTGCACCGCGTCGAAGCGGTTGCGGCCCTTCTCGAACAGGATGCCGACGCAATTGACCACATGGTCGGCGTCATGGACGGCGCGCTCGATGCTGTTGCGGTAACGCAGGTTCGCCTGCACGAAGGAGATCTGGCCCAGCCCGCCGATCGGCTGCAGGAAACCCGCCAGGTCCGGCCGCCGCACGGCGACCCGGATGCGGTATCCGCGCTTCGCCAGGGCCCTTACCACATGTCGGCCGACAAAACCGGAGCCGCCGAACACGGTGACCTGTGGCGGAAGGTTGGAGAGGGTCATGCGGGATGCTCCTGGAAAAGGCGAAGGTGGGTGAGGCCTACATAGCCCAAAGATCCGGGCAGGTGAAGGCTTCTCCTGCGCGCAACGCGTCGCATCGGCGAAGGCCTCAGGACAGCCCCGTCAGACGCCCTCGACCACCACCATCTCCGCGTCGGCGACTTCCTGGCGGATGGCGGCGGCGATCTGGTATTCCGGCGAATTGTAGCAGTCGACCGCCGCCTGCAGCGACGGGAACTCGATGACGACGTTGCGGGCGCGGACCGGGCCTTCCAGCTTCTGGAACGCACCGCCGCGCGCCAGGAAGGTCGCGCCGTATTTCTCGAAGGCCGGCTTCGCCGCCGTGACATAGTCCTTGTAACGCTCGGCATCGCGAACGTCGACGCGCGCGATCCAGTATCCCTTGGCCATGCTGTCCTCCTCGGTCTGTCTATGCCTTCAGCGTGTCTGCCATCTCGGCCAGGATCGCCTCTGCGGCGGCTCGCGGATCGGCCGCCTTGACGATCGGCCGCGCCACGACGAGGTGGCTCGACCCCGCCTTCAGCGCCTGCGCCGGCGTCATCACCCGCTTCTGGTCGCCCTTGTCGGCGCCGGCCGGCCGGATGCCGGGCGTCACGATCGCCATGTCCGCTCCGACGATGCCGCGCACCGCGGCTGCCTCCTCGGCCGAGCAGACGATGCCGCCCATGCCGGCGGCGCGCGCCTGTTCGGCCCGGCGCAGCACCAGCCTGTGCGGATCTGTCTGGTAACCGGCCTCGATCAGGTCCTCCGCGTCCATGGAGGTCAGCACGGTGACCCCGAGCAGGCAGAGACCGGAGCCCCTGGCTGCTTCCACCGCCGCCCGCATCGCCTTCGGATAGGCGTGCAGCGTCAGCATCGACATCCCCATCCTGGCGATGTTCTCGACGCCCTTCGCCACCGTGTTGTCGATGTCGAGCAGTTTCATGTCGAGGAAGACCTTCTTGCCTTCCTGCGCGAGGTCGCGGGCGAACTCCAGTCCGCCGGCAAAGACCAGTTGGTATCCGATCTTGTAGAAGAGCACGCTGTCGCCGAGCGCGCGAACCTTCTCCTCGGCCTCGGTCACCGTCGGCACGTCCAGTCCGACGATCAGATGTTCGCGTGCTTCCATGCTCAGATCCCCCGCCACGTTTCCATGGTCGTCCAGTCGCATGTGACGGTGCGATCTTCAAGCCGGAAGGCGAAAAGATTGCCGCCGCTTCCGGGCTGGTCGTGGCTGCGCGAGATCGCCACCCCCTTCAGGTGGCATTTGAGCAGCGTTCCGACCCCGCCATGGCCGACGACGGCGATGGGTTGCGTCGGGTCTTGCGCTTTCAGGATGGCTTCGACCGCGGTGACGATCCGCGCCTGGGCGTCGACCGCCCGTTCCCAGCCGCGAAAGCTCTCCGTCGGATGCGCGAAGAACCAGTCGGCCGCCTCCTGGAAACGGTCGGGTGGCAGGAAGCCCGTAGCGCTGCGATCGTTCTCGCCCATGCCGTCTAGGATCTCGACCTCGACACCGGCGGCGCGCGCCAGGATTTCCGCGGTCTCGACCGCCTTCACCTCGTCGCTGGAGACGATGCGCCGCAGCGCGCGGACCCAGGCCGATTGCGCCGCATGCTCCACACGCTCGCGTCCGATGTCGGAAAGTCCCCATTGCGGAACCGGCACGTCCGGCTCGATCCGGACCTGCGGGTGGGTGACGTAGAGGGCAAACATCGCGGCAGCCCTAGTGGGTCTTGCGGTAGGTCCAGAGCTGCGCCGGTGGAATGTTGCGCACGACGAAGTCGAGATGGCTGATCTGGTACCGGTCGGGCATCGCGGTCACCGGCGACACCGGCCCGTAGGAGATCTGCACGACCGGACGGCCGGCCGGGATGCGCCGTAGAAGATCCTCGATCAGGGCCACGCGGCGATGCATCGGGAAGTTCAGCAGCGGAACCGCCGAGATGACGCTGTCGAACTGGACGTCCTTCAGCGGCCCGAGCGTATTGTCGAGATCGAAGGCGTCGCCATTGATGAAGTGCACGCCCTCGAAGCGCTCGACGAGGTGGTTGTAGAAATCGGTGGAGTATTCGACCGAGACGATCTTGTCCGGCGCCATGCCCGCCTCGAGGATCGCCTTGGTGATGGCGCCGGTGCCGGGGCCGAGTTCGAGGACGGGACGGTGTGACTGCGGATCGATGACGCTCGCCATCCGGCGCGCCGTCACAGAAGAGGTCGGAATGATGGAGCCGACTGCACGCGTGTTACTGATCCAGCCTTTGAAGAAGCGGATCTCCTCGTCAAACTTCCTGCCGAGCCGTTCCTTCACCTTCACACGCAAACCCATGTCGTCCCCCGGTGTGGCCGTCAGGTGAACCGCTCCGGCGCCCGTGCGGACCGGATCCCTGAACCGTGTCTATTCCATGGCACACTATGTGTAGCCGTTTGCGTCAAAAACAAGTCTGTTCACGCCAGATCAACAGCTTGTCGGCAGAATGCAAAACGGCGGGCCATCCGACCCGCCGCCACCAGACCAAGCCTGATCTCGACCCTGGACAGACTCTAAACCCGCATCGGCATCAGCACGTAGAGCGCGTCGTCGCCTGCAAGGTCACGCACCAGCGTCGGCGAACCGGGGTCGGCCAGCATGAACACCGCCTCCTCGCCGGAAAGCTGGGCGGTGATGTCGAGAAGGTACTTTGCGTTGAAGCCGATCTCCAGCGGATCGCTTTCGTAGCCGACCGGCAGTTCTTCCGTGGCGCTTCCGGAATCGGGATTGTTGACCGTCAGCGTCATCTGGCCCTCGGAGAGCGCCAGCTTTACCGCCCGACCGCGTTCGGAGGAAATGGTGGAGACGCGGTCGACGGCCTGGGCGAAGGACTGGCAATCGATCTTCAGTTCCTTGTCGTTGCCGGCGGGGATGACGCGCTGGTAGTCGGGGAAGGTGCCGTCGATCAGCTTCGAGGTCAGCACCACCGAGCCGATGGTGAAGCGGATCTTCGCGTCCGATACTTCCACGGCGACGACGAGGTCGGGATTGTCGACCAGTTTCTGCAACTCGCCCACGGTCTTGCGCGGGATGATGATGCCGGGCATGCCCTCCGAACCGGACGGCGCCTCGACGTCGGCGCGTGCCAGGCGGTGGCCGTCGGTCGCCACCGCGCGGAGCTTCAATTTGCCGTCGCTCTCGATCGTGTGCACGAAGATGCCGTTCAGGTAGTAGCGCGTCTCTTCCGTGGAGATGGCGAACTGCGTGCGGTCGATCAGCATCTTCAGATCGGTCGCCTTCAGCTTGAAGGTATGGCTGAAGCTGCCGGCGGTGAGATCGGGGAAGTCGGACTGCGGCAGGCACTGCAGCGAGAACTTCGAGCGCCCGGAAGCAACCGTCATGGAGCCGCCATCCGGCGTGTTGGCCAGAAGCACTTCGGAGCCGTCCGGCAGCTTGCGCACGATGTCGTAGAGGAGGTGGGCGGGAACCGTCGTCGCGCCGGCCTGCTCCACCTGGGCCGGCGTCGCCTCGGTGATCTCGAGGTCCAGGTCGGTCGCCTTCATCTCGAGGCTGCCCGCATCGGCGCGCAGGAGCACGTTCGAAAGGATCGGGATCGTGTTGCGCCGTTCGACCACGCGATGGACATGGTTCAGCGACTTCAGGAGGTTGGACCGTTCGATGGTGATGCGCATTGGAGTACCGCTTTCGACCGCTCTGCCCGCCGGCTGCGCCGGCGCGGCGTCTTCTTGTTTGCCGGCTGGCGCCGGAAGGATGTGGACGGGCAAATTGGCAGATTTAGCCTCCGGAATGCAAGAGGCATGGCGATCGCGGCAGGGGATAGCGCACCCCGTCGGCGCGTCCGCGCCCTTGCGGCTCGTCCTGACCTCTATCATAAGGAGACGGAGGCCGCCCCGACATCCGGAGGTGCCAGCAGGAACGTAGCCCCGCAATGCACGAACAACCGCAAAGGGAGGCAGCACCGGCTGCCCGCCACTACCGCGTCCACGGCGCGCTCGTCGCCGCGCGCCCGCTCGAGCCGTCGCTCTATCTCGTCGCAACCCCGATCGGCAATCTCGGCGACATCACGCTCAGGGCGCTGGAAACGCTCGCCGGCGCCGACGTGCTCGCCTGCGAGGATACCCGCGTCACCCGCGTGCTGCTCGATCGCTACGGCATCGACACCCGTCCCCATGCCTATCACGAGCACAATGCCGACGAGGTCGGCCCGAAGCTCGTTGCGGCGCTCGATGAGGGCAGGTCCGTGGCGCTCGTCTCCGATGCCGGCACGCCGCTCGTTTCCGATCCCGGCTATCGCCTCGGCCAGTTGGCACTCGCCGCCGGCCACCGGGTCGTTCCGATCCCCGGCGCCTCGGCGCCGCTCGCAGCGCTCGTCGGGTCCGGCCTGCCGAACGACGCCTTCCTCTTCGCAGGCTTCCTGCCGACGAAGGACAAGGCCCGCCGCGACCGGCTGGGCGAACTCTCCACGGTGCCGGCGACGCTGGTCTTCTTCGAGAGCCCGCATCGCATCGGCGCCACGCTTGCGGCCGCGGCCGACGTGCTGGGCGCCGATCGCCCCGCCGCCGTCTGCCGCGAGCTTACAAAGACCTTCGAGGAATTCCGTCGCGGCACTCTCGCCGAGCTGGCGGCGCACTATGCGGCAAACCCGCAGGTCAAGGGAGAGATCGTCCTCGTCGTCGGGCCGCCGACGGAGCGTGCGCCGCCGGAAGCGGCGGACGTCGACGCAATTCTGTCGCTGCTGATACGCGACATGTCCGCGGGGAAGGCCGCGACGGAGGCGGCCCGCCAGACCGGCATGCCCCGGCGCGAACTCTACCAGCGCCTGCTCGAACTGAAGGCGGGCGATGGCGACTGAGGCGGAAAAGAAGCTTCGCCGAAAGGCCTTTCGTCGCGGCCACCGCGCCGAACTCGTCGCTGCCCTCTATCTGATCGTCAGGCGTTACCGCATCCTGGCCATCCGCTACCGCACCAAGGTCGGCGAGATCGACATCATCGCCCGCAAGGGCGATCTCGTCGCCTGCATCGAGGTCAAGGCGCGCGCCAGCGAGGAGGGGGCCGTCTTCGCCGTTACCGGCACGGCCCAGCACCGCATCCGCGCGGCAAGCGACGTCTGGCTCGCACGGCAGCCGGATGCCCATCGCCTCTCGATCCGCTACGACATCGTCGCCGTCCTCCCCTGGCGCCTGCCGCGACACCTTCCCGACGCCTTCTGAGGCGTAAAAGGAAAGCGAAACGAACGTCATGTGAATTGTAACCGTGCTGCCATGAAACTGTTACGCGCCCGTCATGGTGGCGCAATAGGCACTCGCACACCGATGTAACCGGTGGAGAGGATCCTTCCATGATCAAGCAGTTTTCCCTCGCAGCAGTCTCGATCGCCCTGACCGCGACCTCGTCGCTCGCCGCGACCAACATTTCCTGGTGGCACGGCATGGCCGGCCGCAACGGCGAGGTCATCAACGAGGTGGCCCAGAAGTTCAATGCCTCGCAGACCGCCTGCGCGCTGACGCCGGTCTCCAAGGGCACCTATGAGGAGGCGCTGGCCTCCGGCATCGCCGCCTTCCGTTCCGGCGAACAGCCGAACATCCTGCAGGTCTTCGATGCCGGTGCGGCCACCATCATCAACGCCAAGGGCGCCGTTGTCCCCGCCGAGGATCTGATCAAGGAAGCCGGTTACGAGTTCGACCGCAACGCCTTCATCGAGGGCGTGCGCTACTTCTACGCTGACAGCGACGGCAAGTTCGTCGGCATGCCCTTCAACTCGTCCGCGCCGATCATGTACATCAACGACGAGGCGCTGAAGAAGGCCGGCGTCGCAGCACCCAAGACCTGGGAAGAGTTCGAGGCGGCGGCCCCCAAGCTGAAGGAAGCCGGCTTCATCCCGCTCGTCCAGTCGCAGCTGACCTGGCAGTTCACCGAGAACTTCTTCTCGCGCAACAACATCCAGTTCGCCACCAACAACAACGGCTATGACAGCGTCGCCGACACCCAGCTGAAGGTCACCGACCCGAACCTCGTCATGATGTTCGACAAGCTGAAGTCCTGGGCCGACCAGGGCTACTTCGCCTATTACGGCGCCGGCTGGAACGACAACCAGAAGCCGTTCGAGGAAAACAAGGTTGCCCTTTGGATCGGCTCGTCCGGCTCCTTCGGCGGCCTGCAGAAGACGGCGCAGATGCCGTTCTCGGCCGACTTCCTGCCCTACTGGGGTTCGATCTCGGGCGCCGGCACCAATTCCTTCATCGGCGGTGCGGCCCTCTTCGCCATGGCCGGAAAGCCGGCCGAGGAAAACAAGTGCGTGGCCGACTTCTTCCAGTTCCTGACCTCGCCGGAAATCCAGAAGTTCTACCACCAGGCCACCGGCTACGTCGCCATCACCACGGCCGCCTATGAACTGACCAAGTCGGAAGGCTACTACGACAAGACCCCTGTCGCCGAAGTCGGCATCAAGCAGCTGATGCTACCGGCCGGCGAATGGTCGAAGGGCTACCGCCTCGGCTTCTACCCGCAGATCCGCGAGATCATGGAGCGCGAATACGGCCGCATCTTCTCCGGCGAAACGTCGGTAAAGGACGCCTTCGACACCATCGAGCGCGAAGGCAACGAACTCCTCGCCCGCTTCGCCAAGACGGCGGGATGATTGGGACTGGGACTGGCTGGGGGCGGTGAAGCGATCGCTGTTCGCCGCCCCTCATCCGGCCTGCCGGCCACCTTCTCCCCGCGAGCGGGGAGAAGGATCCTCGCCGCAGCGTTTCCATCCCCCTCTCCCCGCTCGCGGGGAGAGGGCCGGGGTGAGGGGCAATCACCAATGAGGGTGAGGGGCTCTCAGAACGCCCGAATGACCGTGGCCCCATCCGCTCGAAGGTTCTCCCATGAAGCGCGTCCAGTTCTCCTCGCCGCTGCTGCCTTACCTGTTCCTGGCGCCGCAGCTCGCGGTCATCGTCATCTTCTTCTACTGGCCGTCGGTGCGGGCGATCCAGTCTTCCTTCTATCTGGAGGACCCCTTCGGCTTCGGCTCGACCTTCGTGGGCTTCGACAACTACATCGGCACGCTGCTCAATCCCGAATATCTCGCCATCGCCCGCTTCACGGCGATCTTCACCGCACTCGTCACCTTCTTCTCGCTGGCACTCGGCCTGCTGCTCGCCGTCAAGGCCGATGCGGTGATCCGCGGAAATGCCACCTACAAGACGCTTTTGATCTCCGTCTACGCCATCGCCCCGCCGGTCGCGGGCCTGATCGGCATGATGTTCTTCGACCAGCACATCGGCCCCTTCGTCAAGATCGCCGCCTTCTTCGGCTGGGAGATGAAGGTGGGGCTGAGCTACTTCGACACCGCCTTCGCCATGATCGTCGTCGCCGTCTGGAAGCAGATTCCCTACAATTTCATCTTCTTCCTGTCCGGCCTGCAGGGGCTGCCCGCGTCGGTACGCGAGGCGGCCGCGATCGACTGCCGCTCCGGCGTCAAGCGCTTCTGGACCGTCATCTTCCCGCTTCTGGCGCCGACCGCCTTCTTCCTCCTGATCATCAACGTCACCTATGCGCTGTTCGACACCTTCGGCGTCATCGACGTGATGGTGAAGGACAAGGCGGCCAACAACCCGATCACGCTGGTCTACAAGGTCTACATGGACGGCTTCCGCGGCAACGACATCGGCGGCTCCTCCGCCCAGTCGGTGATCCTGATGATCGTCGTCTTCGTGCTCACCGTGCTGCAGTTCCGCTTCATCGAGCGGCGCATCCACTACACCTGAGGCGTCCATGCACAGAACCCGCATCCTCGACCATGCCGTCCTGATCCTCGGCGCCCTGTTCCTGACGCTGCCGGTAGTGGTCGCCTTCATGACCTCGTCGCACGAGGCCGCCGCGATCCATTCGAAGGGGCTGATGCTCTCCCCCGGCGGGCACTTCGTCGATACCTACGAGAAAGTCCTGACCCGGCAGGGCGGCTTCACCGGCCAGGTCACCGGCGCGCGGATGATGATGAATTCCTTCATCCTCGGCGTCGGCTTCGCCCTCGGCAAGATCGTCCTCTCCATGCTCGCCGCCTATGCGATCGTCTATTTCCGCTTCCGCTTTGCGACGCTCGCCTTCTGGGTGATCTTCACCACGCTGCTCCTGCCGCTCGAGGTGCGCATCATGCCCTCCTACGAGGTCATGAGCGGCCTCGGCCTGATCAACACCTATACCGGCCTGATCGTGCCGCTGCTGGCATCCGCCACCGGTACCTTCTATTTCCGCCAGTTCTTCAAGTCGGTGCCCGAGGAACTTCTGGAGGCCGCCCGCATCGATGGCGCCGGGCCGTTCAAGTTCTTCATAGACGTGCTGGTGCCGCTGTCGAAGACGATGATCGCGGCGATCTTCATCATCATGTTCGTCTATGGCTGGAACCAGTATCTCTGGCCGATGCTGATGACCACGGACGAGCGCTTCTTCACCCTGATGCGCGGCATCAAACAGATCCTCCAGGTCTGGATCGGCTCGCAGATCCCCGACTACAACGAGGCCTTCGCGCTTGCCGTGCTGGCCATGCTTCCGCCCGTCCTCGTCGTGGTGGTCTTCCAGAGCTGGTTCATCAAGGGCCTCACAGAGAGCGACAAGTAAGCAAGCGACAAGTAAGGAAACGTCGATGGCAACGATCGAGATCGACAAGGTATCGAAGATCTATCACGGCGGCGTGCCGGCGGTGAGCGAGGTCGACATTCAGATCGACGACGGCGAGTTCATCGTCCTTGTCGGCCCGTCCGGCTGCGGCAAGTCCACCCTGCTGCGCATGGTCGCCGGGCTGGAGACGATCTCGTCCGGCACGGTGAAAATCGGTGGCCGCGTCGTCAACGACGTCGAGCCGGCCGACCGCGACATCGCCATGGTGTTCCAGAACTACGCGCTCTATCCGCACATGAGCGTGCGCGAGAACCTCGCCTACGGGCTGAAGAACCGGCGCACGCCGAAGAATGAGATCGAGGCCCGCGTCGCCGAAGCCGCCCGCATGCTGGAGCTCGGGCCCTATCTCGACCGCAAGCCGCGCGCGCTCTCCGGCGGCCAGCGCCAGCGCGTCGCCATGGGCCGGGCCATCGTCCGCCATCCCTCGGCCTTCCTCTTCGACGAGCCGCTCTCCAACCTCGACGCCAAGCTGCGCGTTTCCATGCGCGGCGAGATCAAGCGCCTGCAGCGCCGCGTCGGCACCACCTCGCTCTATGTCACCCACGACCAGCTCGAGGCGATGACGCTGGCCGACCGGCTCGTCGTCCTGAACGGTGGCCGCATCGAGCAGATCGGCCGGCCGCTCGACGTCTACCACGCCCCCGCCTCGACCTTCGTCGCAAGCTTCATCGGCTCGCCGGCGATGAACCTCGTGCAGGGCGAACTGCACGGCAGCAGGCTCGCGATCGGCCCGGCGCTGGTCGATCTCGGCCAGACGGTGCCGACCCAGGGCGCCGTGACCGTCGGCTTCCGCGCCGAAGACCTGCAGCCGGTGGTGACCGGCGGCACCGCTGCCCACGCCGGCACCCTGCCGCTCCGCGTCGATTACGTCGAGGAGCTGGGCTCGCAGCGCCTCGTCCACGGCACGGTCGGCGACCAGGCCGTCACCGTCGCGCTTTCGTCGGACGCGCCGCTGCCCGGCGAGATGCAGGTCGCGGTCCCGCTCGGCCGGCTGCATTTCTTCGATGCCGGGACCGGACGCCGTCTCGCCTGGTCATCTGTCGAGCCGCACCGCACCACCACGGCCGCCGACCTTCTGGAGACCGCCCGATGATCCGCGCGACCGTTCCGACCCTCGCGGGGCCCCCCGAGGACATTCGCCTGCAGGTCGCCACCCTGCCGCGCACGATCGCCGCCCATGACGAGAAGATGGCGGACCTGCCCTCCATGAACGCGATCGAGACGGGCGGGAACGCAGCGTCGGCCGGTCCGCTCGCCTTCCCGTTCGAGGTTGCCGCCTGGAACCTGGAACGCTGCCTGTTTCCCGAGGCGACCGCGGGCCTGCTGCGGCGGGCGACGTCGGCGCCCGTCGTGCTCGTCTCGGAGATGGACGACGGCATGGCCCGGACAGGGCAGCGCAACACCACCGCCGATCTCGCCGGCCTTCTCGGCATGGCCTATGCCTACGGCGTCGAATTCCTGGAACTCGGCCTCGGCTCGGCCACCGAGCGCGCGTTCTGCAAGGATGACTTCAACCTTCACGGCTTCCACGGCAACGGCCTGATGGCGGCCATTCCGCTGGCGCAGCCCTTCATGCTGCGTCTCGAAGGCGAAAGGCTCTGGTTCATCGACGGCGGCGACCAGCCGCGACTTGGCGAGCGCATGGCGATCGGCGCCGTGATCGAGACGGAAGCGGGCCCCATCGTCACCGTCTCCGTCCATCTCGAAAGCGCCACAACCGCCGCCTACCGCGAACGCCAGGCGACAGGCCTCATTGGTGCGCTGGACGAGGCCTTCCCGGGCCTGCCGGTGCTGATCGGCGGCGATCTCAACACCGGCAACCACGCTGGCGGCGATTTCGAGGCCGAGGGCCTGTTCCGGCAGGCGGCCGCGCGCGGCTTCTCCCGCCATGGCGGCCCGCTGGACCGGATGACCACGCGTCCGAGCCTGATCACCCGCTGGCCGGAACGGGCGATGAAGCTCGACTGGTTCCTCGCCCGCGGCCTCGTCGTCGGCGAGACCCGCATCGTCCCCTCGCTGGACGACACCGGTCGCCCGCTCTCCGACCACGACCTGATCGTCTGCCGCATCGAGGGGCTGGAATAGGCGCCTGTCCCGAAAGAACCACGGTCGCTAGAATTTTAGCGTTCGCATGAACCGGCCTCGAACCTTCTTCCCCTATGTAACCGGGGATGACGGAGAGGGGACTTCGATGGTTCTGAAACTGATGCTGGCCAGCGCGATCGGCATGGCGGTGCGGACGATCCCGGCAAGGGCGCTGCCGGCGCAACCGCTGATCGCTGCCTCCATGGACGAGATGGAAATGGCGGACGCGCCGATCGAGCCGTCCTGGGTCCTCGAAGGAGAACCACGCGCGCGTCTCGCCCTTCATTCGCGCGGCCATGACGATCAGTCGACCACCGCGATCTGGGACTGCACGGCCGGCACCTTCCGCTGGTACTTCGGCTGGGACGAGACGGTGATGATCCTGGAAGGCGAGGTGCATGTCACGACCGAGAACGGCACCGAGCGCACACTCCGTGCTGGCGACATCGCCTATTTCGCCGGCAAGACCTGGGCCACCTGGCGCGTCGACAGCTATGTCCGCAAGATCGCCTTCTGCCGCAAGCAGTTCCCGGCCCCGGTGGCGATGCTTCTGAAGGTTCGCGACCTGATGCGTGCCGGTAGTGCCCGCGGCGGCCTGGCCGCCTGATCCTCCGGAATGAAAGCGTTCCTTGACGGCGGTGCATGCGCGCCGCCCGTTGCCTTTGCCGGGCGACGGTCCTAAATGTGACCGGCACTCCGTGAGGGACTATCCATGGCAAAGATCAAGAACGTCGCAGTCCAGATGGACCACGTGTCCACCGTCAATATCGCAGGCGATTCCACCTTCGCCATGAGCCTCGAGGCCCAGGCCCGCGGCTACAACCTCTTCCACTACACGCCCGACAGGCTCAGCCTGCGCGACGGCACGGTCTTTGCGACCGTCGAGCCGATGACGCTGCGCGAGGTGAAGGGCGATCACTATGAGCTCGGCACCCCTGAGCGGATCGACCTGTCGACGATGGACGTGGTGCTGCTGCGGCAGGATCCGCCCTTCGACATGGCCTATATCACCTCCACCCACATGCTGGAGCGCATCCATCCGAAGACGCTGGTGGTCAACGACCCGGCCTGGGTGCGCAACTCACCGGAGAAGATCTTCGTCACCGAATTCGCCGACCTGATGCCGGAGACGCTGATCACCCGCGATCCGGGTGAGATCCGCCGCTTCCGCGAGGAGATGGGCGACATCATCCTGAAGCCGCTCTACGGCAACGGCGGCGCCGGCGTCTTCCATTCCACCCGCGACGACCGCAACCTGTCCTCGCTGCTCGAGATGTTCGGCCAGATGTTCCGCGAACCCTTCATCGCGCAGGCCTACCTGCCCGACGTCCGCAAGGGCGACAAGCGCATCATTCTCGTCGACGGCGAGCCGGTCGGCGCGATCAACCGCGTTCCCGCCGAGCATGATAGCCGCTCCAACATGCATGTCGGCGGCCGTGCCGAACCGACCGAACTGACGAAGCGCGAGGAGGAGATCTGCGCGCGCATCGGCCCGGCATTGAAGGAGCGCGGCTTCCTGCTCGTCGGCATCGACGTCATCGGCGACTACATGACCGAGATCAACGTCACCTCGCCGACCGGCATCCGCGAGGTGAAGAGGTTCGGCGGCGCCGACATCGCAAGCCTGCTTTGGGACGCGATCGAGAAGAAGCGCCAATAGCGGAAGCGACGCCCGCCCCGACAAGGCGGTAGCCGCGTGGGGTGCCGCGCGGCTGACCAGCGGCTCTTTGGCAGGCTATTTCTGGCAGGCCATGCAGCGGAAGGTGGAGCGGCCGGACTGGACGATGCGGTTGACCGTGCCGCCGCAGCCCGGCGTGCGGCAGGCCTCGCCCTCGCGGTCGTAGACGGAAAACGAATGCTGGAAATAGCCGAGCGAGCCGTCGGCGCGGATATGGTCGCGCAGCGTCGATCCGCCGGCCTCGATCGCATCGGCGATCACCGCGCGGATCGCATCCGTCAGCGTCAGCAGTTCGCGCCGTGGCTTGCCTGCCGCCGTCACCAGCGTCCCCGCCGCCCGTTCGGGCGAAAGATGCGCCCGCCATAGCGCCTCGCAGACATAGATGTTGCCAAGCCCGGCAATGGTCTTCTGGTCGAGCAGGGCCGCCTTCAACGGCTGGCTGCGGCCCCGCAGCCTTGCCGCGAGGTAGGCTGCATCGAGCGCGTTGCCGGTCGGTTCGATGCCGAGTTCGCGCAGGTAGGGATGTTCGGAAAGCCCCTCACGCCGGGCGAGGTCCATGAAGCCGAACCGGCGCGGATCGTTGTAGATGACGCGCTGCGGCCCGCCGGCCGTTTCGAGATGCAGCACGACATGGTCGTGCCGTTCGTTCTTGCCGCGCGGCACATGGAATTCGCCGGGCACGGTCTCGTCCTGCGGTCCCGCGACACGGAAGGAGCCGGACATGCCGAGATGGGCGATGACCACGTCGCCGCCGTCGAGATCGATCAGCAGGTACTTTGCCCGCCGCCCAAGCGAGATCACCCTGCGACCGGCCAGCGCCTCGGCGAAACCGGCGGGGAAGGGGAAGCGCAGGTCCGGCCGGCGCAACTCGGCGCGCGCGATGACAGCGCCCTCCATCACCGGCGCCAGCCCGCGCCTGACCGTCTCCACTTCCGGCAATTCCGGCATCGCATGCTCCTGAAGCGATTTAACCCTGCGACGCATTTGCCGCCGCTTCGCAATTCCCTATCGCCGATCTTTATCCTATATACCAGCCCGACGATGCCGCGGGACGACCGGCCCGGTGGAGCGCAACAGTGGAGACGGACATGAGCGATCGGGAACGCACCTCGGCGGATGGCGGCATGGAAACCTCCTACGGCTTCCGGCAGGTGGCCGAGGGCGAGAAGCAGGCGCTCGTCAACGACGTCTTCCACAAGGTCGCCAAGCGCTACGACATCATGAACGACATCATGTCCGCAGGCCTCCACCGCGCCTGGAAGGATGCGATGATCGCAGCCCTCAACCCGCGCAAGGAAGCGTCCTACCGCGTCCTTGACGTCGCCGGCGGAACGGGTGACATCGCCTTCCGCATCGTCGAGGCGTCGGACCGCCTCGCCCATGCCACAGTGCTCGACATCAACGGCTCGATGCTCGCCGTCGGCGCCGACCGCGCGGCGAAGAAGGGGTTGGCCGCCAATCTCGATTTCGTCGAGGCGAACGCCGAGGAACTGCCGTTCGAGAACAATTCCTTCGATGCCTACACGATCGCCTTCGGCATCCGCAACGTGCCGCGCATCGACGTGGCGCTGTCGGAGGCCTATCGCGTGCTGAAGCGCGGCGGCCGGCTGCTCGTGCTCGAATTCTCCGAGGTCGAGGTGCCGCTGCTCGACCGGTTCTATGACACCTGGTCGTTCAAGGCGATCCCGCAGTTCGGCAAGATGGTGACCGGCGAAGCCGAACCCTACCAGTACCTGGTCGAATCGATCCGCAAGTTCCCCAACCAGGCCGACTTCGCCGAAATGATCCGTGCGGCCGGCTTCTCCCGCGTCAGCTTCACCAACTATACCGGCGGCATCGCCGCCCTGCATTCCGGCTGGAAGCTCTGAGGCATGCCGCAGACCGCTGACAGGCTCCCGCTCGCCCGAATGAAGACGTGCCCCGCTGCCGGGGGTCCTGCAGCGCACGGCCGCTTCCGCGGTGACGCCGCATGAGCAATCTGACGGCCTATTTCCGCCTTGCCCGCGTCGGCTGGGTGCTCGTACGCGAAGGCGTCGTTACGGAATTGCCGCTGCAGGAACTTCCGGCTTCCGCACGCTTCCTCGCGCGCGTTGCCGGCCTGTTCGCCCGCCGGCGCAAGCCCGGCGAGGGCCGCAGCGCCCGGCTTGCGCATGCGATCGAGCGGCTCGGCCCCTCCTACGTCAAGATGGGCCAGTTCCTCGCCACTCGTCCCGACGTGGTCGGCGTTGCTATCGCCGATGATCTGTCCGCCCTGCAGGACCGCATGGCCACCTTTCCGATGGCAGAGGCGAAGGCCACCGTCGAGGGCTCGCTCGGCCGTTCGGTCAGCGATCTCTATGTAAGTTTTGACGAACCGATCGCGGCCGCCTCCATCGCCCAGGTCCATCCTGCCGTCGTCCGCGACAGGGACGGCGAGCGCCGTGTCGCCGTCAAGGTGATCCGCCCGGGCGTGCGCCAGCGCTTCGTCCACGACCTGCAGGCCATGTATGCCGCTTCGCACCTGCAGGAGCGCCTCCTGCCGCACACCCGTCGGCTGAAGCCGGTCGAGGTGACGCGCACGCTGGAGCAGACCACCAAGGTCGAGATGGACCTGCGTCTCGAGGCCGCCGCCCTGTCGGAACTCGGCGAGAACACCGCCGATGACCCCGGCTTCCGCGTGCCGAAGGTCGACTGGGAGCGCACCGGCCGCGACGTTGTCACCATGGAGTGGATCGACGGCGTCAAGATGTCGGACATCGAGGGCCTGCGCGCCGCGGGTCACGACCTGAACGCGCTCGCCGACAGCCTGATCCAGTCCTTCCTGCGCCATACGCTGCGCGACGGCTTCTTCCATGCCGACATGCACCAGGGCAATCTCTTCGTCGATCCGCAAGGACACATCGTCGCCGTCGACATGGGCATCGTCGGAAGGCTGGGGCGCAAGGAGCGCCGCTTCCTGGCGGAGATCCTGTTCGGCTTCATCACCCGCGACTACGTGCGCGTGGCGAACGTCCACTTCGAAGCCGGCTACGTGCCTTCGCATCACGACGTCGCCAGCTTCGCCCAGGCGATCCGCGCCATCGGCGAGCCGATCCACGGGCAGCCTGCCGAGACGATCTCGATGGCCAAGCTTCTGACGCTGCTGTTCGAGGTCACCGAACTGTTCGACATGGAGACGCGGACCGAGCTGGTGATGCTGCAGAAGACCATGGTCGTGGTCGAGGGCGTGGCGCGCACGCTGAACCCGCGCTTCAACATGTGGAAGGCGTCCGAGCCCGTTGTCGGCGGCTGGATCCGCGACAATCTCGGGCCGAAGCGCATCCTCGCCGACCTGCGCGAGGGGGCGCATGCTGCCCTTCGGCTCGCCGAGGCCGCTCCCGAGATCGCCGCGAAAGCCGAGAAGCTGTCCCTCGACCTCGCCGCCATGGCCGACAAGGGCTTCCGTTTCGACGAGGCCACCGCGGAGGCGATCGGCAAGTCGGAGGCCCGCCACGGCCGCGCCGGCCGTCTCGCACTGTGGGTGATCGCGGCGGCGCTCGTCTATATCGCCTGGGCGGTCAGTTGATACCACGGGCGCAAGCCCGTTTGCGTTTCGTTTACCATGCCGGTTCGTCGAATATTAACGTCCTGCCCGCAACG
Organism: Rhizobium sp. TRM96647; assembly: GCF_025780115.1. NCBI lineage: Bacteria > Pseudomonadati > Pseudomonadota > Alphaproteobacteria > Hyphomicrobiales > Rhizobiaceae > Rhizobium > Rhizobium sp. TRM96647. The sequence continues at coordinate 308,267 of NZ_JAOXHF010000004.1, forward strand.
TCCATGCTGCACTGCAGCACAAATCTGCCGCCATCGCGTGGCCCTGTGCGCAATTTAAGATCGTCCTTCGGGACGGTTCGGTAAGGATGCATCATGCGCACCATGTCTCGACCGCAGCCGAAAGACCTCGAAGCCATCGCCCGCAACGGGGGTCGCTTCAGCCGCATCGCGGCGCGCATCCCCACCTATCTGACCGACGTGCGGGAAAACCCCGCATGGCTGCCGATGTTCCTTCTGGCGCGGACGATGCCCTTCCGCCGGGCCCACTGGCTGACCGCCAGACCGGTGCCGGCAGCGGACAGGGGTGAGACGTCGATGTTCGGCGATATCCGCGCCGAGGACGTCGCCGCGGACCTGAAGAGATCGGGCATCTTCGACGGACTGGTCCTGCCGGTCGAGATCCAGCAGGAGATCGCCCGCTTCGGCCGGGAAACGCCCTGTTTCGGCAATTTCGAGCGCAGGCTCGAGTTTCTCGCCGACGACCACACGGAGGCCGAGCGCCGCTTCGGCCGCACGATCCTGAGCGGCCATCACTTCGAACGCGTCCTGCAGTGCGAGGCAGCGGTCGAAGTCCAGAAGGATCCGCTGCTGCTCAATATCGCGCGGCACTATCTCGGAGGCGAGGCGAGGCTGATCACCACGCGAACCTGGTGGAGTTTCCCCACGAAGACGGCCTCGGATGCCGACCTCAGTCGCGCCTCGTTCAAGTTCCATTTCGATCTCGACGACTGGCGGATGCTGAAGTTCTTCTTCTACCTCTCCGACGTAGACCAGGATGCCGGCCCGCACGTCTATATCCGCGGCAGCCACAACCGGAGGCACATCAAGCATCAGTTGACCCTGCTCGTGGGGCACCCGGCAGACGAGGTGCTGGACTTCTACGGGGCGGAGAATGCTGTCACCCTGACGGGCAAGGCGGGCTCCGGCTTCGTCGAGGACCCGTTCGGCTTCCACATGGGCACGCTGGCGAAGAGCAAGCCGCGCCTGATGATGGAAGTCGGCTTCGGCGTCTCGAAACCATCGAGGCGCCGCTATCACGGCGAGCCGGTGGTCCGATAGCCGGTCCTCCCCGCGACGATGCCGGCCGTCTGCCGCGCTGCTTGACCCGGGCAAGGCGCGACATACATTGGCGCCATGGCTGAGAGAGGGCATTCCAGGGAACAGGTATCGATGATCGAGGGGCTGCGCCGGCATCTGCGCGGCCTCTATTTCGGTGGCGACCCGCGTGCCATCGCGTTCCAGTTCGGCATGATGGTGATCGATCTCGCCATCATCGTCTTCTTCCTGACGGGGCCCTATCTGCGCGCCGGTCACGCCTATCTGCTGGTCGACTATGTCGTCGCCATCATCATCGCCTTCGAGATCGCCGCCCGCATGCTGGTGGCCCCGACCTTGCGCTACTGGCTGGCCCGGCCGATGACCTGGGTCGACCTCTTCATCCTCGCCACGCTGCTCTTTCCCAACCAGCTCGCCAACTTCGCCTTCCTGCGCGCGCTGCGCATCTGGTCGGTGAGCCAGAGCCGCCTGTTCTCGCTGATCCTGCGGCGTCAGGGCCTCTCCGACTACGAGGACACGATCCAGGCCTGCGTGAATTTTCTCGTGTTCCTCTTCGTCGTCACCGGCTTCGTCTATTCGACCTTCTTCTATGCCGACAACGTTGGCGGCTTCGTCGATGCGCTCTATTTCACCGTCGCGACCGTGACCACCACCGGCTTCGGCGACATCACGCTGCCGGGTACGCTCGGCAAGCTCACCTCCATCATCACCATGATCATCGGCATCTCGCTGTTCGTGCGGCTGGCGCAGACGATCGTGCGGCCGCACAAGGTCTCGTTCGCCTGCCCGCAATGCGGCCTCCAGCGCCACGACGCCGATGCTGTGCACTGCAAGGCCTGCGGGCATGTGCTGAACATCCCAGACGAGGGCTCGTGACGCCGGCTGTGCCGCACCGACGAGGGGCGCCGCTTGGAAACGGGCGGCGAAGGCGCTAGGTAGGTGCTACCCTTGGGAACGCATCAGACCTCGTATTGCCGGAGCGGCACATGACCCTGCCCATGACATTGAAGGACAAGCGCATTCTCCTGATCGTTTCGGGCGGGATCGCGGCCTACAAGAGCCTCGACCTGATCCGCCGCCTGCGCGAGCGCGGCGCCCGGGTGATCCCGCTCATGACCGCCGGGGCGCAGCAGTTCGTCACCCCGCTCGCGGTCGGCGCGCTCGCCGCCGGCCATGTCTATACCGATCTCTTTTCGCGGGAGGACGAGCAGGATGTCGGGCACATCCGGCTGGCGCGCGATTGCGATCTCGTGCTCGTCGCGCCTGCCACGGCCGACCTGATGGCCAAGATGGCGAACGGCCTGGCCGACGACCTCGCATCGACTGTGCTTCTCGCCACCGACCGTCCGGTGCTGATCGCGCCGGCGATGAACCCGAGGATGTGGGCGCATCCCGCGACGCTGCGCAATGCCGAGACGCTGGCCGGCGACGGTATCCGTTTCGTCGGGCCGAATGCGGGCGAGATGGCGGAGGGCGGCGAGGCCGGGCTCGGACGCATGGCCGAACCGATGGAGATCGTCGCAGCCGTAGAGGCCCGCATCGGTGGCGATGGCGGCAAGGCGCCCGGGCCGCTTGCCGGCAGGAAGGCGATCGTCACGTCCGGCCCGACGCACGAGCCGATCGATCCGGTGCGCTATATCGCCAACCGCTCGTCCGGCCGGCAGGGCCATGCGATCGCGGCAGCGCTGGCGAAGCTGGGCGCGGACGTCACGCTCGTCTCCGGCCCGGTGGAGATCGCCGATCCTCCCGGCATCCGTGTCGTGCATGTCGAGCGCGCCGAGGAAATGCTGGAGGCGGTCCTGTCCGGCCTTCCGGCCGACATCGCCGTCATGGTCGCAGCGGTTGCCGACTGGCGCGTCGCGACCGCTGCGGGCGAGAAGATCAAGAAGAAGCCCGGCGAGGCGCCGCCGCCGCTGCAGCTTGCGGAAAACCCCGACATCCTGAAGACGATCGGACATCATGAACAGCGGCCGAAGCTGGTCGTCGGCTTCGCGGCCGAGACGCAGGACCTCGAGACGAACGCGCGCGACAAGCTGAAGCGCAAGGGCGCCGACCTGATCGTCGCCAACGACGTCTCGCCCGGGACCGGCATCATGGGCGGCAGCCGCAACAGCGTGCGCGTCGTCTCCAAAAGCGGCATCGATGCCTGGCCGGATCTGTCGAAGGAGGAGGTGGCCGCGCGGCTTGCGGCCCTGATCGCCGAAAGGCTGGCGGCGGGGTCGTAAGGCCCGCCATCGGCAGGCTATCGAGAGATTTCGCTTAAGGACGGGTTCAGCCGACTACTGCGAGTTCCGGCCTGGCGGCGCGCGCCGGCAGTGGCGCCGGCCGGCCGGCGGGCGAAAAGAGGCGGACGTCGACGCCGTCCTCGCCGAGCACCACGGTGCTTCCGTCCGGGATCTCGACCCAGGCGTCGGTGTCGTCGTTCAGGGGCTCGGAGACGAGGCAGTAGCCGCCGGCTCCGCCCATCGGCGCCGCATAGAGCGTCGGCGCGCGCAGGTCGGTGGCGTAGCGGATCGCATAGAGGGTGCGGCCATCCGAGAGCGCGGCCGTGAAACGGACCAGCACCCGCCGCTCCAGATGCCGCGCCAGTCGCTCGACGAAGGCGATCGTCTCGGCGATCGCCGCCAGCGGATCCTCCGCCAGGCCGAACTGCAGGGCGAGCAGGAACAGGAGTTCCGAGTCCGTCGCCCCGGTGCGGGCGGCATAGAGGTCGTTGTCGAGCATCGTCTCCATCGGCCGGCGCAGATGCTCGAAATCGGCGATCTGGCCGTTGTGCATGAAGGACCAGACGCCGTGGACGAAGGGGTGGCAATTGTCCCGCCGCGTGCCGCCGCCGGTGGCCGCCCGGACATGGGCGAGAAACAGGGGCGAGCGGATCTGCCGGGCGATGCTCTTCAGGTTGCAGTCCGACCAGGCCGGCAGGATGTCGCGGTAGCGTCCGGGTTCTGGCCGCTCGCCGTACCAGGCGATGCCGAAGCCGTCGCCATTGGTCGCCGTCTTGGCGCGGGTGGCGCAATGAGACTGCTCGATCAGCGAATGCGCCGGCGAGGAGACGAGCTCTTCCAGAAACAGCGGTTCACCGCGATAGGCTGCCCAACGGCACATAGGTTCGACTCGCTTGGCTGCCGGCCGCAACGGCCGAAGGGGAGGACTGCATGTGCACCTGCGAGAATCATCGAAAAAGGGTAAAATTGCGTTAACGGAAGTAAATGGCGCGGAAACCATTTGTGCCATTGCGAGCCGCTCCGCGCAGCCGGTGGCGGATCGGCGTCCCATGAAACGATATGAGGAGGCGGACATGCGCATCGACGGACAATGCCATTGCGGGCACGTCACCTATGAGGCGGAGATCGATCCCGACATCGTCGCGATCTGCCATTGCAAGGACTGCCAGCGGATGACGGGGTCCGCCTACCGGGTTACCGCGCTGGCGCGGGCAGAGGATTTCCGCCTGACCGGCGGAACGCCCACGCTCTACGTGAAGACCGGCGACAGCGGCAACCGGAGCTTCCAGCATTTCTGCCCGAAATGCGGGTCGCCCTGCTATCGCACCGGCGAGGGCGAGGATGCGGACGAGGTCGGCATTCGCGTCGGCACGATCAACCAGCGCCGTGACCTTGCTCCGAAGCGGCAGATTTGGTGCCGCTCGGCCCTGCCGTGGGCCATGAACCTCGCCGGGCTGCCGTCCCGGGACGGCGAATAGCGCGCCGCCCTCCCGAGCGCACGGCCATTGCAAAGGCGGGCGCGCTGGACAAGGCGTCCGTGCGGGTATTAAATTACGATCCGATAATATATCGAAGCGCGCAGCGGAGGACGTCATGACGAACGTCAGCTGGAAGCTCCAGGGTCGCGAATTCATCCATTGCAACTGTGCCTATGGCTGCCCCTGCCAGTTCAACGCGCTGCCCACGCACGGACAGTGCCATGCGATCGGCGCGATCGACATTGAGGACGGGTTTCACGGCGAGACCCGCCTCGACGGGTTAAGGATCGGGTTGATCGCCGCCTGGCCCGGCGCGATCCACGAAGGCGGCGGCCAGTGCGTGCCGATCGTCGACGAACGGGCGAGCCCCCAACAGCGCGAGGCCTTGCTACGCATCATGAGCGGTGAGGACACGGAACCCGGCGCCACCTTCTTCGCCGTGTTCGCCACCACCTTCGACACCGTGCACGAACCGGTCTTCACCCGGATCGATTTTGATGTCGACATCGACGGTCGCACGGCGCGCGTCGAAATCCCCGGCTGGATCGATGCCCGGGCCGAGCCGATCCGCAATCCGGTGACCGGCCAGGAGCACCGCGCCCGGATCAACCTGCCGCACGGCTTCGAATACGACGTCTGCGAGGTCGGGCGCGGCTGGGCGGAGACGAAGGGGTCGATCGCGCTGTCGCTCGCCGATAGCCACGCCCATTTCAGCAAGCTGCACATGACCGGCGCTGGCGTCGTCCACTAGGCCGAGGCCATGGGGGACCCGGCACTCGAAAGGCTGCTCAGGCGTGACCGCGCGATCGTCGCCGCGTGCCTCGCGGCAATGACGGCACTCGCCTGGCTGTACCTGCTCTCGCTCGCCCGTTCGATGGGTGCAGCGCCTATGCCGGCAGACGGCCCCATGGACGGCATGCCGGGCATGGAGACAATGTCGGGCATGATGGATATGACCGGCATGGCGATGACGCCTGTGGTCGCTGCCGGATGGACCATGAACGACACGGCGCTGGTGATCGCCATGTGGTTCGTGATGATGGTGGGGATGATGCTGCCGTCGGCCTCGCCGATGATCCTGCTCTATGCCCGGGTCGGGCGGCACGCGGCGGCAAAGGGAACGCCGATTGCCGCCACCGGCCTTTTCTGTGCAGGCTATCTCGCGGTCTGGTTCCTGTTCTCGCTCTTGGTCACCCTCGGCCAGTGGCTGCTGGAGCGGGCGCTGTTGCTCACGCCGATGATGGAGAGCGCGAGCCTCGTTCTCAGCGGCGTGCTTCTGGTCACAGCCGGGCTCTACCAGTGGACGCCGCTGAAAGGCGCCTGCCTCGGCAAGTGCCGCGCACCGGCCGCCTTCCTGCAGGCCGCAGGCGGATTCCGCCGCGACGTTGCCGGCGCCTTCCTCATGGGCATACGCCACGGTGCCTATTGCGTCGGCTGCTGCTGGCCCCTGATGCTGCTGCTGTTCGTCGGCGGGGTGATGAACGTCCTCTGGATCGCCGCGATCGCGATCTTCGTGCTGGCGGAAAAGCTTCTGCCCGGCGGCGACCGGATGGGTCGCGCCGCCGGCGTGCTTCTGGTCGCCGCCGGCCTCTGGCTCGTGGGACGCGCGCTATGGCAAGCCTGACGCGCGCCCGGATCGGGCGGCCTCACGCCGCTTTGGCGACGTGATATTCCTTGACCGCGGCCATCTTGATCGCCGGATAGCGCTCCGCCTCGTAGCGCAGCGAAAACGCGTCCTGCGCCAGAAACACCGGGTCGCCGTCGAGGTCGCGGGCGATATCGCCGCGCCGGGCGGTGACGAACTTGTCGAGATCGGCGGCATTGTCCGCCGAGATCCAGCGGCAGACGGAGAAACGCGACATTTCGAAGGACACCGGCAGGCCATACTCCACCTGCAGCCGCTCCTTCAGCACGTCGAGCTGCAGTGCGCCGACCACACCGACGATCGCGGGCGAGCCGTCCTCCGGCGAGAAGAGCTGCACGACGCCTTCCTCGGCCATCTGGTGCAGCGCTTCCTTCAGCTTCTTCGCCTTCATCGCATCCTCGAGACGGACGCGGCGGAGAATTTCCGGGGAGAAGTTCGGAACGCCTTCGAACACCAGCGCCTCGCCTTCCGTCAGCGTATCGCCGATGCGCAAGGTTCCATGGTTGGGAATGCCGACCACGTCGCCGGCATAGGCGGTATCGGCGAGCTGGCGCTGCGAGGCGAAGAAGAACTGCGGGGCCGTCAGCCCGAGCTGCTTGCCGGTGCGCGACAGCCGCGCCTTCATGCCGCGCTCCAGCTTGCCCGAGCAGACCCGGGCAAAGGCGATACGGTCGCGGTGGTTCGGGTCCATGTTCGCCTGGATCTTGAAGACGAAGGCGGTCATCCGGTCTTCCGCCGCATGCACCGTGCGGATGTCGGCCACCTGGTCGCGCGGCGGCGGCGCGAAGCTGCCCAGCGCGTTGATCAGGTCGCGCACGCCGAAATTCCGGAGCGCCGAGCCGAAGAAGACAGGCGTCAGGTGTCCCTCGAGAAAGGCTTTCCTGTCGAAAGGCTTGCAGGCCTCGATCGCCAGCGTCAGCTCGTCAATGAAGGCCTCGCGCTCGTTTTCCGGCAACCGATGCGAAGCCATCTCCGGATCGTTGACCTTGGTCAGTCGTTCCTGGGTGTCGGAACCGCGCACCTCGTTGGTGGAAAGATGGTAGGAGCCGCAGAAGGTCTTCGACCGGCCGATCGGCCAGGTCACCGGTGCGCAGTCGAGTGCCAGCTTCTCTTCCACCTCGTCGAGGATCTCGAAGGGGTCACGGCTTTCGCGGTCCATCTTGTTGATGAAGGTGATGATCGGGATGTCGCGCATGCGGCACACTTCGAACAGCTTCAAGGTCCGCGGCTCGATACCCTTGGCGGCGTCGATCACCATCACCGCTGCATCCACCGCCGTCAGCGTGCGGTAGGTGTCGTCGGCGAAGTCCTCGTGGCCGGGCGTATCGAGGATGTTGAAGACGTTGCCTTCATATTCGAAGGTCATCACCGAAGTGACGACCGAGATGCCGCGCTCGCGCTCGATCTTCATCCAGTCCGAACGGGTCTGGATGCGATCCTTCTTCGCCTTGACCTCGCCGGCAAGCTGGATCGCGCCGCCGAACAGCAGCAGCTTTTCGGTCAGCGTCGTCTTGCCCGCATCCGGGTGGGCGATAATAGCGAATGTGCGGCGGCGGGAGACCGCCTCGGCGAGACTTTCGGCCATGTCGTGAAAATCCTCTTGGTCGCGCGCTATGTAGCGGTTCCGTGGAAAACTTTCAATTCGCGTTTGACCCGGCCCGCCGCCGGTCGGCTAATAGGGGATGAACATCCGTCACGATCCCCATCCGACCCTGAACCTGGTCCGCCTGCCGCATGGCGCGGGCCTCGATCTGCCCGCCTACGAGACGGCGGGCGCCGCCGGCATGGACCTGCGTGCCGCAGTGGCGGATGGCGAGCCGATGGTGCTTTCGCCGGGCCGGCGTGCGCTGGTGCCGACCGGCTTCGTCTTCGAGATCCCGGCCGGGTTCGAGGCGCAGGTGCGCCCGCGCTCCGGCCTCGCCTTCAAGCACGGAATCACCTGCCTCAACACGCCCGGCACGATCGACAGCGACTATCGCGGCGAGGTGAAGGTGTTGCTGGTCAATCTCGGTGACGCCGACTTTTCGATCGAGCGCGGAATGCGCATCGCCCAGATGGTGATCGCGCCCGTGGTACAGGCAAGGGTCTGCGAGGTGTCGCAGGCAGGTGCGACCGAGCGCGGTGCCGGCGGCTTCGGCTCGACCGGAGTATAGGGCCGACGCATGACCGGGGACCGCGCCGGGCTGAGTTTCCGCGAGGACTATTTCGACGATCCGGGCGGCTGGGCGGCGGTGAAGGCGCTGCTTCTGACCGTGTTCGACGTCGATGTCAGCCCGCTGGACCGGATGGGCGGGCACGACCGGACCCTGATGTCCTCGGCCTGGTTCGACGGCGGCGGCCGGTGCGTGGCGAACCTGTCGGCCTTTGCGATGCCGCTCGTGATCGACGGGCGGCCCGTCCATGCCGCCGGCCTCCAGTCCGGAGCGGTCCTGCCGGAATACCGTGGCCGGGGCCTGTTTCGCGACCTCGTCCGGCGCCTGCTGCAGAGATGCGAGGAGCGCGGCTTCGAGGCGATCGTGCTCTATACCGACAAGCCGGGCCTCTACGAGCCCCACGGCTTCGTGACCGTGCCCGAACATCGCTTCGTCGGTCCCGCGCCCGCTCCGGTGGATGCGACCCCGACCTGCCGGACGCTCGACATGGCCGATGAGCGCGACCTGTCCCTTCTTCGCGGCCTGCTGGAGGAGCGTGCGCCGGTTTCGCAGCGGTTTTCCGTCAGTCGGAACACGCAGACGTTCCTGCTCAACACCGCGCTGGTCGAAGATGTGACGCTGAGCCTCCTGCCGGCGGTTCCGGCCGTCATCGCCTGGCGGCACGAGCGTGAGAGCGGCCTGTTCACGCTGCTCGACGTGGTCGGCACGCGCATTCCCACGCTCGTCGCGATCCTGCAGGCACTCGGACTGCAGCCGCGCAGCGTCGAGATCATGTTTCCGCCGGACCTGATGGAATGGGAGGGCGAGGGCATCGCCGAAGACCAGGATCTCCGCTTCATGCTGCGCAGCCGGCCGGGTCTCGCGCCGGTCGGCCCCGTGCGGCTTTCGCCGATGGCGGAGTTCTGAGCAGGCACCGGATCCTGCCCGGGGTCACGGCAGAAGGCGGACAGCCGGGACGGCCGCCCTGCGGCGGCCGTAACGCTGGCGAAAACCGCGAGCTTATTTCGCCTGCCGCGTCGTCTCGAACAGGAACCAGGTGCGGCGCTCGGCCTCGTCGATCCAGTTCTCCAGCAGGCTCGCGGTGGCGACGTCGTTGTGCTCGTCGCAGAGGTCGTGCGTCTCGCGCAGGAGCGAGACGAGGTGCTTGTTGTCCTCCAGGAGTTCGGCCAGCATGTCGCCCGGCGTGACGTAGTCGGCATCATTGTCGGGGATGCGCTGCAGGCGCGCCGCATGGCCGATGGAGCGCAGCGTGGTGCCGCCGATCTTGCGGGCGCGCTCGGCAATGTCGTCGGTCGTGGCGAAGATCTGCTCGGCCTGCTCGTCGAGCAGCAGGTGGTAGTCGCGGAAGTGCGGGCCCGAGACGTGCCAGTGGAAGTTCTTGGTCTTCAGGTAGAGCGCGAACATGTCGGCAAGCAGCGTCGTCAGCGCGGCGGAAATGTCGGTGATCGCGTTCGAGGCGAGGCCCGACGGCGTCTTGAGCGGTGCAGTCCTGCGCTTTTCGGCGGAACCGGTGGACATGGAGACACTCCTTCTGTTTTGACGCGGGAAATGACGTGGATGCCGGGCCCGCACCGTGCCGGCGGCATCGCCGGCTTCCGGCGGCGGCCGGCCACAACAAGCTAGGGCGCAGCGCCTGTTCTTCAACGGCTGCGCGTCCTCTATCAGCGCCTCTTCACCACCGTGTGACATCAGGTCACGGCCGGCGCGATCCTGCGCCCGCCCCGGGGGAGGCAGACCGCGCGCGGCGCCTGCTTGAAACGGAAGCGGCGCGGGCGTAGAGAGGGCGGAGAGAGATTTCCAGGATGTGTGTTCAAGAGCGGTTGCCATGACACTTGCAGCATTGCTTGCCTATAGCGGAGCGCTCTTCATCGCAGCGGCGATCCCGGGGCCCGGCATCACCGCGATCGTGGCCCGCGCGCTCGGCTCCGGCTTCAGGGAGACCTTCTTCATGGGGCTCGGGCTGATCCTGGGCGACATGATCTACCTGACGGCGGTGATCCTGGGGCTTGCCTTCATCGCGCAGACCTTCACCACCGCCTTCATGGTGATCAAGATCGCCGGCGCGCTCTATCTCGGCTACATCGCCTGGAAGCTCTGGAAGACCGGGCTCGTGCCGCAGGAAATCCAGGCACGGGGCTCGTCGAGCATGGCGATGTCGTTCCTCTCCGGCCTGCTGGTGACGCTCGGAAACCCCAAGACGATGCTCTTCTATGTCGCGCTGGTGCCGACGCTGATCGATCTCGCAGCGATCGGTCTCGACGAGTACGGACTGCTGCTGACGGCGACCTTCATCGTCCTGTTGGTCGTGCTGATCCCCTACATGGCGCTCGCGTCCCGCGCCCGGCTGCTCTTGAAAAAGCCGACCGCCCTGCGGACGCTGAACCGCATCGCAGCCGGCGTCCTCGCCAGCACGGCCGCCTATATCGCGACGCGCGCTGCGTAACGCGCGCACCGCAGCCCGCCTTGCGTGAAATAAAGATCCGTTCTCAACCCGGATGGGAAGCGCTTTTTTCCAGTCCGGCGGCAAGGCGTGGACGATCTGCCACTGGCCTGCGCTCGCCTTAGAACCTATTCTCCCTGCAACAGCAGAATGAAAGGGAGACCGAAATGCCTGAGATCCGCAAGCCCGGCCGCGGCCGCGTCTATGCCTCCATCACCGAGACGATCGGCGATACCCCGATCGTCCGCCTCGACAAGCTGGCGAAGGAGAAGGGCGTCAAGGCCAACCTTCTGGCCAAGCTGGAGTTCTTCAACCCGATCGCATCGGTGAAGGACCGCATCGGGGTCGCCATGATCGAGGCGCTGGAAGCGCAGGGCAAGATCACGCCCGGCAAGACGACGCTGGTGGAGCCGACCTCCGGAAACACCGGCATCGCGCTCGCTTTCGCCGCTGCCGCCAAGGGCTACAAGCTGATCCTGACCATGCCGGAAACCATGTCGATCGAGCGTCGCAAGATGCTGGCGCTGCTCGGTGCCGAACTCGTTCTGACCGAGGGTGCGAAGGGCATGAAGGGGGCGATCGCCAAGGCCGAGGAACTGGTCGCGACGCTGCCCGACGCTGTCATCCCGCAGCAGTTCGAAAATCCGGCCAACCCCGAGATCCACCGCAAGACGACGGCGGAAGAGATCTGGAACGACACCGACGGCCAGGTCGACATCCTCGTCTCCGGCATCGGCACGGGCGGCACGATCACCGGCGCCGGCCAGGTGCTGAAGGCGAAAAAGCCGGGCTTCAGGGTCGTCGCCGTCGAGCCGGCCGACAGCCCGGTGCTTTCTGGCGGCAATCCCGGGCCGCACAAGATCCAGGGGATCGGCGCCGGCTTCGCGCCCGCCGTCCTCGACACGAAGGTCTATGACGAAGTCGTCACCGTCAGCAACGACGAGGCCTTCGAGAACGCCCGGCTCGTGGCCCGGCTGGAAGGCGTGCCGGTCGGCATTTCCTCTGGTGCGGCCCTCGCCGCGGCGATCAAGGTGGGCAGCCGTCCGGAAAACGAAGGCAAGACCATCGTCGTCATCATTCCCTCCTTCGCCGAGCGCTATCTTTCCACGGCGCTGTTCGAAGGCCTGGGCGGCTGATCGTTCCGGCCCGACGGAGAAGGATGGGTGCCACGCCGGGCGGAGCTCCTGCCCCGGCGTAGCGCACAGGTCTGCGCGGATCACTCCGTGAAGCTTGCAAGGTTGTCGAGCGTCGATCGCAACCCGGTCTCGTGGTCGGCCTTGGAGATGCCGGCCGGGACGTTCGCGCAGGTGGCCGTCACTTTCGTCCCGGCTTGCACCGTTTCCAGTGCCTCCAGTGCCCCCAGTGCCTCCAGTGCCCAGGTGATGGTCATCTCGCCCGCGAAGGCGGGATCGTCGCTTTCGAAGCGCATCACTTGTACGACTTCCTCATCGGCGACAAGCCGCACGAAGCGGCCGCGGACGACGTCCTCATCGGCGGACGTCTTGCCGCTGCCACGGGCATCCCGATAGCTCAGGGTCACCGCATAGGCGCCGCCTTCCCAGGGCTCGAACGCAACGATGCGGGCATCCATGCCCTTCGGCGGGAGCCAGGACGCGACGGCGACCGGATCGAGCAGGGCGCGGTAGATCCGCTCCGGCGGTGCCAGGATCACCCTGGAAACGCTGTCGGTGCGGTACGGATGGGCTTTGCGGGGCATGGCGACCTTCCTGTGCAATGACATGAGCGCTCTTTTGTATAGGTTCGCTGCCATGATCGCACGGGGGCCACGCGAGGCCGGAGCGCCGGCGGACGCCTTCTGCAGCAGAGAGCAATATGGCCCCGCCATCCGATGTATCCGCCCCCTGCGGACTTGCCGGCGTATTCGATAGTGCGGCGGGCGACGAGGCCGGACCCTGGCAGCCTCCGGGCTATACGGCACATGGAAGCTCATTCATGGCTCTCCAGAGCAAGTCGATAGGCGTACGACCGATCGATCCGTGCGCCCGGCCGCCCGCATGACCGCGATTGTGGTGGATCAACCCCGCCGCCGGGCGGCGACTGCTGCGGGTGCGGCGGTCGATACGCCGACGTCAGGCCGCGGCAGCCAGCCGCTCGCCGGCGATGCGATAGGAGATCGCCTCGGCGAGATGGATGCGGCCGACGATGTCCTTCCCGTCCAGGTCGGCGAGCGTCCTTGCGACCTTGAGAACGCGGTGATAGCCGCGGGCGGAGAAGCGCATCTTCTCCGCCGCATCCCGAAGAAGCTGCAGGCCGCCCGGGTCCGGCTCGACGATGCGTTCGATCAGCGCCGTCGAGGCCCGGGCATTGGTGGCGATCTGCGGATGGCCGAGGGTTGCGAAGCGGTCGCGCTGGGCCGCGCGCGCCCGGGCAACCCGGCGGGCGATGACCGCGCTCGGCTCGGCCGGCATCGGCCGGATCAGGTCGGCCGCAGATACCGCCGGAACGTCGATGCGGATGTCGATGCGGTCCATCAGCGGGCCGGAGATGCGCGCCTGGTAGTCGGCCATGCAGCGGGGGCCGCGGGCGCAGGATTGCCCCGGCTCGCCCGCCATGCCGCAACGGCAGGGGTTCATGGCCGCGACCAGCTGGATCGCCGCCGGATAGCTGACCCGGTGGTTTGCACGCGCGATCACGCATTCGGCGGTTTCCAGCGGCTGGCGCAGCGCGTCCAGCACCTGCGGCGTGAATTCGGGAAACTCGTCCAGGAACAGCACGCCGTGATGGGCCAGCGACGCCTCGCCCGGCCGGGCGCGCAGGCCGCCGCCGATCAGCGCGGCCATGGTCGCCGAATGATGCGGGGCACGAAAGGGCCGGCGATCGGACAGGCGGCCGCCGGCAAGCTGGCCGGCGATCGAATGGATCATCGACACTTCCAGCAGTTCTGCGGGCGCCAGCGGCGGCAGGATGGAGGGAAGGCGCGCGGCCAGCATCGACTTGCCGGAACCCGGCGGCCCGACCATCAGGAGATTGTGGCCGCCGGCGGCTGCGACCTCCAGCGCCCGCTTGGCGCTTTCCTGCCCCTTGATGTCGGCGAGATCCGGCATGTCGGCCGGCGCCGTTCGGATCGCCGGCTCGGGCCGCGACAGCACCTGCGTGCCGCGAAAGTGGTTGGCGAGCGCGATCAGGCTGCGGGGCGCGACGATATCGAGTTCCGCCCCCGCCCAGGCGGCCTCCGCGCCGCTGTCGGCCGGGCAGATCAGGCCCTTGCCCAGCGCGTTGGCGCCGATCGCGGCCGGTAGCGCGCCGGCGATCGCGGCGATCGTGCCGTCGAGGTTGAGTTCGCCGATGACGACGTAGCCCTCCAGCGCATCGGCGGGAATGGCGCCGAGTGCCGCCATCAGGCCGAGCGCGATCGGCAGGTCGAAGTGGCTGCCCTCCTTGGGCAGGTCCGCCGGCGCGAGATTGACCGTCACCCGCTTGGCCGGCAGCGAAAGCCCGGACGCATGCAGGGCCGCCTGCACCCGTTCCCGGCTTTCGGCGACCGCCTTGTCCGGCAGGCCGACGATCTGCATGCCGATCTTCCCCGGCGCCACCATCACCTGGACGTCGACGGGAACGCCGTCGATGCCCTGAAACGCCACCGTGCTCACCCGTGCCACCATGACAAACCTCAAGATAGGCCGGCATCATGCCGATCGAAAACGGAAGGTAGGAGAAGTCCGCACCTTGCGGCCGCTGCGGCACGCGGGCCGGAATCTGTTGCGCCGCAAAGGTTGTTTTCAACTCCCCCTCAAGCCATGGTTGATATCCTTGCACGAGAAATGGAATATAACAAGAACAATTATCGAACAAAGACGCGGATTGTTCCCGCATGAGATGTGGTCGGTTGTAGAGGCGGAACAAACGCGGGCGGCGTGTTCGCCGCGGCCTGTGACTTTGGGCTTCCTGGCTGCGTGTGGGAGAGCCATCATCGGACCGTGTCTTGAAGGCAGTGGGAATGAACGGCGTTAGCGCGGGATGCGTGGACGGATGTGGCGGCAAGGCCTACCGGGCGTGTTCTCCCATGGCCGGGCGGCGCAAAAGCCCGTATTCTGAATCGGTCGGGCTGGAATTCCCTGCGGTATTTCTTCAATTTGCTCGTTGACGGGCCTGCCAATTCCCGCTATACGCCGGCCCACAGTTTGGAAAGCCAGTTCCAAGGTTTTCCGATAGTACTCCCGAATTGCTTGGATGACAGGTCGCAGTGACCCGGCACGGCGAAGGTGGAGTTCGCGTCCGGTTTCTGAAGAGAGGCATCCATGGCCAATACGACTTCGGCGAAAAAGGCGACCCGCAAGATCGCTCGCCGCACTGAGATCAACAAGGCTCGCCGTTCGCGCGTCCGCACCTTCGTCCGCAAGGTCGAGGAGGCGCTGGCCGCCGGTGACGCCGCTGCAGCAGCGGCTGCGCTGAAGGCCGCACAGCCGGAACTGATGCGCGCCGCGACAAAGGGCGTCGTCCACGCCAATACTGCGTCCCGCAAGGTTTCGCGACTCGCACATCGTGTAAAGGCGCTTTCTGCCTGATTTGCATCCGCAGCTATGCAATTTTGATGGAGCCCGGCGTTTTCGCCGGGCTTTTTCTTTGCCTTTTTGTCGCCGCTATGGTTAATGCGCAAGGCTGTCTCATGTCAGAGGCATGACAGAAAAAAGCAAGAAAATTCAGTCATTTATAAGAGGATGACCGCGAGGGGACTACCTGAGGTGGGGGCAATTGCGGCGGACTGAGAGTCAAGAGAATTATTATTTTTTTCGTTTCGCGCTCTCGTTGAGCAGGTCGGTGAAACAAAGCCATTGATTCATAATGGATTCTTCTGAAGGACCCGGTTTCCGAGACAAATTGCGTCAAAGGAGTCAACGGCTGCCCGTTAATTTTGCGGAAAATTCGGCATTGATCTTGCCGTTTGATCCTGCCTAAATGCCTTCCACAGGGGGCGCACACACAAGCGTATAGGAAACGCCAAACACCGCCGTGAATGGCTGGTGCCCGGATGTTTCAACCCTGTGCGGAGTGCATAGCTCCGGTTCATCGGACACCAGAAGCAGGAGACCGGCTGCCCGTTTAGGGTTTCGCCGGAGCGGTCGGGATTTGCCGTTGGTCTGCTTCGTCCCCGTGCTGCTGCGAGGACAGTGGCGGCGGGGTCGGTGGACGGGAGAAGTGAGAGAGTGACGGTCGCGCGATCTGTACGAGGATTTCGCGCTGCCGGATGGGCGGAAGACGGGTGGCTATTGGCCGGCCCGTTCAGGCCCGAGTTTGCTGGTCGCGTTCAGGAGTGGGGCGACGTGACCGGCGAAACCGAGTCCGCGCTGCCGATTGGCTCCGGTAGAGGCGGCTGAGGATGGACCACGCGGCGCCGGCATGACATGCCGGTGCGTCGACTGAACTTGAAAGGCGGCACAATGCAAGTAAATACGGCCACGTCTGTCAGTGCATATTCGAACGGGGACGACGCACTGAAGGCAATCGCAGACGGAAGCGGGAAGCCAGACGAAAAATCCGAAACGCGGCATGACGCTCTCTTCGAACGGGTCAGCGCGCGCCTCAAGGCGCAGGTAGGCCAGGACGTCTACGCCAGCTGGTTCGGCCGGCTGAAGCTCCATTCCCACTCCAAGACAGTCGTCCGGCTCTCTGTGCCGACGACCTTCCTCAAATCCTGGATCAACAATCGTTATCTCGATCTGATCACGACGCTTTTCCAGCAGGAGGAGCCGGAGATCCTCAAGATCGAGATCCTGGTGCGGACGGCCACCCGCGGCGTGCGCGCCGGCATCGAGGAGGCTGCGACGGCCGTCGAGGCCGCGCCGGCTTCCCAGGCACGTCGCGTCGCCGGCCCGCAGACGGTCGCGCAGGCCGCAGCCGGCATCACCGAAAAGGCGCAGCAGCGCCAGTCGGCGCCCGGCCCGCTGTTCGGCTCGCCGCTCGACCCGCGCTACACCTTCGATACCTTTGTCGAGGGCTCGTCCAACCGGGTGGCGCTCGCCGCCGCAAAGACGATCGCCGAGGCCGGCGCCAGCGCCGTACGCTTCAATCCGCTCTTCATCCATTCCAGCGTCGGTCTGGGCAAGACGCATCTCCTGCAGGCGATCGCCAATGCCGCGCTCGCCAGCGCCCGCAGCCCGCGGGTCGTCTATCTGACGGCCGAATACTTCATGTGGCGCTTTGCCACCGCGATCCGCGACAACGATGCGCTGTCGCTGAAGGAGACGCTGCGCAACATCGATCTCCTGGTCATCGACGACATGCAGTTCCTGCAGGGCAATTCGATCCAGAACGAATTCTGCCATCTGCTCAACATGCTGCTCGATTCCGCCAAGCAGGTGGTGGTCGCTGCCGACCGCGCCCCCTGGGAGCTGGAATCCCTCGATCCGCGCGTGCGGTCCCGCCTGCAGGGCGGTGTCGCCATCGAGATGGAGGCGCCGGACTACGAGATGCGGCTTGAGATCCTCAAGCGCCGCCTCGAGGTGGCCCGCCTGGAGGATGCCTCGCTGGAAATTCCGGCGGAGATCCTCAACCATGTCGCTCGCAGCATCACGGCAAGCGGCCGCGAACTGGAAGGCGCCTTCAACCAGCTGCTGTTCCGGCGCACCTTCGAGCCGAACCTCACCGTCGAGCGCGTCGACGAGCTTCTGGCGCACCTCGTCGGTGCCGGCGAGCCGCGCCGCGTGCGGATCGAGGACATCCAGCGCGTGGTGGCCAAGCACTACAATGTCTCCCGCCAGGAACTCGTCTCCAGCCGGCGCACGCGCGTCGTCGTCATGCCCCGCCAGATCGCCATGTATCTGTCGAAAACGCTGACGCCGCGTTCCTTCCCGGAGATCGGCCGCCGCTTTGGCGGTCGCGATCACACGACCGTGCTGCACGCGGTCCGCAAGATCGAGGACCTGATCGCTTCCGACACGAAGCTGAGCCACGAGATCGAACTGCTCAAGCGACTGATCAACGAATAGTATCCTTCGCGCCTGGGGGTGCGGCCCTTGAGCCCGGGAGCGCGAGGCCCCGGGCTCTTTTTTATTCCTGGTTGCTGAGCCGGATAGGGGTTCCCAGAAAGATTGCGAATCCGGCTGTTTTCGGGGCGCGGCGGCACTGTCGCTCCACGCGGAGCCGCAGGATGAAATCGCCTGCGTGGGCTGGACAGAAGCGACTTGCCCCATATTTCGCAAGGGTGCTGGGCTCCGAGAGCGAAAGGACGATGCGATGGCGAAGAACAAGATCTGCCTTTGGTACGACAAGGATGCCGAGGCCGCGGCCCGCTTCTATGCCGAGACCTTTCCCGACAGCACCGTGGACGCCGTCATCCGGGCACCCGGGGATTATCCCTCCGGCCAGGAGGGAGACGTGCTGGTCGTTGAATTCACCGTTGCCGGCATCCCCTGCATCGGCCTGAACGGCGGCTCTGCGTTCCAGCAGAGCGAAGCCTTCTCGTTCCAGATCGCAACGGATGACCAGGAAGAGACCGACCGCTACTGGAACGCCGTTGTCGGCAACGGCGGCCGGGAAAGCGAGTGCGGCTGGTGCAAGGACAGGTGGGGCGTGTCCTGGCAGATCACCCCGCGCGTCCTGACCGAAGCGCTGGCGATCGGCGGCGACGAGGCAAAGCGCGCCTTCGATGCGATGATGACCATGAAGAAGATCGACGTGAAGGCGATCGAGGCGGCCCGGCGCGGCTGAGGCGCCGTCTCTTCTCCCTCAGATGCGGCAGGGTGGCGCTCAGCAGGCGAGGTCCGCGACCACCGCGTCCAGGATCAGCATGCCGGCGGGCGTGCAGCGCAGGCGCGAATTGCCGAGGCGCTCGATGAAGCCGTGGTCGATCAGGAACTGCTCGCGGTCGGGGTCCGGGCCGCGGCCTGCGAGTGTCTGCCAGCGGATGAGGTCGACGCCCTCGGTCAGGCGCAGGCCCATCAGGAGCAGTTCGTCGGCCTGTTCGGAAAGCGCCAGAACCTCCCGGTCGACCATGCCGTGCCCTTCCGCCTCGACCCGGCCGAGCCAGGTCTCGGGATGGCGCTCCGTCGCGGTCGCAATCTTCGCATCGCCCGCAGACAGACGGCCATGGGCACCGGGGCCGATGCCGACATAGTCGCCGTAGCGCCAGTAGGTGAGGTTGTGTCGGCTCTCCGCACCCGGCCGGGCGTGATTGGAGACCTCGTAGGCCGGCATGCCCTCGCGGGCGGTGATTTCCTGCGTCGCCTCATAGAGGATCGCCGACTGCTCGCCGTCCGGCACCACCAGCTTGCCGGCCTTGTGCAGGCCGTAGAAGGGCGTGCCCTCCTCGATGGTCAACTGATAGAGCGACAGATGGTCGACGGCATAGGACACGGCTTGCTTCAGTTCCGCGTCCCATTCGGCGACCGTCTGGTTCGGCCGGGCGTAGATCAGGTCGAAGGACATGCGCGGGAAAATCTCGCGCGCCAGCCGGATCGCCTTCAGCGCGTCGTCGACGTCGTGCAACCGCCCGAGGAACTTCAGGTCGCGGTCGTTGAGCGCCTGGACGCCGAGAGAGACCCGATTGACGCCGGCCGCCCGGTAGCCGCGGAAGCGTTCGGCCTCGACGCTGGAGGGGTTCGCCTCCATGGTGATCTCGATGCCGTCAGGCAGGTGCCAGTGGCGGCCGATGCCCGAAAGGATCGCGTCCACGGTCGAAGGCTGCATCAGCGACGGCGTGCCGCCGCCCATGAAGATGCTGGTGACGGTACGCGGGCCGGTCAGCCGCCGCATCGTCTCCATCTCCGCCAGGAAGGCAGCGACGAAACGATCCTGGTCGACCGGCTGGTGGCGGACATGGCTGTTGAAGTCGCAATAGGGGCACTTGGCGGCACAGAAGGGCCAGTGCACATAGACGCCGAAGCCGGGATCCAGCGGATCGCCGGTGACCGGCTGCCTCGGTGCAAAGGGGGTGACCGCCGTCATCGGTGTGCCTTCAAGCGTCCAGGCAGGTTTCGACGAAGCGCTTGAAGGCGCGGGCCCGGTGCGACAGGGCGACCGCATCGCCGGGCTTCCAGCCATGCTTCTCCTGCGCGCTCATCTCTCCGAAGGTCACCGCGTGGCCTTCCGGCTGGAACACCGGATCGTAGCCGAAGCCCTGGCTGCCGCGCGGCGGCCAGACGACCGTGCCCTCGATCTCGCCGCGGAACATTTCGGTGTGCCCGTCCGGCCAGGCCAGGCAGAGCACGGAGACGAAGCGGGCGCTGCGGTCCGCCGGCGCCGTGGCGCCCTTCTGCGAGAGCGCTTCTTCCACCTTGCCCATCGCCATGGCGAAGTCGCGGCTGCCGTCTTCCTTCTCCGCCCAGTTGGCGGTGTAGACGCCGGGGGCGCCGCCGAGCGCGTCGATTACGAGCCCGGAATCGTCGGAGAGCGCGGGAAGCCCCGCAGCCTTGGCCGAGGCCAGCGCCTTGATCGCCGCATTCTCCTCGAATGTCGTGCCGGTCTCGTCCGGTTCGACGAAGTTCAGGTCGGCGGCGGATTTCGCGGTGAAGCCGAGCGGGCCGATCAGGTCGCGGATCTCGCTGATCTTGCCGGCATTGTGGCTGGCGACGACGATCGTCCGGGTATCGAGCTTGCGCATGTCTGTTCCTGTCAGGTCCTATCCCCGGGGTCTACGCCCCAGAGGCCGGGTTCGGCGCATTCGAGGCTGTTTCCGGCGGGGTCGCGGAAATATATGGAGCGGGCGCCGTTCGGCCAGCGGAAATCGGCCTCGATGGCGATCCCAGCTTCTTTGAGCTTTTCCACCCAGAAATCAAGCGCTGCGGCCGATGCGCGAAAGCAGACGTGGCCTTGTCCCGTCATTCCGTGTGCCGGGACCGGGAATGCCTCCGGAGCCGGGGGCACCACCGTTTCCTTCGGGTTGAAGATCAGAAGCACGCCCTGGCCGCAGCGGTAGAAGACGTGGCGGTTCGCGTGCCGGGTGATCTTCTCCAGCCCCAGCAGCCCGCCGTAGAAGGCCTCGGCCGCATCCAGGTCACCGGCATAGAGCGCGGTCTCGAGGATGCCGTCGAGAGGATGCTGCGGATCGGCCATCGTCTCCTCCTGTCCCTCTCCCCTTAAGCCGGAAGAAGGTGCCCGAAGGGCGGATGCGGGGCAAGGGGGCTGCCAGCCCCCGCCACTCAGGCGATCGCCTGCTTCTGCATCTCGACGAGATCGGCGATGCCGGCCTTGGCAAGCGCCATCAGGCTTGCGAACTCCTCGTCGGTGAAGGGCTTGCCCTCGGCCGTTCCCTGGATCTCGACGATGCCGCCCGAGCCGGTCATGACGAAGTTCGCATCCGTCTCGGCGGCGGAATCCTCCAGATAATCGAGATCGATCACCGACTGGCCGGCGAAGATGCCGCAGGAGATCGCCGCGACATGGTCCTTCAGGACCTTCTCGACCTTGATCATGCTGCGGGTTTCCATCCACTTCAGGCAGTCGTTGAGGGCGATCCAGGCGCCGGTGATCGATGCCGTGCGCGTGCCGCCGTCGGCCTGGATCACGTCGCAGTCGATGGTGATCTGCCGCTCGCCGAGGGCCGTGAGGTCGACGACGGCGCGGAGCGACCGGCCGATCAGGCGCTGGATCTCTTGCGTGCGGCCGCCCTGCTTGCCGGCGGACGCCTCGCGCCGCATCCGCTCGCCGGTGGCGCGCGGCAGCATGCCGTATTCGGCGGTGACCCAGCCCTTGCCGCTATTTCTCAGCCACGGCGGCGTCTTTTCCTCCAGGCTGGCGGTGCAGAGTACGTGGGTGTCGCCGAACTTCACCAGGCACGAGCCTTCCGCATGCTTGGAGAAATTGCGCTCGAAGGAAATCTTGCGCATCTGATCGGTCTTTCTGCCTGACGGCCGCATCGTGTACTCCGTGTTCTCTTGAAATCTGCGGCTGCTTCTAGCGCATCGGCCGGAGAATCGAAATCGATTTCGATCCGGCCGTCGCGTCATTCGGTCAGGCCAGTCGGAAAGGTACTGCCGGAGCGGCGCGATTTCAGGGTATTGCCGCCGGCCGCGAGCGCAATTGTCCTTGTGCGGGGCCCGGGCGCACCCCTATATTCAGGCTTGGTGACAACGTTTGTATGATCGGCATGGTACTGAGGACTCCCGCGGATACGGACATCTATGCGGCGCTTGACGAGCGGGCGGGCGAGATTTTCCGACGGATCGTCGAGAGTTACCTGGAGCGCGGCGAGCCGCTCGGATCCCGCAACCTCTCCCGCATCCTGCCGATATCGCTCTCGCCGGCATCCGTGCGCAATGTGATGGCCGACCTCGAGGCGCTGGGGCTGATCTATTCGCCGCATGTCAGCGCCGGGCGATTGCCGACGCAGATGGGTCTGCGTTTCTTCGTCGATGCCTTCATGCGCGTGGGCGGCGTCTCCGACGAGGACAAGGCCTCGATCGAACGCCACGTCCATCGCCCGGGCCACGGCCAGAGCGTCGAGACGATGATGACCGAGGCGAGCAGCATGCTGTCGGGCGTGTCGCGCGGCGCCGGCATCGTCATCACCACCAAGAGCGATTCCGTCCTCAAGCATGTGGAGTTCATCAGGCTGGAGCCGACCAAGGCGCTGGTCGTGCTCGTCGGCGAACACGACCAGGTCGAAAACCGCATCATCGACCTTCCGGCCGGCACCACCAATTCGCAGCTGACGGAGGCTGCCAACTTCCTCAACGCCCATCTGGCGGGCAATACCATCCTGGAGGCGCGCACCAAGCTCGATCGGCTTCGCCAGACCGTCCGCCAGGAACTGGACCAACTGTCGCAGGACCTCGTCGAACGCGGCCTCGCCGTGTGGTCGGGTGGCAACGACGCGTCGAACCCGACCCGGCTGATCGTACGCGGGCGGGCCAATCTGCTGGAAGGGCTGGCCGGCGCCGAGGATGTGGACCGGCTGCGGATGCTGTTCGACGACCTGGAGAAGAAGGACAGCCTGATCGAGCTCCTGGACCTCGCCGAGACCGGCCCGGGCGTCCGCATCTTCATCGGCTCGGAAAACAAGCTGTTCTCGCTCTCGGGCTCGTCGCTGATCGTAGCGCCCTACCGGGACGGCGAGGAGCGGATCGTAGGTGCCGTCGGCGTGATCGGGCCGACGCGGCTGAACTACTCGCGCATCGTGCCGATGGTGGATTACACCGCGCAACTGATGTCCCAGCTTTCCCGTTGACGCCGGAGTGTGCCGCGCAAGGGGCCGCGATTTTGCCGAGTTCGGCAAAGAGCCTTGATTTTTTCGCCACGAAGCTCGATATCCGCCTCAACTCCCTCTTGATGTCCGCGCAGGTTCGAACTGTGCGGACAGTCGGGGAATGAAGGAGCGCCGCGCCGCCATGAGGGATGTGCCGGCCTGCTCCGTCCGTTCAACCCATGCGTGGCCCGGAGCATCGCGATCGATCCCGGGACATGCCGCTTTCTCAATCCGGAGAAAATCATGACCGACGATACCAGCAAGCACGCCCCCGAAGCCGCCAATGACGAGGCCGAGATTGCCGCTGTGTCGCCAGAGACCGAAGTCGCGGAGGCAGAAGCCGATCCGGTCGACCAGCTCAAGGCGGAGAACGCCGATCTGCGCGACAAGTACCTGCGCCTTGCCGCCGAGATGGACAATCTGCGCCGCCGTACCGAGCGTGACATCAAGGACACCAAGTCCTATGCGATTTCGGGCTTCGCACGAGACATGCTCGCGGTTTCCGACAATCTGCGCCGCGGCCTCGAGGCCATCCCGGCCGACGCCCGTGAAGCGGGTGACGCCGGCCTGTTGGCTCTGATCGAGGGCGTGGAGATGACCGAGCGCTCGATGCTGTCGGCGCTGGAGCGTCACGGCGTCCGCAAGCTCGAGCCGATCGGCGAGAAGTTCGACCCCAACTTCCATCAGGCCATGTTCGAGGTGCCGAACGCGGAGGTGCCGCACGGCACCGTTCTGCAGGTGGTGCAGGACGGCTACAAGATCGGCGACCGCGTCCTGCGGCCTGCCATGGTCGGTGTTTCCAAGGGTGGCCCCAAGGTCGCCGCCGGCGGAGACAAGCCCGACCAGGCCTGAGCCCGGCGAAATCGGCAATCGACATCTTCCAACCCGGCAACCTCGCGGCTGCCGGGTTTTCTTCTTTTCTGGAACCGGGAGAGTGGGCCGGGAGATCGGTCGTCAATGGATCGGCAGAAAAAGAAAACCGGCGTGCCACAAGGCCGCCGGTTTTTCCTGTCTTCCTGTCGCCGGTCAGGGCGAGAACCGCCGACCGTCGGGCACGTTCATGCACGCAAGCACACCTTTAGGGAAGAACGCCGGGGCGCTCCCTTTTGCGTGCGTCTGTCCGGCGGTCCGATCAGGCGGCGTTGGCCTGTTCCTCGCTCAGGCAGGCGTAGATCGCCGTGGCCGAATCCGAAGACCGCAACTTCGCCACCATGGCCGGATCGCGCAGCACCCGGGCGATGCGCGAAAGGGCCTTGAGGTGATCGGCGCCCGCGCCTTCCGGCGCGAGCAGCAGGAAGACCAGGTCGACCGGCTGGTCGTCCAGGGCTTCGAAGTCCACGGGCGTCTCCAGGCGGGCGAAGAGGCCGGTGATCTGATCCAGTTCCTTGAGCTTGCCATGCGGGATGGCGATGCCGTTGCCGACCCCCGTCGAGCCAAGACGCTCGCGCTGGAGGATGACATCGAATATCTCGCGCTCCGGAAGTCCGGTGATCTTCGCCGCTTTTATTGCCAGTTCCTGAAGTAGCTGCTTCTTCGAATTGGCTTTCATAGCCGGAATTATCGCACTCTGCTGCAGCAAACCTGCCAATGCCATTCTTCTGTCCTCGTGAGCCGCAGTGAAGGATTGAAGCGGAAAGCGCCCAGCCCCCGGACGCTTTCCCCTGCCACTTTAGCCTTTGATATTGGCTGCATCTATCCAGCCAATATTTCCGTCGTTTCGTCTGTAGACGATGTTGAGTTGCTCCTGCCCGACGCTGCGGAAGAGCAGAACCGGTTCGTCCGTCATGTCGAGCGCCATGACGGCGCTCGCAACGGACATGGTCTTCAGCTTCTTCGTGCTTTCCGCAACGATCGTCGGCGCGTAGTCGGCCGGAAGTTCATCCGTGTCGTCCGGTATGGCATCCACGACGGCGTAGGCGACTTCCGCATAGGCGTCATGGCCGTTTCCGTTGTGGTGGTCCTTGAGCTTGCGCTTGTAGCGGCGGAGGCGCTTCTCGATCCGATCGGAAGCCGCGTCGAACGCGATAATCGGATCGTTCGCCTCACCGTTTGCCTGCAGGGCGGCACCCGTGTCGAGGTGTACCTTGCAGTCGGCGCTGAATCGCGAACCGGATTTTTCCACGGTGACCTGGCTCGAATATCCTCCATCGAAATACTTGGTGACGGCCGCCCCGATCTGCTCTTCAATTCGCAGCCGGAAAGCATCGCCGATTTCCATATGTTTGCCGGATACACGCACACTCATGGAGCTTCCTCTCAGATTGTGATTTGCGTGTCACAGTCTATTCCAACCGGACCCGTCATCCAAGCACTTCACGCGAGCACCATATTATCGCCTGTCGTACCGGGGAAAACGGGCATACCAGATCCGGCCTGTCTTCTCGCTGGAATTGGGGCGGGCATCTATCCCTTCCTTTCCCGAGAGTCAACAGCACCGGCCGGAACAGGCCGGACACATTCTCGCCATCAATGACAACGGCGCAAACGAAAATTGGATCCATCGGCCGGTGCCGATCTTTGCCGCCGCGGCAGGAGTGAGCCCGCAGGTTGCGTTAACACCTTGGTTTACATCGACCTTCTGCGGTGCCGGCCGGCACCCTTAGCCAGCCACGAATGTGTGAGCTGACGGTGAAGGCCCTGCGCGGACCTTCACGTCGATTTGTTCGGCAGGAGGAATTGTGGCGCGGTCGCCGCAGGCGTCAGAATCCGGCAGCCTTGGCCAGCGCCCGCTTCTCCCGCCGGCGCTGGACGGAGGAGGGGATGTTCATCGCTTCGCGGTATTTCGCGACCGTCCGACGGGCGATGTCCACGCCGCCCTTCTTGAGGATATCCACGATGTCGTCGTCGGAAAGGATTTCTTCCGGCGTCTCCTGGGCGATCATCGTGCGGATCCGGTGGCGCACCGATTCCGCCGAATGCGACTCGCCGCCGCCGGAGGCGCCGATGGACACGGTGAAGAAGTATTTCAGCTCGAACAGGCCACGGGGCGTCAGCATGTACTTGTTCGACGTCACGCGGCTGACGGTCGATTCGTGCATCTTGATGGCGTCGGCGACCGTCTTCAGGTTGAGCGGCCGCAGGTGGTCCACGCCGTGCATCAGGAAGGCGTCCTGCAGGCGGACGATCTCGGTCGCCACCTTCATGATCGTCTTGGCCCGCTGGTCCAGGCTCCGGGTCAGCCAGTTGGCGTTCTGCAGGCATTCGTTGAGAAAGGCCTGGTCGTCGCTCGCCCGGTCGGACCGGCGCGAGACGGAGGCATAGTATTCATTGTTGACCAGGACGCGCGGCAGCGTCTCGGGATTGAGCTCGACGATCCAGCTTCCGTCCGGCGCCGTCCGCACGACGATGTCGGGAACGACGGATTCGCTGACACCCGCCTGGAAGCGCGTCCCCGGCTTCGGATCGAGCTTGCGGATCTCCGCCAGCATGTCGATCAGGTCTTCCTCGTCGACGCCGCACAGGCGCTTCAATGCCGCGAAGTCGCGGCGGGCGAGAAGCTCGAGATTGCCGATCAGCGCCGCCATCGCCGGATCGAAGCGGTCGCGGGCGCGAAGCTGGATCGCAAGGCATTCGGCAAGCGTGCGCGCGAAGACGCCGGGAGGATCGAACTGCTGCAGCGTATCGAGCACGCGCTCGACGTCCTGCAGCGGCTTTCCGAGCTTCAGCGCGGTCTCCGCAAGGTTCGAACTCAGGTAGCCGGCCTCGTCCAGCTGGTCGATCAGGTGCCCGGCGATCAGCCGGTCGACGGCAGCGGTGAGCGAAAACGGAACCTGGGCCTCGAGGTGGTCGCGCAAAGTGGTGCGCCCGGCGATGAACTCGTTGAGATCGTAGCCTTCGCCGTCGCCGTCTCCCGCACCCGGCATCGACTTCCACTGCCCGAGCAGTTCCGGCGCGTCCGCCGTCTTCGGGCCGGCATCGTCGGGGAACACGTTCTCCATGCTGGTATCGAAGGATTCCGCCATGGCTTCGGTCCGGCCCGCCGTCGCCGAATCGTAGAGGTCGCCGGCATAGCCGTCCGCGGCTGGCTCGCCGCTTGCCGCAGGGCGCTCCTCGTTGACGGAGTAATAATCGCTCTCGGCATGGGTGACATCGCTGCCGCGGGCGGCGTCGTCGCCGGACACGAGTTCAAGCAGGGGATTGCGCTCGACCTCGTTCTCGATGAACTGCGTCAACTCCAGATGCGTCATCTGCAGCAACTGGATCGACTGCATCAGTTGCGGCGTCATCACCAGAGACTGGCTTTGCCGTAGAAGAAGGCTGGCTGCGAGTGCCATGCGGACGCTCATACTCCCTGACGTCGCCACATGTCGCTCGAAAGTCAACAAGGACGCCGCACGCAAGCGCTCTCCTCTGCAGAAATCGGTGCCGATCTCCGCAACGGACGATGCGCAGTTCACAATTCTGTTGCCGCCTCTGAGCGCCCTCCAAGGGCTGCGCGGTGCAGCATACACCCAGCCGCCCTTCCAAAACCGGTCCCGGAAGGGCCGTGCCGCGGTGTTGGTTCCGGGTCGGCGGACCTCAGGTCCCACCCGGAATTTCAGGCTGGCCCAAAAATTGCTTTTTTATCGGATTTGGTCAAGCAGCCGTTGCGCGATAAGGTGAATTTCGTCGCCTCCGCGGCGGCGGAAGCGCGAAATTGTCGCGGCATGGCCTGCTTTTGCGCGAGGCTTGTCGACGCCACCCGTGGAAATCCGGTAGTGCGGCGAAAACCCGTGAAAAGGAAGCCGAAAGCCTAAAGGCTGAAATTGTCGCCCAGATAGAGGCGGCGCACGTCGGGATTGGCGACGATGTCGTTGGCGCGGCCGTGGGTCAGCACTTCGCCGGCATGGATGATGTAGGCGCGGTCGATCAGGCCCAGCGTCTCGCGAACATTGTGGTCGGTGATCAGCACGCCGATGCCGCGCGACGTCAGGTGGCGCACCAGCGCCTGGATATCGGCGACGGAGATCGGATCGACGCCGGCGAAGGGCTCGTCGAGCAGCATGAAGGTCGGGTCGGTGGCGAGCGCACGGGCGATCTCGAGCCGGCGGCGTTCGCCGCCCGAAAGGGCGATCGCCGCCGATTTGCGCAGATGCGAGATCGAAAATTCGGCAAGCAGGCTGTCGAGCTTGCGCTCGCGGCGCGCCCGGTCGCGGTCGTGCACCTCGAGGACGGCGCGAATGTTCTGTTCCACCGTCAGCCCGCGGAAGATCGAGGCTTCCTGCGGCAGGTAGCCGACGCCGAGACGGGCGCGGCGGTACATCGGCATGGTCGTGACGTCGTTGCCGTTGAGCTCGATCGTTCCCTCGTCCACCGGCACGAGCCCGGTGATCATGTAGAAACAGGTCGTCTTGCCGGCACCGTTGGGACCGAGCAGCCCCACCGCCTCGCCTCTCCGCACGACGAGCGACACGCCGTTGACCACGCGCCTGCCGCCATAGCTTTTCGTCAGGTTGCGGGCGATCAGGGTGCCTTCATAGCGCGACGTGTCGGCCGTGCGCCGGATCAGCGGCTCGGCCTTCTTGACGCGGCGCGACATGCGGGAGAGGGAAACAAGGGACACGGGCGTTGTCAGTTCGTGGTTTTGCGGGACTTGGGATCGAGCTGTATCATGACCCTGCCGCCGCAGGCATCGAGCTTGGCTTCGCCCGTGCGCATCAGCACGGTGAGCTGGCAGCCGACGAACACGTTCTTGCCCTCCGAGAGCACCACCTTGTCGCCCTTCAGCACGAACACCTCGTCGATGAGGTTGAAGGTGCCGGTATCGGCGGTGGCTTCCTGCGTGCCCGACTGGAGGAGCACCTTGTCGGCAACCTCGATCTTCTCGATGTCGGCATCGCCGCTCGAGATCGAGCCGCCGCTCTGGGCTGTGTAGTGCACCACCATGCTGCCGGCCTGCAGGGTCGTGGTGCCCTGTACGACCTTGACGTTGCCGGTGAACTGGGCGGTGTTGGACTGCTGCTGGATCTCAAGCTTGTCGCTCTGGATCTGGATCGGCTGGTCGTTGGACAGCTGAAGCCCCTTCAGCTGGCTCTTCGTTTCCTGCGCGCCGGCGGTCGTTGCGGCCAGCAGGAGGCCGGCTGCGAGAAGCGGCAGGATGGCATGTCTTTGCGCGGGTTCAGAAAATGCGGACATCGTGGCCCTACTTCTCTCTGTTGCGGATAGCGGCGGGATCGACATTGACGACGACGTCTCCCTCGAAGACGACGGTTCGCCCTTTATCCGTCATTCGCAGCGACTGCGCAACAATCGAAGCTTCCTTGGACTGGATGGTGACGGGCTGCTGGGTCGACATGCGGCCGCCGTTGATGTCGAGATGGGCATCGCGGAAGGCGGCCTCGAGGCCGGTATTGAGGCGAATGGTGAAGGGCGCGGTCATGTCGAGGATATTGCGGCCGCGGTCGTAGATACCGGTGACGGCATCGACCTGCGCGATCATCTTCTCGTTGACCGGCATCTGCGCCTTGATGTTTTCCAGCTGGATGATGTCCGGGTTCTTCATGTCCTGCAGCGCCCGATCGGCCTTCATCGAGTAGCTGATGCCGTCCCGGTTGCGGCCGGCGATGGCGGGATTCTTCATCACCACCTTGCCGTCCTCGATCGTGGCGCTTTCGACGTCGAGCTCGTCGGGAAGATAGGTGCTGACGATGGAGACGACGGCGAAGACTGCCGCGATGAAGAGGCCGATCACGGGCAGTGCGATCTTCAGCACGCGCACGCGCGCCGAATGACGTGCCGCCCGACGGTATGCCTCCGTCATGCGGCCCTCCGGCTGTCCAGCGTGATGCGTCTCTGCGACTGTTGTCAGCATTGGCCTTGTTCGATGTCTGCGGCCCCAAGGCCCGTGCCGGCAATCGCCTGTGCCCCGAACCATAGTAACGCGCCCCATATGGCAATTATTCCAGAGGAAACAATGGATGTGTTAAATTTGATGCGAATGATTTGCCATCTGCCCGGCTAATGCCATATCGATGAGGCATTTGGCAAATGGCGCCTTCGCCGTCGGCCACGAAAAATTACCGCACGGGGAATTTGCAGATGGATCAGTCCGCCATAGCCGATCGCCGGCAATTGCGCCGCAAGCTCACTTTCTGGCGGGTCGCCGCCGTTCTGCTCGTGGCGGCCGCGGCCTTCGTGGCGGTGGCTGTCAACTGGGAAACCGGCGCCGGCCAGAGCCACATCGCCCGGGTGAAGATCAGCGGCGTCATCCAGGACGACACCGAGCTGCTGGAGCGGCTGGAGCGGATCGAGCGGAACGACCGCGTCAAGGCGCTTGTGGTATCCATCACCTCGCCGGGCGGGACGACCTATGGCGGCGAGGTCATCTTCAAGGCGCTGCGCAAGGTGGCGGAAAAGAAGCCGGTCGTTGCCGACGTGCGCACGCTTGCCGCCTCCGCCGGCTACATGATCGCCACCGCCGGCGACACGATCATCGCCGGCGAGAGCTCGATCACCGGCTCGATCGGCGTGATCTTCCAGTATCCGCAGATCAAGCCGCTGATGGACAAGCTCGGCGTCTCGCTGGACGAGGTGAAGTCGGCGCCTCTGAAGGCCGAGCCCTCTCCGTTCCATCCGGCGAGCGAGGAGGCCAGGGCGATGATCCGCCGCATGGTCGACGACAGCTTCGCCTGGTTCGTCGATCTCGTCGCCGATCGCCGCAAGCTGCCGCGCGAAGAGGTGCTGCGGCTGGCCGACGGCAGCATCTATACCGGCCGGCAGGCGCTGCAGGCCAAGCTCGTCGACAAGCTCGGCGGCGACGACGAGATCCGCGACTATCTCGAGACGCGCGACGTCAGCCGCCGCCTTTCCGTCGTCGACTACGAGCCGCCGCGGCGCTCGGGCCTGTTCGGCATCGGCATCGATTCTGCCGACCTGCTGAAGGGTCTGCTCGGACTCGACGTCGGCCCGTCCGAGGCAATCGAAAAGCTCGGGGGCGAAAAGTTGTTCCTTGACGGTCTTGTCTCTGTTTGGCAGGTTGGACGTGATTGAAAAGACACGCGTTTTGAGGGGACAACAGTGATCAAGTCAGAATTGGTACAGATCGTCGCCGCTCGCAATCCGCATCTCTATCACCGTGACGTGGAGAACATCGTCAACGCGGTGCTGGACGAGATTTCCGATGCGCTCGCCGCCGGCAACCGGGTCGAGCTGCGCGGCTTCGGTGCCTTTTCGGTCAAGAACCGCCCGTCGCGTTCCGGCCGCAACCCGCGCACCGGCGACAGCGTCTTCGTCGAGGAGAAGTGGGTACCCTTCTTCAAGACCGGCAAGGAACTGCGCGAGCGGCTCAACCCCAATCACGTGGATGACGACGCCGATTGATGTCGGCGTCGCGCCGCGGTCCATCGACAGTTCCGTATGCGGGAGGCGGCCCCATGGTCAGAAAAGTTGTCAACATCGTCGTGCTGGTGCCGGTCGCGATCGTGCTCGTCGTGCTCTCGGTCGCCAACCGTCAGCCGGTCCGCATGGCGCTGAACCCGTTCCGGCCGGACGATTCGGTCCTGTCGCTGACCGCGCCCTTCTTCGTCTTCCTCTTCCTGGCGCTGCTGCTCGGCATGATCATCGGCGCCGTCGCCACCTGGATCAGCCAGCACAAGTACCGCAAGCGCGCCCGCGTCGAGGCGACCGAGGCGGTCAAGTGGCACACCGAGGCCGACAAGCAGAAGGCCCGCGCCGAAACGCTGGCGTCGCAGACACAGCCCGCTTCGCAGGCCGCGTTGGCGGCGCCGAAGTAGGAAGCCGAAGCCAGACGCGGCGTTGTGCCACCGCCGCACACTCTGTGCCCGCCACCGCCCCTTTTCCGACGAGTCCCCTACGCGACGCCGCCGTTCAGCCGGGTGCCGAGGTCGGCGAAGAACTGCG
This sequence comes from Rhizobium sp. TRM96647, assembly GCF_025780115.1. NCBI lineage: Bacteria > Pseudomonadati > Pseudomonadota > Alphaproteobacteria > Hyphomicrobiales > Rhizobiaceae > Rhizobium > Rhizobium sp. TRM96647. The sequence continues at coordinate 340,244 of NZ_JAOXHF010000004.1, forward strand.
CGGCGAGCTTCTTCGAGGTGGAATCGATCAGGCGGGAGCCGAGCTGGGCCAGCTTGCCGCCGATCTCGGCGCGGACCGTGTAGGCCAGCAGCGTCTCGGCGCCCTCGTCGGTCAGCTTCACATCCGCCCCGCCCCTGGCGAAGCCGGCAATGCCGCCCTTGCCTTCACCCGCGATCGTGTAGCTTTCCGGCGGATTGAGGTTCGACAGCGTCACCTCGCCCTTGAAGGTGGCGGAGACCGGCCCGATCTTGATCTTGACGGTGGCCTCGAGTTCGGTCGGCGACGTCTGGGTCAGCGACTGGCATCCGGGAATGCAGGCCTTCAGCGTCTCCGGGTCGTTCAGCGCGGCCCAGACGGCCTCGCGCGGGGCGGCGATGCGCTCCTCACCTGTCAAGTCCATGGCGTTTCTCCTCCTGAACCGCTCGCTTGGTTTATCGCAGATCGGAAAGCGCTTTGCCAAGTGGGAGAGGGGTGCTATTTGGTCTCGCTTTCCCGCGGATCTGCGTCCGCTTTCCAGAAAAAGAACCAGACGGACCGCGACGTGAAGGACAGAAACCGCCGGCAGAAGAAGGGCCCCGCTGCAACGGGAGCGGCGCGCGCAGGCGATCGCGTCCGGCCGGCTGCCAAGGCCGCTGCCAAGCCGGATGCGAAGGGCGGCCCGAAGCATCCGGGTGCGGCGGCGCGGTCTCCTGCAAAGGCACGCAGCGTCGCGGCCGACACAGCACGCACCCGCCCGCAAAAGGTGGCTGAACAGCCCTCCGAGCCGCCGCGTCCGGTCAGGGTACATGCCGGCGAAAAGCCGGCCGAGCGGGTTCCGGTCATCCTCGAGACGGCCGGTACTGACGACTACCGGCTGATCGACAGCGGCGCCGGCGAAAAGCTCGAGCAATACGGGCCCTACCGGATCGTTCGGCCCGAAGCGCAGGCCCTGTGGCCGCGCAGCCTGCCGGCGCATGTCTGGGACCGGGCGGATGCCGTCTTCACCGGCGATACCGACGAGGACGGCATGGGGCGCTGGCGCTTTCCCGGCGCGGCGCTTGGCGAAACCTGGCCGATGCGGCTGCTGGAAACCGATTTTTACGGCCGTTTCACCGCCTTCCGCCATGTCGGCGTCTTTCCCGAGCAACTGGCCCACTGGAGCTGGATGAAGGCGCGGATCGAGGCCTCCGGCAGGCCGCTGAAGGTGCTGAACCTCTTTGGTTATACCGGCGTCGCCTCGCTGGTGGCCGCCGGCGCCGGCGCCGAGGTCACCCATGTCGACGCCTCGAAGAAGGCGATCGGCTGGGCGCGCGAGAACCAGGCGCTTGGCCGCGGCGAGAAGCTGCCGATCCGCTGGATCTGCGAGGATGCGATGAAGTTCATCCTGCGCGAGGAGCGGCGCGGCAGCCGCTATGACATCATCCTCGCCGATCCTCCGAAATTCGGCCGTGGCCCGAACGGCGAGGTCTGGCAGCTGTTCGAGGGCCTGCCGCTGATGCTCGACATCTGCCGGGAGATCCTGTCGCCGAAGGATGCGGCCCTGGTGCTGACGGCCTATTCCATCCGGGCGAGCTTCTATTCGATCCACGAACTGGTGCGCGAGACCATGCGCGGCCGCGGCGGACTGGTCGAATCCGGTGAACTGGTCATCCGCGAGGGCGGCCTCGACGGCAGCGTGCCCGGCCGCGCCCTTTCCACGTCCCTTTTCAGCCGGTGGACTTCCTGATGAGCGAGCGTCACGAAAACGACAGGGGCCCGCACCGCGTGGGCCAGGTCAAGGAGGTGACGAGCCTCGCCAATCCGATCGTCAAGGACATCAAGGCGCTCGCCCAGAAGAAGACGCGCGACGAGACGAAGACGTTCATGGCCGAGGGGCTCAAGCTCGTGATCGACGCGCTCGAGCTCGGCTGGGCCATCCGCACGCTGGTTTATGCCAAGGCCGCCAAGGGCAAGCCGCAGGTGGAGCAGGTCGCCGCGAAGACGTTTGCCAGGGGCGGACTGGTGCTGGAGGTCAGCGAGAAGGTGATGTCGGCGATCACCCGGCGCGACAATCCGCAGATGGTGGTGGGCGTCTTCGAGCAGCGCTACACGCCGCTGAAGGACCTGCGCCCGGACGCCGGCGAGACCTACGTGGCGCTCGATCGCGTCCGCGACCCCGGAAACCTCGGCACCATCATCCGCACCGCCGACGCGGCCGGCGCTTCGGGCGTCATCCTCGTCGGCGACACCACCGATCCGTTCTCGCTGGAAACGGTCCGGGCGACGATGGGATCCGTCTTCGCCATGCCGGTCACCAGGGCGTCCGTGGCCGATTTCCTGCGCTGGAAGAAGGAGGCGGGCGTGAAGCTCGTCGCCACGCACCTGGCCGGCGCCGTCGACTACCGCACGATCGACTACAAGGGGCGGCCGGTCGTCCTCCTGATGGGCAACGAGCAGGCCGGCATTCCAGACGAGCTGGCGCACGCAGCTGACGCGCTCGCGCGAATTCCCCAGGCCGGCCGCGCCGACAGCCTCAACCTGGCGATCGCGACCGGCATCATGCTGTTCGAGGCCCGCCGCCACCTCCTGTCCCTGGACGGCTCCGAATGAACGATCGCATCCCGCTGTTTTCCAGGCCGGTCCCGGTCGCCGTCTTCATCGTGCTTGCGGTGCTGGTCGACCAGCTCGTGAAATTCGCGGTCGAGGCCTGGCTGCCGTTCCAGCAGGCGGTGCATGTCGTGCCGATGCTGGCGCTCTATCGCACCTATAATTACGGCGTCGCGTTCTCCATGCTGTCGGGCATGGAGGACTGGTTCATCGTCGGCCTGCGCCTCGTAGTCGTTGCCTTCGTCAGCTGGCTCTGGTGGCAGACGCCGAAGGCGAGGGGCGTGGCGCATGCGGGCTATGCGCTGATCTTCGCCGGCGCGATCGGCAATCTCATCGACCGCTTCCTGTACGGATACGTGATCGACTACGTGCTGTTCTACACCTCGACCTGGTCGTTCGCCGTCTTCAACCTCGCCGACAGCTTCATCACCATCGGTGCCGGCCTCATCCTGCTGGACGAGCTGTTGCTGGTGCGCCGGCGCAAGGCGCCGGCCGATCGTTAAAATGCAAGCGGTTTGCTGAAGCGGTTCTGAACGCTTGGCGTGCTATCTGCGCCTCATGAGCGAACCAGCCAAGCTCCAGGGCAGGCTCCGGGCGGAATTCGCGCACGAGCCGCACGAGGACGGGGGAGCGCCGCGCAACGAGGGCGGCGAGCCGGGGGACGGTGCGCGCGCGGCGGCCCGGTCTCCGGCCGCTGCCGCGGGGCAGGCGCCCTTCGACCAGGCGTTCACCTCGGCGATCGTCGCCGGCCTGACATTGCTCTCGGCCGGGCTGGTCCTGGTCACCGGCATCCTCCAGGATTTCCACATCGCGGCATTCGGCCTCGGAACGATCGGGATCGCCGGCTCGATCCTGCTGGTCCGGCACGGAGTGCAGAGCGCACAGCGAAACGGCCGCCACGCCGAGCATAGCCACGACCGCTACTGGGAGCAGAACGAGACGGCGGCGGTGACGTCGGCGATCCACGACATCCTGCGCGATATCGTCATGGTGCGCTCGCTGGACGGCAGGATCCTCCGCGCCAATGCCGTGATCAGCGATCTCGTCGGCATCATCGACCCGAGGGGGTTGTCCTGCAGTGAGATCGGGCTGGATTTCCGCTCGCAGGCGCTGCCCTATCACTACGATGTCGAGATCGCGACGCCGGGCGGTGTGCGCATCTATGCCTGGCACGACATCACCATCCGGGACCCGGCGACCGGAGAACTGGTGATCCACAGCATCGCCCGCGACGTCACCGAGGAACGCCGGGCGGAGAACGAGCGCGAGATCGCCCGTCGCAGGGCGGAGATGGAGAGCGAGACGAAATCCCGCCTGCTCGCCACCGTCAGCCATGAAATCCGCACGCCGCTGTCGGGCATCCTCGGCATGTCGCACCTCATCGGCCAGACGCGGCTGACCGCCGAGCAGAAGAATTACCTCGCCGGCATCCGTCAGTCCGGCCACGCGCTGGTGCAGCTCGTCGACGACCTGCTCGACTTTTCCACGATCGAGGCGGGCCGGTTCCAGCTACGCCCCTGCGAGGAGCCGGTGCGACCGCTTCTGGAAAGCGTCGTCGAGATGCTGTCGCCCCGCGCCCACGAGAAGGGCATCGAGATCGGCTCCTTCGTCTCCGCCGACGTGCCCGCCGTCATGCTCTTCGACGCACCGCGGCTCAGGCAGGTGCTCTACAACGTCATCGGCAACGCAGTGAAGTTCACCCCCGCAGGCGGTGTCTACCTCGAGACGACGCTCGAGGGCGACCATATCGTCGTCACCATTGCAGACACCGGTCCCGGCATGACGGCGGAGGAGCAGGCGCGCGTGTTCGAGGCCTTCGAACAGGCGGGTGGCGTCTCGCAGCGCCGCGGCGGCGCCGGACTCGGGCTCGCGATTTCGGCGCGCATCCTGCGCGAGGCCGGCGGCGCGCTGACGCTTGCAAGCGAACTCGGCCGCGGCTCCATCTTCACTATCCGGATGCCGGCAGCACCCACGCTTGCGCCCGTCACCGGCCGCTCCGGGCCGCTGCGCGGTTCGGCCGTCTTCCTGTTCGCGCCGGAAGGGCCGGTCTCGAAGGCCCTGAAGCGGACCATCGAGACGCTCGGCGGCACCTGCCGCCACGTCGCCGAGGTAAACGAGGCGCTGGAGATCACCCAGGGCGCGGTTGCCTTCCCGCTGACCGACATCATCGTCGACAACAGGCTCTCAGGCGATTTTCGGCGCGAGCTGCTGCACCTGCCGGCTTTCGCCGATCCCCGCATCCGCCGTGTCTATCTCGTCAATCCGGAGGAGCGCACAGGCCGGGCGATCGGCAACGGCGAGGGGTATGACGCCTGGCTGATCCGCCCCTTGCGCGAACGCTCGCTGGTGGAGGTCCTGCGCGGGCGCATGAAGGGCATCGAGATCCGCGACGCCATCAACGACAACCGCCCGGTCCTGAGCGAGCCGCCGGCGGACGAGCTGCCTCCCGAACCGGAACGGCGAGCCGGCCGGGTGCTGCTGGCGGAGGACGACCCGATCAATGCCATGCTGGTGCGTTCGATGCTCTCGAAGGCGGGCTTCGAGGTCGAGCTCGTCGAGGATTTCCCGGCGCTGCTGACGGCACTCGGTGAGGGCAGGGCCCGGCCGGACATGATCATCACCGACGTCGGCATGCCGGGGGGCGAGGGGCGGGACGTCATCCGCGCGATCGCTTCCGGGGAGGGGGCGGTGCCGGTCATCGTGCTGACCGCCGACCGGCGTGCGGCACTTCACCAGGAATTGATCGCCTGCGGCGCCGCCTGCGTCATGGTCAAGCCGGCAGAGCCGCCGGCGCTGCTTTCGGAGATCTCCCGGCTGACGGCCGCGCGTGTCATAAACTAATTCGCCACCGCCCCTGATTGTGGCCCGCATCTGCTTGCCCGTGGGTGTTTGCGGCCCTATGGTCCCGGTCGCGTGGATGTCACCATCCTGTTGCAGATTCGTGTTTAAAGACGCGCAAATCAACGCAGGAAGGTGGCCCATGACCGTGGAGATCGCAGAGCCCAACGTGGTGACCGAAACCGTACCGCCGACGTGCCAGCTTCCCGTACGCAAGTCTGCCGAGGTGCTCGGCCGGATCGGCACGCTTGAGACGCGCCTGGCCCTGAAGAACAGCGAGATCGATGCCGCCCAGGCCGTCCGCTACCGCGTCTTCGTCGAGGAGATGAACGCTCAGACCGCTCCCGACGCGATGCGCCGCCGGCGCGACATCGACGCCTGGGACATGGTCTGCGACCACTTGCTCGTGCTCGATACCGCGATCGAGGGCGACCCGGAAGAGCAGATCGTCGGCACCTACCGCCTGCTGCGGCAGGAGGTGGCGAGGGGGTCGGGCGGCTTCTACTCGCAATCGGAGTTCGACGTCGAGACGATGATTGCGCGCCATCCGGACAAGCGCTTCATGGAGCTTGGTCGCTCCTGCGTCCTGCCGCAATACCGCACCAAGCGCACGGTCGAGCTGCTCTGGCAGGGCGCCTGGGCCTATGCGCTGAAGCATGGCGTCCAGGCCATGTTCGGCTGCGCCTCCTTCGGCGGCGTCGTCCCCGAGGAGCATGCGCTGGCGCTGTCCTTCCTGCACCAGAACGCCCTTGCGGGCGGGGATTGGATGGTCAGGGCGCATCCGGATCAGTATCGCACCATGGACCTGATGCCGAGCGAGGCGGTCAACGCCCGGCGCGCGCTCGCCGCCATGCCGCCGCTGGTCAAGGGCTATCTGCGGCTCGGCGCGATGATCGGCGACGGCGCCGTCGTCGATCACGCCTTCCGCACCACCGATGTCCTGATCGTCCTGCCGATCGGCTGCATCTCGGGCCGCTACATCAATTATTACGGTGCGGACGCTGGGCGGTTCGCCAGCTGAGACGCAGTCGGGGGGGAGGTCCCTCGCCGGATACGGCGAAGGACCTGTGTCTCAAACCCCCGCGTTATACGCCGCCAGCGCCGCCATGTTGACGATGTCTGAGTCCTTGGCGCCCATCGAGACGATCTGCACCGACTTGTCGAGGCCGACCAGCAGCGGGCCGATCACCGTCGAGCCGCCGAGTTCCTGCAGCATCTTGGTCGAGATGGCCGCCGAGTGGAAGGCGGGCATGACCAGCACGTTGCCGGGGGCGGAGAGACGGCAGAACGGATATTGCTCCATGATCTTCGGATTGAGCGCCACGTCGGCGGCCATCTCGCCGTCATACTCGAAGTCGACGCGCCGCTTGTCAAGGATCTTCACCGCCTCGCGCACCCGCTCGGAGCGTTCGCCGGTAGGGTTGCCGAAGGTCGAATAGGCGAGCATCGCCACGCGCGGCTCGTAGCCGAGGCGGCGGGCGAGGCCGGCGGCCTCCTCTGCGATGTCGGCCAGTTCCTCCGCATTCGGCATGTCGTGCACCGCGGTATCGGCGACGAGCACGGTGCGGCCGCGGCAGAGCGTCAGCGAAGCGCCGATCACCCGGTGACCCGGCTTGGCATCGATGCAGCGCCGCACGTCCTCCAGCGCGGTCGAGTAGTTGCGCGTCAGGCCCGTGACCATCGCATCCGCGTCGCCGAGCGCGACCATGCAGGCGGCAAAATGGTTGCGGTCGTTGTTGATCAGGCGCTGGGCGTCCCGGAACAGGTAGCCGTTACGCTGGATGCGGGCATAGAGATAGTCGGTATAGGCGTCGTTGCGTCTGGAAATGCGGGCGTTCAGGAGTTCGATGCCGGGCCTGTCGAGATCGATGCCGGCACGTTCGGCGGTCTCGCGCATGCGCTCCTCGCGCCCGACCAGGATGGCGGTGCCGAGTTGCTGGTTGGCATAGGAGACGGCGGCTCGCATCATCTGCTCTTCCTCGCCCTCGGCGAAGACCACCCGCTTCGGGTGCCGGCGGACCCGCGCGTAGATGCTCTGCAGCGTCGAGGCGATCGGGTCGCGCCGCGCCTTCAGTTCGCGCGCATAGGCGTCGAGATCGAGCAGCGGCCGCCGGGCGACGCCGGTGTCCATCGCGGCCCTCGCCACGGCGACCGGGATGGCCGAGATCAGCCGCGGGTCGAAGGGGACGGGAATGATGTACTGCGCGCCGAAGCGGGGCCGGTTGCCCTGGTAGGCAGCCGCGACGTCGTCCGGTACGTCCTCCTTGGCGAGGTTCGCCAGCGCCTCGGCGGCTGCGATCTTCATCGCGTCGTTGATCGTGGTCGCGCGCACGTCGAGCGCGCCGCGGAAGATGTAGGGAAAGCCGAGGACGTTGTTGACCTGGTTCGGATAGTCCGAGCGGCCGGTGGCGACGATCGCGTCGTCACGGATGCGGGCGACTTCCTCCGGGGTGATTTCGGGGTCCGGATTGGCCATGGCGAAGATGATCGGATGCGCCGCCATCGAGCGCACCATCTCGGCTGTCAGCGCGCCCTTGGCAGAAAGGCCGAAGAATACGTCGGCGCCGTCGAGCGCGTCCTTGAGGCTGCGCCGGTCGGTCTTGACCGCATGGGCCGACTTCCACTGGTTCATGCCCTCCTCGCGCCCCTGGTAGATGACGCCCTTGGTATCGCAGAGGATGACGTTTTCCGGGTTGAAGCCCATCGACTTGATCAGTTCGATACAGGCGATCGCCGCAGCGCCCGCGCCGTTGCAGACGAGCTTGGTCGTCTTGAAGTCGCGGCCGGTCAGCGTCAGTGCGTTGATCAGTCCGGCTGCCGCGATGATGGCGGTGCCGTGCTGGTCGTCGTGGAAGACGGGGATGTCCATCAGTTCGCGCAGGCGCTGCTCGATGATGAAGCAGTCCGGCGCCTTGATGTCTTCGAGATTGATGCCGCCGAAGGACGGGCCGAGGTAGCGCACGCAGTTGATGAACTCGTCGACGTTCTCGGTGTCGACCTCGAGATCGATGCTGTCGACGTCGGCGAAGCGCTTGAAGAGCACGGCCTTGCCCTCCATCACCGGCTTGGAGGCGAGCGCGCCGAGATTGCCGAGACCCAGGATCGCCGTGCCGTTGGAGATGACGGCGACCATGTTGCCGCGCGAGGTGTAGTCGTAGGCGCGGGAAGGGTCCTCCGCGATCGCCTTGACGGGGACGGCCACGCCGGGCGAATAGGCGAGCGACAGGTCGCGCTGCGTCGCCATCGGCTTGGTCGGCGTGATCTCGAGTTTCCCGGGACGTCCTTGCGCGTGGAAATCCAGCGCTTCCTGATCGGTCACGCTTGCGACCGCCCGCTTCGTCTTGCCTGTCTCCGCCATCTGTCTCCCCCAATGCATTCCGGGCCAACCTCTTGTGGGCAGCAGGCCCTGCGTCCCCTTGAGGTGTTGTCTTCTATAGCGACAGGCGGATAGGGTGACACCTCTTTTTTGGGATGAACAGCTTTTCCGTGAACGACCAGATCGTGCGCCCCGGCGACATATTGACGACCTCCGAACTTGCCAGCGTGGCGAGCCGTGCATCGGCGACGCCGATGATGGAACAGTATATCGAGATCAAGGCCAACAATCCCGATAGCCTGCTGTTCTATCGCATGGGCGATTTCTACGAGCTGTTCTTCCAGGACGCTGCGGACGCCTCGCGTGCGCTCGGCATCACCTTGACCAAGCGCGGCCAGCACCTGGGACAGGACATCCCGATGTGCGGCGTGCCGATCCATGCCGCCGACGACTACCTGCAGAAGCTGATCGCGCTCGGTTTCCGCGTCGCCGTCTGCGAGCAGGTCGAGGATCCCGCAGAGGCGAAGAAGCGCGGCTCGAAGTCGGTCGTCCGCCGCGACGTCGTCCGTCTCGTCACGCCGGGAACGCTGACCGAGGAAAAGCTGCTCTCGCCGTCCGACGCCAATTACCTGATGACGCTGTCGCGCATCCGCGGCGGCGCCGAGCCGGCACTGGCGCTCGCCTGGATCGACATCTCCACCGGCGTCTTCCGGCTGGCCGAGACGACCGGGCAGCGGCTGCTGGCGGATATCCTGCGCATCGAGCCGCGCGAACTGATCGTGCCCGACACGCTGTTCCACGATCCCGAATTCCGCCCCGTCGTCGACGTGTTGGGCAGGGTCGTCGTTCCCCAGCCGGCGGTGCTGTTCGACAGCGCGACGGCGGAGGGCCGGATCGCGCGCTACTTCGACGTCGGCACGCTCGACGGCTTCGGCACCTTCTCGCGCGCCGAGCTCTCGGCGGCCTCGGCCGCGATCGCCTATGTCGAGAAGACGCAGATCGCCGAGCGCCCGCCGCTCGGGCTGCCCGAGCGCGAGAGCGCGGCCTCGACCCTGTTCATCGATCCGGCGACGCGCGCCAACCTCGAGCTGGTGCGCACGCTGTCGGGCGAGAAGAGCGGCACGCTGCTGAAGGCGATCGACCGGACGGTGACGGGCGGTGGCGCGCGGCTTCTGGCCGAGCGGCTGATGTCGCCGTTGACCGACCCGGAGCCGGTCAACGAGCGCCTGGATTCGATTGCCGCCCTTGCCGCCCGGCCGTCCTTCGCCTCCGATCTGCGCGATGCGCTGAAGCTTCTGCCGGACATGCCGCGTGCGCTCTCCCGGCTGGCGCTCGGCCGCGGCGGCCCGCGCGACCTCGGCGCCCTGCTGCAGGGCCTGCGGGCAGCCTCGGCGGTCGCCGGCATGATGGCGGCACAGGATCTGGAGGGTGAACTGGCAGCCGCCCGCAGGGATATCGAGGCCCTGCCGGCGGACCTGGTCGAACGGCTTGCCTCGATGCTCGGCGACGAGCTGCCGCTCCTGAAGCGTGACGGCGGCTTCATCCGCGAGGGCGCGGACGCCGAGCTCGACGAGATGAGGGCGCTGCGTGACCAGTCGCGCCGGGTCATCGCCGGCCTGCAGCTGCAATATGCCGAAGAGACCGGCGTCAAGTCTCTGAAGATCAAGCACAACAACGTGCTCGGCTATTTCATCGAGGTCTCGGCCGGGAACGCTTCGGCGCTGACCGAGGGCGACGAGGCCAAGGCGCGCTTCATCCACCGCCAGACCATGGCGGGCGCGATGCGCTTCACCACCACCGTACTGTCGGAGTTGGAGACGAAGATCGCCAATGCCGCCGACCGGGCGCTGGCGATCGAGCTCGCGGCATTCGAGATCCTCACGGAAGCGGTGGTCGCGCAGGCCGATGCGGTCAAGGCCGCCGCGCGCGCCTTGTCCGTCGTCGATGTCTCGCAGGGGCTTGCGGTCCTTGCCGAGGAACAGGCCTATTGCCGCCCGGTCGTCGACCGCTCGAAGATGTTTGCGATCGCGGGCGGCCGTCATCCGGTCGTCGAGCAGGCGCTGCGCCGGCAGGCGGGCAATCCCTTCGTCGCCAATGCCTGCGACCTCTCTCCGGCAGGCGGCAAGGGAGACGGGGCGATCTGGCTGCTGACCGGCCCGAACATGGGCGGCAAGTCGACCTTCCTGCGGCAGAACGCGCTGATCGCCATCCTGGCGCAGATGGGCTCCTACGTCCCGGCCGAAAGTGCCCATATCGGCATTGTCGACCGGCTGTTCTCGCGCGTCGGCGCCTCGGACGACCTCGCCCGCGGCCGCTCGACCTTCATGGTCGAGATGGTCGAGACGGCGGCGATCCTCAACCAGGCGACCGAGCATTCGCTCGTGATCCTCGACGAGATCGGCCGGGGGACCGCCACATTCGACGGCCTGTCGATCGCCTGGGCCGCGGTCGAGCACCTGCACGAGGCCAACCGCTGCCGCGGCCTGTTCGCCACCCACTTTCACGAGCTCACGGTGCTTTCCGAAAAGCTCGGCCGCCTTTCCAATGCCACGATGCGGGTGAAGGAGTGGGACGGCGAGGTGATCTTCCTGCACGAGGTGGGCCCCGGTGCCGCCGATCGCTCCTATGGCATCCAGGTGGCGCGGCTCGCCGGGCTCCCTGCGTCCGTCGTCGCCCGGGCGAAGGACGTACTTGCCAAGCTGGAGGACGCCGACCGCAAGAACCCGGCGAGCCAGCTGATCGACGACCTGCCGCTGTTCCAGGTGGCGGTCCGGCGCGAGGAGGCGGCCAGGGACGCCAACGCTTCGAAGGTGGAGGAGATGCTGAAGGGCCTGAGCCCGGACGACATGTCGCCACGGGAGGCGCTGGAGGCGCTCTACGCATTGAAGAAGGAAGCCGGCGATCGCTAGAGTCTGTCGCCGCGGTCCAAAAAGGGCTATAGCCCTTCGGCACCGGGAGGTGACCACAGGCAGAAAGGCAGCAGGCGGCCGCATTCCATGGACAGCAAAGTAACGGTACCGGCCCATTCCGGCCTGCTCGACGTCACCGCCCTGAGGGCAAAGTGCGAATTCATCGCCAGCGCCAATGCCGAGCAGCGCGACCGCATGCGCCAGGCGCTGCTGGCCGAACTGAAGAAGGCCTATCAACTGGGGCGGGAGCAGGCGCGGGAACTGCTGTTCGCCGACGGCAGCGGTCTCGCCTGTGCCGGCCGCCTCTCCTGGCTGCAGGACCAACTCATCTCCATCGTCCATGATTTCGCGCTGAACCATGTCTTCAGCGCGGCGATGGCGCCGGAGGCCGCCCGCATCACGGTGACTGCCGTCGGCGGCTACGGCCGCGGCACGCTGGCGCCGGGCTCCGACATCGACCTTCTGTTCCTGCTGCCGCCCAGGCCGCAGCCCTGGAGCGAGCCGGCGATCGAGTTCATGCTCTACCTGCTCTGGGACATGGGCTTCAAGGTCGGCCACGCCACCCGCAGCATCGAGGACTGCATCTCGCTGTCCAAGAGCGACATGACGATCCGCACCGCGATCCTCGAGGCGCGCTACGTGTGCGGTTCGCGGCCGTTGTTCGACGAGCTCTCCGTCCGTTTCGAGCGCGAGATCATGCGCGGAACGGGACCGGAATTCATCGCCGCCAAGCTCGCCGAGCGCGACGAGCGCCACCGCAAGGCCGGCGACACGCGATATCTGGTGGAGCCGAACATCAAGGAGGGCAAGGGGGGCTTGCGCGACCTGCACACGCTCTTCTGGATCGCCAAGTACTACTACAACATCCGCGATCCGGAAGAACTCGTGAAGCGCGGCGTCCTGTCACGCCACGAGTTCAAGCTGTTCCAGAAGGCCGACGATTTCCTCTGGGCCGTTCGCTGCCACCTGCATTTCCTCACCGGCAAGGCGGAGGAGCGGCTGTCCTTCGACGTGCAGTCGGAGATCGCCGCCTGCCTCGGCTATCAGCCGCATCCGGGGCTGTCGGCCGTCGAGCGCTTCATGAAGCACTATTTCCTCGTCGCCAAGGACATCGGCGACCTGACGCGCATCTTCTGCGCGGCACTCGAGGACCAGCAGGCCAAGGAGGCGCCGGGCATCACCGCCGTGATCAGCCGCTTCACCCGCCGCAACCGCAAGATCCCGGGCTCGCTCGATTTCGTCGAGGACCGCGGCCGCATCACGATCGCGAGCCCCGACGTATTCAAGCGCGATCCCGTCAACCTGATCCGGCTCTTCCACATCGCCGACCTCAATGGGCTGGAATTCCATCCCGACGCCCTGAAACTGGTCACCCGGTCGCTGCGCCTGATCAACAACGCACTGCGCGACGACGAGGAGGCCAACCGGCTCTTCCTATCGATCCTGACCTCCCCGCGCGATCCGGCCCTGATGCTGAGGCGGATGAACGAATCCGGCGTGCTCGGCCGGTTCATCCCTGAATTCGGCAAGATCGTCGCGATGATGCAGTTCAACATGTATCATCACTACACGGTCGACGAGCACCTGATCCGCTCCGTCGGCGTCTTGTCCGGCATCGAACAGGGGCGCGAGACGGAGGCTCATCCGCTGGCCGCCATGCAGGTCATGCCCAGCATCGAGGATCGCCTGCCGCTCTATATGGCGGTGCTGCTGCACGACGTGGCCAAGGGCCGGCCGGAGGATCATTCGGTCGCCGGCGCCCGTCTGGCGCGCAAGCTCTGCCAGCGCTTCCGCATGACGCCGAAACAGACCGAACTCGTCGTCTGGCTGATCGAGGAGCACCTGGTCATGTCGATGGTGGCGCAGACCCGCGACCTGAACGACCGCAAGACCATCGTCGACTTTGCCGACAAGGTGCGCTCGATGGAGCGCCTGAAGATGCTGCTGGTGCTGACCGTCTGCGATATCCGCGCGGTCGGCCCGGGCGTCTGGAACGGCTGGAAGGGGCAGTTGCTGCGAACGCTCTATTACGAGACCGAACTCGTCCTGTCGGGCGGCTTCTCCGAGGTCTCGCGAAAAGAACGGGCGAAGGCCGCGCGCGAGGCGTTGTCGGAGGCGCTCGCCGACTGGAGCCAGAAGGACCGCAGGGCCTATGCCCGCCTGCACTACGATCCCTATCTGCTGACGGTATCGCTGGAGGAGCAGGTGCGCCATGCCGAATTTATCCGCGGCGCCGACAAGGCCAGGCAGGCGCTCGCGACCATGGTGCGCACGGATAGCTTCCACGCCATCACCGAGATCACCGTGCTCTCTCCCGACCATCCGCGGCTCCTGACGGTGATCGCCGGCGCCTGTGCCGCCGCCGGCGCCAATATCGTCGACGCGCAGATCCACACCACCTCCGACGGTCGCGCCCTGGATACGATCCTCGTCAATCGCGAATTCCCGAACGATGCCGACGAGATGCGGCGCGCGGCCACTATCGGCAAGATGATCGAGGACGTGCTTTCGGGCCGCAAGCGCTTGCCGGAGGTGATCGCCAACCGGACCCGCGGCCGCAAGCGCTCCAAGACCTTCACCGTGCCGCCGGCGGTGACGATCTCCAATGCGCTGTCCAACAAGTTCACGGTGATCGAAATCGAGTGCCTCGACCGGCCCGGCCTCCTGTCCGAGGTGACGGCGGTGCTGTCGGACCTGTCGCTCGACATCGCCTCGGCCCATATCACCACCTTCGGCGAGAAGGTGATCGACACCTTCTACGTCAACGACCTGCTCGGCCAGAAGATCACCAACGAGAACCGCCAGGCCAACATCGTCGCCCGGCTGAAGGCGGTGATGGCCGAGGAGGCCGACGAGGCGCGCGACCGGATGCCGTCGGGCATCGTGGCGCCCGTGGGCGCCAAACCGGGGGTCAGGGTCGCCGAATGAGCCTTGTCACGAAATTTGCTACCGTCGGCGGCGCGACGCTCGGCAGCCGTATCCTGGGCTTCGCCCGCGAAACGCTGATGGCGGCGGCACTCGGCACCGGTCCGATGGCGGATGCCTTCTATGCCGCCTTCCGCTTTCCGAACCTGTTTCGCCGCCTGTTTGCCGAGGGAGCCTTCAACGCCGCCTTCGTGCCGCTCTTCGCCAAGGAGATCGAGGCCGGCGGCGTCGACGGCGCCAAGCGTTTTTCCGAGGAGGTCTTCGGCGTCCTCTTCACCGTGCTGATGCTCATCACCATCGCCATGGAACTGGCGATGCCGCTGATCGTCGCCTGGGTCATCGCGCCGGGCTTCGTGGGCGACCCGGAGAAGTTCGACGTGACGGTCAGGCTCGCCATCGTCATGTTTCCCTACCTGATGTGCATGTCGCTGACGGCGATGCTTTCGGGCATGCTGAATTCGCTGCACCACTATTTCGCCGCCGCCGTCGCGCCGATCTTCCTCAATCTCGTGCTGATCAGCGCGCTCGCCTTCGGGCTCTACACCGGCGCCTCGCCGCTGGATACGGCCTGGTATCTCGCCTGGGGCGTTCTGGCTGCCGGCATCCTGCAGATGGTGGTCCTCTATGCCGGCGTCCTGCATGCCGGCATGCGCATCGGCTTTCGCCGGCCGAGGATGACGCCGAACGTCAAGCGGCTCTTGTGGCTGGCGCTGCCGGCCGCCGTCACCGGCGGCATCACCCAGATCAACCAGATCATCGGCCAGATGATCGCCTCGACCCGGGAGGGGGCGATCTCGGCCCTGCAATATGCCGATCGCGTCTATCAGCTGCCGCTCGGCGTCGTCGGCATCGCCGTCGGGGTCGTGCTGCTGCCGGAACTGGCGCGCGCGCTGAAGGGCGGGCACGAGCGGGAGGCGGCCAACCTGCAGAACCGGTCGCTGGAATTCGTGCTGTTCCTGACGCTGCCGGCCGCAGCCGCCCTCTGGGTCATCTCCGACGAGATCGTCCGCGTCCTTTACGAGCGCGGCGCGTTTTCGCCCGAGACCACTTCCATCGTCGCAGGCACGCTCGCGATCTACGGCCTCGGCCTGCCCGGCTTCGTGATGATCAAGGCACTCAATCCCGGCTTCTTCGCCCGCGAGGATACGAAGACGCCGATGCGCATCACGCTGTTCTCGGTGGTGGTCAATTGCGTGCTGGCCGTCTCGCTCTTTCCCCATTTCCACGAACGCGGCATCGCCACCGCCGAGGCGACCTCGGGCTGGCTGACGGCGATCTTCCTGTTCGTGACGCTCGTCCGCCGCGGCCACTGGCCGCTGGAGAAGGCGCTTGTCTGGCGCGTGGCACGGCTGGTGATCGCCGCCTTCGTCATGGCCGCAAGCCTCGACTACGCCTCGGGGCTGATGGCGGCGCGGCTCGCCTCCACCGCCTCGCTTTTGGAGCAGGTGGCCGCGCTCGGCGCCCTGATCGGCCTGTCGATGGTGATCTATTTCGGCGTCGCCTTCCTGATCGGCGGTGCCGACCTCGGCATGATCCGCCGCAACATCAGGCGCAAGGCAAAGCCGGCGCCGGAGAGCGGCGAATGAAGGGACGGATTGGGCTCGTCACGCTGGTGGTGCCGGACTACGACCGCGCGATCGCCTTCTATTGCGGGGCGCTGCGCTTCGACCTCGTCGAGGACACGCAACTGCCCGACGGCAAGCGCTGGGTGGTCGTGCGCCCCAAGGGGGACGACAACGGTGGCGACGGCACGGGGCTGCTCCTGGCGGAGGCCGTCGGCGAGGCGCAGGTGGCTGCGATCGGCAGGCAGACGGGCGGCCGTGTCGGCTTCTTCCTCCATACCGGCGATTTCGAGCACGATTTTTCCGCCTTCGTCGCCGCCGGCGTCCGTTTCCTGGAGCAGCCGCGCACGGAGGCCTACGGCACCGTTGCCGTCTTCGAGGATCCCTTCGGCAACAAGTGGGACCTGCTGCAGCCGGCGCCCTGATCGCCGGCGCATGGGTCCCGCCTGCGCCTCAACGCATGGCGACGACCTTCGATTTCGATCTGTTCAGCTTGGCGAGACCGCGTCCCCCGCAATAATTCCAGCGCCGCTTCGGCCCGACGTCGACATGGACGATGCCATTGCAATAGGTGCCGATGCCGCCGATGCCGGGTGCGGTCTTTGCCGCAGCGACGATGCGGCTGACCGGGACGCCGGGCACGCGGATGTCGGCCGCCATGCACTTGCGATGATAGGAACCCCGCCGGCCGCCGGACCGGTTACCGGAGGTCACCAGCGGTCGTCTGCCGGTCTGGGCTGCAATATGGGCAAGAACGGCGTGCAGCCGCCCCGGGAAACAGCGATGCTGGACCCGTGGCGTCTGGGTCGCATAGGCGAGCGTAACCCGCCCCTTGTCCTTCTTGAAATTCAGCTTGGTCTCCTCGCCCGCCTGCGCGCCGTCGATGGCGAGAGTCGAAAGCGCGAACAGGCCGGCCAGCAGCATGCAACATGCTCTCCGCATGATACCTCTCCTGATCAGGTCGGTCAGCAAAGCTGGCCGGGATACCTCCGCCCCGGAGAGAACTGAAATCCCAAAATTGGCTTTTGTGAGGATTTTATTGCTAATGTTAGTTAATACTTAAGGAGTATTAAGGGCGTGCCGCGATTGTGCCGTCTTGACGCCACGATCTCTGCCCGAACCGTGTCGGGATCGTGCTCGCCATTGCCCGCTTGATTGTGCCCCGGCCGCCGTGCATAAGCGCGCCCGTGAACCAGTTGCGGCACCCGCTGCTTGGGCCCTCCACCAGCCTCACGAGGACATCATGACCGCTTTCAAGCCGCTCGTCTTTTCCGGCGTCCAGCCGACGGGCAATCTCCATCTCGGCAACTATCTCGGTGCCATCCGCAAGTTCGTCGCGCTGCAGGCGGACAACGACTGCATCTACTGCGTCGTCGACCTGCATTCGATCACCGCCCAGCTTGTCCACGAGGACCTGAAGGGGCAGATCCGCTCGATTGCGGCCGCCTTCATCGCGTCCGGCATCGATCCGGAAAAGCACATCGTTTTCAACCAGTCGGCCGTGCCGCAGCATGCCGAACTGGCCTGGATCTTCAACTGCGTGGCCCGCATCGGCTGGATGAACCGGATGACCCAGTTCAAGGACAAGGCCGGCAAGGACCGCGAGAACGCCTCGCTCGGACTGCTTGCCTATCCGAGCCTGATGGCCGCCGATATCCTCGTCTACCGCGCCACCCACGTTCCGGTCGGCGACGACCAGAAGCAGCATCTGGAACTGGCCCGCGACATCGCGATGAAGTTCAATCTCGACTTCCGGGACAAGATCCGCGCCTCCGGTACCGGCGTCGACATTCTGGTTGGCGACGAGCCCGTGCACGCCTATTTCCCGATGGTCGAGCCGATGATCGAGGGTCCGGCGCCGCGCGTCATGAGCCTGCGAGACGGCACGAAGAAAATGTCGAAGTCCGACCCGTCCGATCTGTCCCGCATCAACCTTATGGATGATGCCGAGACCATCTCGAAGAAGATTCGCAAGGCCAAGACCGATCCCGAGGCGTTGCCGTCCGAGACCGAGGGGCTGAAGGGCCGGCCGGAGGCGGAAAACCTCGTCGGCATCTATGCTGCCCTGTCCGACAGGTCGAAGGCGGAGGTCCTGGCAGAGTTCGGCGGCCAGCAGTTCTCCACCTTCAAGCCGGCGCTGGTCGATCTCGCCGTCAACGTTCTTTCGCCGATCACCGCCGAAATGCGCCGGCTGATGGACGACACCGCCCATATCGACGCCATCCTCCGCAACGGCGGCGAACGGGCTCGCGCCCGGGCCGAGAAGACGATCGCCGAGGTCTCCGACATCATCGGCTTCCTGCGCTAGCGGCGGCTTCCCCGGCCGCCCCCTTCCCATGCGGGAAGGAAGGCGACACGGCGCCGCCAACCTGCTGGGCGCCAACGTGACGCGCCGCTGGCCAATTCCCATCGCCCGGATTTGGTATAAGCTGTGGCGGAATCAGGGCGAAGGTGAGTGAGACATGGTATCGACACGACAATCACGCCTGGAGGGACACCGGCGGAAGTTCCTGGCGATCGTCGACGAGACGCCGGAGTGCCAGCGCGCCACGCATTATGCGGCGGCGCGTGCGAAAAACTCCAATGGCGGCGTTGTGCTGCTCTATGTGATCCTGGCCGGCGACTTCCGTGAATGGCTGGGCGTGGAGGAGATCATGCGCGCCGAGGCGCGCGAGGAGGCCGAGGCCATCGTCGCCAAGGCGGCCCAGTCGGTGCGCGAAAGCCTCGGCATCGAACCGGAGATCGTCATCCGCGAGGGGAACGCGGCCGACGAGATCAATGCCCAGATCGAGGAGGACCGGGACATCGCGATCCTCGTCCTGGCGGCGGGTTCGGCCAAGGAAGGGCCGGGACCTCTGGTGTCGTCGCTCGCCGGCCGTGCCGCTTTCCCGATTCCCGTTACCGTCATTCCGGAGACCCTGACCGACGAAGAGATCGACGCGCTGAGCTGAGGTCACGATTCCTGCGGCCATGCCTTGATGCGGCGGCCGGAAAAGCCTATTTTCTTTTGAATAGTTCTAAACATTCGCCGCGGAGCCTTGAACCCGACGGCATGGAGACGAGAAGATGTTCATCCAGACCGAGACAACGCCGAACCCGGCAACCCTGAAATTCCTTCCCGGCAAGGTCGTGCTGGAAGAGGGAACGGCGGAGTTCCGCGACGAGACCGAGGCACAGGCGGCTTCGCCGCTGGCCGCCCGCCTGTTCGGCGTCCCCGGCGTCACCGGCGTCTTCTTCGGCTACGACTTCATCACCGTCACCAAGGACAATGCCGACTGGCAGCACCTGAAGCCGGCGATCCTCGGCACGATCATGGAGCACTTCATGTCCGGCCAGCCGATCATGGCCGGCGGTGCGCTCGGCGGCGACGACAGCGAGGAAGGCGAGTTCTACGACGAGGGTGACGAGGCGATCGTCGCGACGATCAAGGAACTGCTCGCGACCCGCGTCCGCCCCGCAGTCGCCCAGGACGGCGGCGACATCACCTTCAAGGGCTATCGCGATGGTCGCGTCTATCTCAACATGAAGGGTGCCTGCTCGGGATGCCCCTCGTCCACTGCCACCTTGAAGCACGGCGTTCAGAATCTGTTGCGTCATTTCGTACCGGAAGTTCAGGAAGTTGAAGCGGTCATGTAATTCCCGGCACCCCTCCCGCGGGTGCCACCGATGATCCTGCTGGCGATCGATACGTCCGGCAGCGGCTGCTTCGCGGCCATCCATGACAGCGACAGCAACGTCACGCTCGGCTTTGCCGGGGAGGATATCGGCCGCGGCCATGCCGAGCGGCTGATGGCGTTCGTCGACGCCGCCCTCGATAGCGCCGGCGTCGAACTGTCGGCGATCGAGCGGATCGCCGTGACCATCGGGCCCGGCTCCTTCACCGGCATCCGTGTCGGCGTGGCGGCGGCCCGCGGGCTGTCGCTGGCGCTGGGAGTGCCGGCCGTCGGCGTCTCGACGCTGGCGGCGATCGCAGCCGACCATCTTTCCGGCCATCCGGCGGCGCCCGTGTTCGTCGCGATCGACGCCAAGCGCGGCGAGGCCTATTGCCAGGCCTTTGCCGCCGACGGGTCGGTGATCACGGCACCGCAGGTCCTGTCGCTCGAAGAGGCGCGCTCGGAGGCCGAAGCCTCCCGGGGAACCGTCATCGGCTCGGCAGCAGCGCTCGTTGCCGGGACCGCCGGCGAGATCGAGCCATCCCGGCCGGTCCCGATCGAGGTGGTGGCCCGTCTCGGGGCGCTGGCCGATCCCGTTGGCGACAAGCCGAAGCCGCTCTATCTTCGCGGCCCGGACGCCAAGCCCCAGGCCGGTTTTGCCATTGCGAGGGTGTGATCCGTGTCGTTGACAGACTTCTTCCTCCGCAGGCCGCCCGAATTCGAGATCTTCCCCATCGAGCCGGAGGATCGCGGGGTGATCGCGAGCCTGCACAAGGCGCGCTTTGCCCGCGCCTGGAGCGACGGCGAGTTCCATTCGCTGCTGTCGCAGGACACCGTGTTCGGCTTCATCGCCTGGCAGACCAACGCATCCGGCCGTCCCTCCGGCGGGTTCGTGCTGGCGCGCGCGGCGGCCGGCGAGGCGGAGATCCTGACGATCGGCGTCGATGTCAGGTTCGAGCGTGCCGGGCTCGGCTGGCGGCTGATGCAGGCGGCCCTGCGCGAAGCGCGCATGCGCGGCGCCGAGGAGATCTTCCTCGAGGTCGACGAAGGCAATCTTGCAGCACTCAGGCTCTACGAGAAGCTCGGCTTCGCCAAGGTCGGAGAGCGCAAGGCCTATTACGAGCAGGCCGGTCGCCGGTCCACGGCGCTTGTCATGCGGCGCGATCTTCGCTAGTCCCCTTCTGGCAGGGCCGCATGTTCGGTTGCGAACCCTGGACGTGCTTGCGACGGGACCGGGACGACATGACGGAAGTGGAAAAAACGCTGGAGGAGCTTTGCGTCGAGCGCGGCATGCGCATGACCGAGCAGCGACGCGTGATCGCCCGCGTTCTGGAGAGCTCCGCCGATCACCCGGACGTGGAAGAGCTCTATCGCCGTTCCGCCGATGTCGATCCGCGCATCTCGATCTCCACGGTCTACCGCACCGTCAAGCTGTTCGAGGACGCAGGCATCATCGAGCGCCATGACTTTCGCGACGGCCGCTCGCGCTACGAGACCGTTCCGGAAGAGCATCACGATCACCTGATCGACCTGAAGACGGGCACCGTCATCGAGTTCCATTCGCCTGAGATCGAGGCGCTTCAGGAGAAGATCGCCCGCGAGCATGGTTTCCGCCTGGTCGATCACCGCCTCGAGCTCTACGGCGTGCCGCTGAAGAAGGAGGGCGAGTAGGGCGGTCGCATCATGCCATCGCCTGCTTGCAGGATCTGATTGATCGCCTGGCTCCGCATCGTCCTTGTCCTTCTCTGCCTTGCGATCGTGACGCTGGCCCTGCTGCCGGCCCAGCTTCTCTGCCTTCGCTTCGACCTGAAGTCCCGCCGCCGCATCCCGCGGCTCTGGCATCGCGCGGCTTGCGCGCTGCTCGGGCTGAAAGTGCGCGTGCACGGGGCGCTGGAGAAACGCCGGCCGCTGATGCTCGTTGCGAACCACGCCTCCTGGCAGGACATTCTCGTGCTCGGTGCGATCGCCGACGTCGTCTACATCGCCAAGTCCGAAGTCCGCGACTGGCCGGTGTTCGGCCTGCTGGCGCGCCTGCAGGCCACGATCTTCGTCGTGCGCGAGGAGAAGCGCAAGACCGGCGAGCAGGTGGGCGAGATCGCGCGGCGGATGGCCGACGGCGAGATCGTCGTGCTGTTTCCGGAAGGCACGACCTCGGACGGAAACCGCCTGCTCGAGGTCAAGACCTCGCTGTTCGGCGCAGCCGCCACGGCGGCCGCCCAGGTGCCGGGCGGGACGGTCTTCATCCAGCCCCTCTCGATCGCCTATACCGGGATTCACGGCATGGCGATGGGGCGCTATCACCGGCCGATCGTTGCATGGCCCGGCGACATCGCGTTGCTGCCGCACCTGCTCGGCATCCTGAAGGAAGGCGCCTTCGAGATCGACATCGATTTCGGCGAGATGATCCCCTACGATGCCTCCGGCCATCGCAAGGCGCTGAGCCGCGAGGTGGAGGGCCGTATTCGCACGATGCTGGGCGACAGGCTGCGCGCCCGCTGACCGCGACCACCGAAACCGGCAGCTCTCGATCGACAGGGCTTCAATTCCCGGGCTTTTTCGACTAAAGACGCGCCCATGACAGACCAGATTTCCGCAATCGACGGGACCTCGCAGCCGGCACCCGTTTCACGCAACAGCCGAAAGGTGTTCGTGAAGACCTATGGCTGCCAGATGAACGTCTATGACAGCGAGCGCATGACGGACGCGCTGTCGAAGGACGGCTACGAGCCGACGACGACGCTCGAGGACGCCGACCTTGTGCTCCTCAACACCTGTCACATCCGCGAGAAGGCGGCGGAGAAGGTCTATTCCGAGCTCGGGCGCCTGCGCGACATGAAGAAGGCACGCGCCAAGGACGGCCGCGAATTCGTGATCGGCGTCACCGGCTGCGTCGCCCAGGCCGAGGGCAGTGAGATCCTGCGCCGGGCGCCGGCGGTCGACCTCGTCATCGGGCCGCAGACCTATCATCGCCTCCCCGAGGCGCTCAGGCGCGCCAAGGAGGGCGAGCGCGTCGTCGATACGGACTATGCGATCGAGGACAAGTTCGAGCATCTGCCGGCGCCGAAGAAGGCGCAGACGCGTGCCCGCGGCGTCGCCGCGTTCCTGACCGTGCAGGAAGGCTGCGACAAGTTCTGCACCTTCTGCGTCGTTCCCTATACCCGCGGCTCCGAAGTCTCCCGCCCGCTGTCCCAGATCGTGGCGGAGGCCGAGCGTTTGGTGGATGCGGGCGTGCGCGAGATCACGCTGCTCGGCCAGAACGTCAACGCTTGGCACGGCGAGGGCGGAGACGGTGCGGAGATGGGGCTCGGCGCCCTGCTGGCCCGCCTGTCGGAAATCGAGGGGCTGGCCCGCATCCGCTACACCACCAGCCATCCGCGCGACATGGACGAGGCGCTGATCGCCGCCCACCGCGACCTGCCGAAGCTGATGCCCTACCTGCACCTGCCGGTGCAGTCCGGTTCCGACCGGATCCTGAAGGCGATGAACCGGCGCCATACGGCCGCCGACTATGTCGCCCTGATCGAACGCATCCGCGCCGTCCAGCCGGATCTCGCCATTTCCGGCGACTTCATCGTCGGCTTCCCCGGCGAGACGGACGAGGACTTCGAGGACACGATGGCCCTTGTCCACAAGGTCGGCTATGCGCAGGCCTTCTCCTTCAAATACTCGATCCGGCCGGGCACGCCGGGTGCGGAGATGGACGGACACGTTGCCGAGGGTGTAAAGTCCGAGCGCCTCGAGAGGCTGCAGGCGCTGCTGTTCGAGCAGCAGAAGGCTTTCGCTGCAGGATGCGTTGGCAAGGAGATCGATCTTCTGCTCGAAAAACCGGGCCGGATGCCCGGCCAGCTCGTCGGACGATCGCCTTGGCTGCACCCTGTTAATGTTGATGCAAACGGCTCCGAAATCGGTGACATTATAAGGGTACGAATCACCGGTGCCGGCCCGAACAGCCTTTTCGCCGAGGCGATTGGTTGAGGGGCGGACAGCAAGGGAGCGTTGCCGCTTGAACGGACACGAATTGATGACGACATCGCCGCGCCAGTCGAAACCGCCTGCGACAGACGCAAATCACTTCGTGCTCACCTTCGAAAACAACCGATACGCAAGCGAACTCTTCGGCCAGTTCGACCAGAACCTGAAGCTTCTGGAGCAGCGGCTGCAGATCGAGGCGCGGCCTCGCGGTAACTCTGTCTCCATCAGCGGCGACATCATGGCGACCAACCAGGCCCGCCGCGCGCTCGACTACCTCTACGGACGGCTGCAGAGCGGCGGCTCGGTTGAGCTCTCCGACGTCGAAGGCGCGATCCGCATGGCCGTTGCCGCCGACGACCAGCTCCTGTTGCCGACGATGGAGCGCAAGGCCAAGCTGACCATGTCGCAGATCTCCACCCGCAAGAAGACGATCGTCGCCCGCACGCCGACGCAGGATGCCTATATCCGCGCGATGGAGCGCTCCGAGCTCGTCTTCGGTGTCGGGCCCGCCGGCACCGGCAAGACCTATCTCGCCGTTGCCTATGCGGCGCAACTCCTGGAGCGCGGCGCGGTCGACCGGATCGTGCTGTCGCGACCGGCGGTCGAGGCGGGCGAGCGGCTCGGCTTCCTGCCCGGCGATATGAAGGAGAAGGTCGACCCCTACCTGCGGCCGCTCTACGATGCGCTCTACGACATGATGCCGGGCGACAAGGTCGAACGCGCCATCACCGCCGGCGTCATCGAGATCGCTCCGCTCGCCTTTATGCGTGGGCGGACGCTGGCCAATGCCGCCGTCATCCTCGACGAGGCGCAGAACACGACCTCGATGCAGATGAAGATGTTCCTCACCCGCCTCGGCGAGAACGGTCGCATGATCGTCACCGGCGACCCGAGCCAGATCGACCTGCCGCGCGGCATGAAATCCGGCCTGGTCGAGGCGTTGCAGATCCTGCGCGGCGTCGAGGGCGTTTCGGTGGTGCGGTTCAAGGACGTCGACGTCGTCCGCCATCCGATGGTGGCGCGGATCGTTCGGGCCTACGAATCCCAGAGCGCCGTTCAGGACGAAAGTGAGCATATGGACCGCTGAGGCGGCCCTGCCCAAGGATCGATGAGCGAAGTCGAGATACAGATCAGCGTCGAGGCGGGTCCCTGGCCCGCCGAGAAGACGCTCCTCTCCATGAGCGAGCGCGTCATCGGCGCGGCCGCGCGTCATCTCGCGCGCGAAGAAGGACAACCCCTGCCGGATACCCCGGCCGAATTGTCGCTGCTCTTTACCGACGATGCCTCGATCCGCGCGATCAATGCCGAATGGCGCGGGCAGGACAAGCCGACCAACGTGCTTTCCTTCCCCGCCTTTCCGGTCCAGCCGGGCGACATGCCGGGCCCGATGCTCGGCGATATCATCCTGGCGCACGAGACGCTGGTGCGCGAGGCGGCCGAAATGGGCAAGCCGTTCGAGGAGCACCTGACGCATCTTTTGGTGCATGGATTTCTGCACCTCTTCGGTTATGATCATATGGAAACCGACGAGGCCGAAGAAATGGAAGGGCTGGAGACTCGCATTTTGGGCGAGCTTGGCCTATCTGATCCGTACGGGGACGACCCGGTTTGACAGTTTGGAACGATGAGCGATTTGAGATCACAGCCGCTTTCGGCTGATACCAACGAGGCTGGTGCCTCGGAACAGGACGACGGGGGCAGTACGCCCAGGCCGGAACCGCAGGCGAGTCCGGCAAGGAATTTCTGGTCACGCGCGATGCGCTTCTTCAGGAGCAGCGATGCGTCGTCGCTTCGCCACGATCTGGCCGAAGCGTTGAGGACCCCGGCCCCCGAAGGGGATGCCGCCTTCTCGCCCGAGGAACGGGCGATGCTCCATAACATTCTCCGTTTCCGCGAGGTCCGGGTCGAGGACGTGATGGTGCCGCGTGCCGACATCGAGGCGGTGGAGCAGGACATCACCATCGGCGAGCTGATGATGATCTTCGAGGAATCCGGCCATTCGCGCATGCCGGTCTATTGCGATAGCCTCGACGATCCGCGCGGCATGGTCCACATCCGCGACCTTCTCGCCTATGTCACCAAGCAGGCGCGCAACAAGCGGCGCAACGGCGCGAAGACTGCCACATCCTCCAGGGTGGCGATCAGCGGCAAATCGACAGCCGGCGCCAAGGCGACGAACGGTGTTGCCGCGGCAGCGGCGGGCGACAAGCCGGCAAAGACACCGAAGCCGGAGTTCGACCTTGCCCGGATCGACCTGACCAAGACGGTCGTCGAGGCCGGCATCATTCGCCCCGTTCTGTTCGTGCCGCCCTCCATGCTGGCCTCCGACCTGATGGGACGGATGCAGGCGACGCGCACGCAGATGGCGCTCGTGATCGACGAATACGGCGGTACCGACGGTCTGGCCTCGCTCGAGGACATCGTCGAGATGGTCGTGGGCAACATCGAGGACGAGCACGACGACGACCAGGCGATGATCACGCGCGTTTCCGACGACGTCTTCATCGCCGATGCGCGAGCCGAACTCGAGGAGCTTGCCGAGACGGTCGGCCGTGACTTCGACATTCGCGAACAGCTCGAGGACGCCGACACGCTGGGCGGCCTGATCTTCGGCTCCCTCGGCCGCATTCCGGTGCGCGGCGAAGTCGTGCAGGCGCTGCCGGGGTTTGAGTTCCACGTTCTCGATGCCGATCCCAGGCGTGTCAAGCGCGTGCGCATCACCCGCAAGCGCTCGTCTCCCACGCGAAGGCGTCTGGCGCGGCCGGAAGGCGAGGGGCAGTTTCCGCCGCCCCAGGAGCACGTGCTCACCGAGGACGGCAAGACCGAAGGCAACGCCTGAGGGCGGCAGGCGCCGGCCGTCCGGCCGGCGCTTTCCCGATGCCGTTTCGACATCCCCGGCATTCTGCCGACGGCGCGCGACAAGCGCTGCTTTTTTTGGAAGACTTGCCACGCTGATTCGCGGTGGTTCGAGAGAGGCGGGATGACACGTCTGGCGGGGAGGGTGATGCTGTTGTCCGGTTGGGGCCGGGCGCTGACGGCATTCCTGGCGGGCTTGTTCGGCGTGCTGGCGCTGCAGCCCTTCGGCTTCTTCGCGGCCCTGTTCGTTTCCTTCCCTATCCTGGTCTGGCTGATCGACGGCGCCAGCGGCGATCCCGATGCGGGCTTCGTCCGCAGGCTCGCGCCGGCATTCCGCGTCGGCTGGTGCTTCGGCTTCGGCTATTTCCTGGGAAGCCTCTGGTGGCTCGGCAACGCGCTGCTCGTCGACGCAGAAGCGTTCGCCTGGGCACTGCCGCTGGCGGTGGTCGGCCTGCCCGCCTTCCTGGCCATCTACTACGGCTTTGCCGCCGCACTTGCGCGGCTGTTCTGGTCGGACGGCGTCGGGCGCATCTTCGCGCTGGCCGCAGCCTTCGGCCTTGCCGAGTGGTTGCGTTCGTTCCTGTTTACGGGTTTCCCCTGGAATGCCGTCGGCTACGGCGCCATGCCGATCCCGCTGATGATGCAGCCGGCGCGCATCATAGGCGTCGCCGGCATGAACGTGCTGGCAGTATTCGTCTTTGCAGCCCCGGCGCTCCTGTGGGCGGGCCGAGGCAAGCGGATCGGACTGTCGATCGCCGGGCTGCTTCTGGTACTGCAGGCAGGCTATGGTTTCTATGCGCTCCGGGTGATGCCCGACCCCGCCGATACCGACGTGACCGTCCGCCTCGTGCAACCCAACATCGACCAGGCTGGCAAGTGGGACGACGCCAATCGCGTGGCGATCTTCGAAAAGCACCTGGCGCTCAGCGGCGCTCCGCCCTCCGGCGAGAAGCGGCCGGACATCATCATCTGGCCGGAAACATCCATTCCCTTCATCCTGACGGACAATCCCGATGCGCTGACGCGGATCGCCGCCGTGCTGGAGGACGACCAGGTGCTGATCGCAGGTGCTGTGCGGACCGAGGAGGCAGGCGCCGGCAAGGAGCCGCGCTACTACAATTCCATCTATGCGATCGACGGAACTGGCCAGATCCTGGGCGCGACCGACAAGGTGCATCTCGTGCCCTTCGGCGAATACATGCCGTTCGAGGAACTCCTGAACTCCTGGGGCGTCTCCGCCGTCGCCTCGCTGCCGGGCGGCTTTTCCGCAGCGCGCGCGCATCAGGTGCTGGCGCTGCCGTCGAACCGCTCATTCTATCCGATGGTCTGCTACGAGGCGATCTTTCCCGACGAGATCGAGGCCGCCGCCTATTCCACCGATGCCCTGCTGAACGTCACCAACGACGCATGGTTCGGCGACACCCCGGGGCCCTACCAGCATTTCCATCAGGCGCAGGTGCGTTCGGTGGAGACGGGGCTGCCGCTGGTGCGGGTGGCCAATACCGGGATTTCCGCCGTCGTGGACGCAAAAGGCAGGATTGTATTAGGGCTTCCTTATAATATGGAAGGTTTTGTCGATGCAACCATGCCGGGAAAACATCCTGCAATTCATGACAGTGTGTCACGAAACCTGTGGTTTTGGTCCGCAGTTGCAATTTTTTTCGGAATAGGGGCGTTTTCTCGCATTGGTTTTATCCGGCATGCGAATTGACCAAAAACCCCTAAAATTGCATAGTGGCGAATACCGGCATTTTATAAGTATTATAAAGTCCGAAAAGGTCTCGAATACAACGTGACGTTAAGGCTTATGATAGATGCCGGGTAAATGGGGCCATTTCGTGCGTTAGGACAACAGCAATGATGGAAAACAAAAAGAAGCCGAACCCGATCGACATTCACGTCGGTAGCCGGATCCGCCTTCGCCGGACCATGCTTGGCATGAGCCAGGAAAAATTGGGCGAAAATTTGGGGATCACCTTCCAGCAGATCCAGAAATACGAAAAAGGCACCAACCGGGTCGGCGCGAGCCGCCTGCAGAACATCTCCAGCATACTCAACGTGCCGGTTTCGTTTTTCTTCGAGGATGCGCCGGGGGAAAATACCGGAAACCAGCCGGGAATGGCCGAAGCGTCCAGCTCGAACTATGTGGTCGACTTCCTCTCCTCTTCGGAGGGGCTGCAACTCAACCGGTCCTTCGTCAAGATCAGCGATCCCAAGGTGCGCCGCAAGCTCGTGGATCTCGTGAAGGCGCTCGCTGCCGAGGCGGAAGAATAGACGCTCGCCTCGACGGAAAAACTTACGCAAGAAAACGGCTCCTTCGGGAGCCGTTTTCTTTTGGTGGGCTCTCAAGAGGAATAATCGCATATAAAGATATGTTTATGTCGTTCTGCGCTTGTTTTTTGGCACCGAACTGACTAATACGGGACCATCTTCATTGAGGGGAATCCCGTATGCGCAGCAATTATCTCTTCACCAGCGAGTCCGTGGCCGAAGGGCATCCCGACAAGGTTTGCGACCGCATTTCCGACGAGATCGTCGATCTGGTCTACCGCGAGGCCGCCAAGACCAAGTACGATCCCTGGACGGTTCGGATCGCCTGCGAGACGCTGGCGACCACCAACCGCGTCGTGATCGCCGGTGAGGTGCGCCTGCCGCCGAGCCTTCTGAAGAAGGACAAGGACGGCAACGACGTCATCAACCCTTCGAAGTTCAAGTCCGCGGCGCGCAAGGCGATCCGCGACATCGGCTACGAGCAGAGCGGCTTCCACTGGAAGAGCGCCAAGATCGATGTGCTGTTGCATGCCCAGTCTGCCGACATCGCGCAGGGCGTCGACAGCGCCGCCGACCAGCAGGGCGACGAGGGCGCGGGCGACCAGGGCATCATGTTCGGCTATGCCTGCCGCGAGACGGCAGAACTCATGCCGGCGCCGATCTACTACTCCCACCGCATCCTGCAATTGCTCGCCGACGCCCGCAAGAGCGGCAATGGCGAAGTCGCCAAGCTCGGCCCCGACGCCAAGAGCCAGGTGACGGTGAAATATGTCGACGGCAAGCCCGCCGAGGTCACCTCGATCGTGCTTTCCACCCAGCATCTCGACGGCAGCTGGGATTCCAGGAAGGTTCGAGAGGTGGTCGAGCCCTATATCCGTGAGGCGCTGGCCGACATCAAGATCGCCGGCGACTGCAACTGGTACATCAACCCCACGGGCAAGTTCGTCATCGGTGGTCCGGACGGCGACGCCGGCCTGACCGGCCGCAAGATCATCGTCGATACCTATGGCGGCGCCGCACCCCATGGCGGCGGCGCCTTCTCGGGCAAGGACACGACCAAGGTCGACCGTTCGGCCGCCTACGCCGCACGCTACCTGGCCAAGAACGTGGTCGCGGCCAGCCTTGCAGACCGCTGCACGATCCAGCTGTCCTACGCCATCGGCGTGGCCCAGCCGCTGTCGATCTATGTCGACCTCCACGGCACCGGCAAGGTGACCGAGGACGAGGTAGAGGCGGCGATCCGCAAGGTCATGGACCTGTCGCCCTCCGGCATTCGCCGTCACCTCGACCTGAACCGGCCGATCTATTCCAAGACCTCGGCCTACGGTCACTTTGGCCGCAAGGCCGGTCGCGACGGTTCGTTCTCCTGGGAGAAGCTCGATCTCGTCAAGCCGCTGAAGGAAGCGCTGAAGGCGGAGACGGCCAAGGCGGCCTGATCGGCCTTTACGGACCCTGTTCGAAGACTGTAAAGCGGGTGCCTCCCAGGGGAGACGCCCGCTTTTATCGTGAGAGACCCGCCATGACAGAACAGCCGCACCCGACCCGCGCCACGGAAGCCTTTTTCGGACGCCGCAAGGGCAAGCCGCTTCGCGAGGCCCAGGCGCGCCGGCTTGACGAGGTTCTGCCGACGCTGGCTCTCGACCTGTCGCAGCCGGCGCCGGAAAGGCTCGCCGGCCTCTTTTCCGTCGACACGCAGCGGACCCGGTTGGAGATCGGTTTCGGCGGCGGCGAGCACCTGATCCATCGTGCGCTCGAGAACCCGCAGACCGGCTTCATCGGCGTGGAGCCCTTCGTCAATTCCATGGCGAAGCTCGTGGGGCGGATCGAGGAGACCGGTGCGCGCAACATCCGCCTTTACGACAATGACGCGATGCAGGTTCTGGACTGGCTGCCGCCGGCCTCCATTGACCAGATCGACCTGCTCTATCCCGATCCGTGGCCGAAGAAGAAGCACTGGAAGCGTCGCTTCGTATCGGTGACCAGCCTCGATCGTTTTGCAAGGGTGCTCAAGCCCGGCGGGCTCTTCTGTTTCGCGTCCGACATCGACACGTACGTCAACTGGACGCTGGGCCATTGCGCGGCCCACCCCGCGTTCGAATGGACCGCCGACAATGCCGCCGACTGGCTGACGCCTTTCGCCGGCTGGCCGGGCACGCGCTACGAGGCCAAGGCCAAGCGCGAAGGTCGCAGCTCGGCCTATCTGACCTTCAGGCGGGCCTGAGCCCGCCAGGGTTCTCGGTCAGTGCAGACTGACGGTACGCAGTTCGTCCTCGGCCGCCTTGTAGAAGGTGCTGGAACGGTTGTCCGTCAGAAGAATGGGCGTGCCGTCGGCACCGAAGAGAGCCCAGAGGTCGAGGCTGGGATCGATATCCGGCGCTTCGGGGAAGCAGCGCGAAACCTCGTCGGCGCGCATCTTGCGGATATAGCCCACTTCGCCCGCGCCCAGATGGGCGAGGTCCGCCTTGGTGACTTGAGGGGTGATGGCTTTCAGTCCCATGTTTGCCTCCTGGCAATATGCCGGATTGGTTACCGGCCTGCCGGATGCCCGCCGTCGATATGACCCGTCGGTGCATCCGGAAAATATCCGTATGTGGGTGAAGCTCCGGCGGGTGTTCCCGCAGGAACGGCACTTGGCCTAGTCTGGTACGGAAATGTTAATTTTCCTTACCATGCGTTCAGGTTCGGGCCGTGCAAGGTCGATGGCGAGAAGGCCGTTGCGAAGCTCGGCGCCCAGCACCCGCATGCCGTCGGCAAGGACGAACATGCGCTGGAACTGCCGTGCGGCAATGCCCCGGTAGAGATAGTCCCGCTCATCCGTGTCGGTCTGGCGGCCGCGCACGATCAGCTGGTTCTCCTCGGTCGTCACTTCGAGCTCCTCTTCCGAAAACCCGGCCACCGCGAGTGTGATGCGGAGCCGTTCCGGGGAGCCGGAAGCGCCATCGGCGCGAATGCGTTCGATATTGTAGGGCGGGTAGCCGTCATTGCCCTTGGCGATCCGCTCGAGGGTTTTCTCCATGGCGTCGAAGCCGAGAAGGAGTGGGCTGGCGAAAGGCGTAATCCGGCTCATGTCGTTAGTCCTTGGTTTCAAGCGACTTGTTGCGGGACCCGCATTCGGCATCCCTGCATGAGCCAATATGGGTGTTGCGCTGCACCCGTGCAAGACGCTTGCGAAGTGACGTCCGGCAAATATAGTCGCCGTTTCGCCGCGTCCTGCCGGCGCGACAACACGATTCGGAGATGTGAAGGCCCATGTCGCAACCCAGAAAGATCATCATTGACACCGACCCGGGCCAGGACGACGCCGCAGCGATCATGCTGGCCTTCGGCAGCGCCGACGAACTGGAGGTGCTGGGCATCACCACCGTCGCCGGCAACGTTCCCCTGAGCCTGACGGCGCGCAATGCTCGCATCCTCTGCGAGCTCTGCGGCCGGACGGACGTCAAGGTCTACGCGGGCGCCGACGCGCCGCTCCGCCGTCCTCTCGTTACCGCCGAGCACGTCCACGGCAAGACCGGCCTCGACGGCCCGGATCTCGAAGAGCCGACCATGGCGCTGCAGGACATGCACGCGGTGGATTTCATCGTCGAGACGATCCGCAGCGAGCCGCCCGGCTCGGTGACGCTGTGCACGCTCGGGCCCCTGACCAACGTCGCGCTCGCCCTGGAGAAGGCGCCGGATCTGGCAGGCCGCATCGCCGGGATCGTCATGATGGGCGGCGGCTTCTTCGAGGGCGGCAACATCACGCCGGCCGCGGAGTTCAACGTCTATGTCGATCCGGAGGCCGCCGATGCGGTGTTCCGGTCCGGCGTCCCGATCGTCATGATGCCGCTCGATGTCACCCACAAGGTCCTCACTCATCGCAGCCGGGTGGAGAAGCTGCGAGCGATCGGCACGCCGCCCGCCCGCGCCCTCGTCGCCATGCTGGAATTCTTCGAGCGCTTCGACGTCGAGAAGTACGGTTCCGACGGCGGGCCACTTCACGACCCGACCGTGATCGCCTACCTGTTGCGGCCGGAACTGTTCGCCGGCCGCGCCTGCAATGTCGAAATCGAGACGGCATCGCCGCTGACGACGGGCATGACCGTCGTCGACTGGTGGAACGTCACCGGCCGGCCTCAGAATGCGACGGTCATGCGCGAGGTCGACGCAGACGGCTTCTTCGACCTGCTGACGGAGCGCGTGGCGCGTCTCTGATACGAAAACGGCGCCGCAGGGGCGGCGCCGTTCGCTTGTCTTATGCTCCGTTCCAGGCTCAGAACTCTTCCCAGTTGTCCTGTGCAAGGGCCGTATTGCCGGCGACCTGCGGAACTGCGCGGGAAGGAGAGGCAGGACGATAGGCAGCCGCGCGGGGCGCCGCTGCAGCAGGTGCCGCCGCCTGCGTCTGACGTTGTGCCGGACGCTGGGTCGGACGCACCACGGCCTGTGTCTGCCCGGTGCGGAAGCGGGCGACGAGCGACTGCAGCGTGCGCGCCTCCTCGTTCAGCGCGACGCTGGCGGCGGTCGTTTCCTCCACCATCGCCGCGTTCTGCTGGGTCACTTGGTCCATCTGGTTGACGGCCGAATTGATCTCCTTCAGGCCGACCGCCTGCTCGGAGGCCGACGACGAGATCTGCCGGATCAGGTCGTTGATCTGCATGACCTGCTGGGCGATCTTTTCCAGCGCATTGCCGGTCCGGCCGACGAGATCGACGCCCTCGCGCACCTGCGTTTCCGAGGCGTTGATGAGGGTCTTGATCTCCTTGGCGGCATTTGCCGAGCGCTGTGCCAGTTCCCGCACTTCCTGGGCGACGACGGCGAAACCCTTGCCGGCCTCGCCCGCCCGCGCCGCCTCGACGCCGGCGTTCAGCGCCAGAAGGTTGGTCTGGAAGGCGATCTCGTCGATCACGCCGATGATGTTGGAGATTTCGCCGGAGGACGTCTCGATGCCCTTCATGGCCGTGATGGCCTTCTGGACGACCTCGCCCGAACGGCCGGCGTCCTCGCTGGCCGAGGCGACCGACTGGGCGGCGACGCGGGCGTTCTCGGCGCTCGAATTGACCTGGGAGGTCAACTGGTCGAGAGCGGCCGCCGTTTCTTCCAGGCTTGCGGCCTGCTGCTCGGTGCGATGCGACAGGTCGGCGGCGCCGTTGGAGATCTCGTTGGTGCCGTTGCCGATATTGGCGACCGACGCGTTGACGGTGCCGATCGTCTCCTCGAGGCTGCCCATGGCGGAGTTGAAGTCGCTCTTGAGCTTTTCGTATTCGCCCGGAAAGTCGCCGGAGAGGCGGTAGGACAGCTCGCCGGCGGAGAGCCGCGAAAGCCCTTCGGCGAGCCGCGAGACGATGTCGCGCTGCAGGGCGCCAGAGGCCTGGCGCTCCGATTCGGCGCGGCTGCGCTCGCTCTCCGTCATCTGCCGCTGGTTTTCCGCGTCCGCCTCGAGGCGCCTGGTGTCGGCGAGCTGGTGGCGGAAGCCGTCGAGCGCCTTTGCCACAGCGCCGGTCTCGTCCGTGCGCTCCTGGCCACGGACGGGTCCGGCGTATTCTCCACGGCCCAGCCTGTCGACGTCGGCAACGAGGCTGGCGAGCGGCTTCTGCACGAAGCGGCGGACGGCGAGCCACAGGCCGAGCAGGACGACGCCGAGCACAATCGCGCCGCCGAGAACCATCATGACGGTCTGGGCGCGCACCGGTGCAGCGACCGCCGAATGCGGGATGTCCACGAGGACGGCCCAGGTGGTGTTCACGCCGGGCAATTCGACCGGATAGACGACGCGGTCGAACGGCTCCTGGCCGTCGAAGGACAGATTGTCGATGAAGCCCGGCTTCTGCGCACCGAGGGCCTCCTTGACGATGTCGCTGCCGGCGCCGTCATAGTCCTTCATCAGAAGGTCCGGCTGGGGCGGGACGAGCCACTTGCCCGTCTGTGTCAGGACGAGAACGCGGCCGGAGCCGAAGGGGCGCAGCGCGGAGACGCGCTCGGCCAACGTCGAAAGGCGGACGTCGACGCCGCTGACACCGATCAGCTTGCCGTTGGACAGGACCGGATAGGCGATGGACGCCATCGAGACGTTGTCGCCGGTCGTGCTCTCGGTATAGGGCGGGCTCATGGCGCCCTTGCCGCTCTTGGCTGCGAGCGCGTACCAGCCGCCTTCGTAGTCGGATTCGAAGGTCGAGAAGGTCAGGCCGCCCTCCTTGTTCTTCGTCCAGTAGGGGTTGAAGGTGCCGTCCTTGCTGCCGGCGAAGTCCTTGTTTCCGGCATATTCGGACGCCTTGCCGTCGAAGGTGTCCTTTTCCGCGGCGTACCAGCTGCCGAAGGCGAAGTCGTTCGCCTCGACGCCGACCCGCAGCATGTCGATGACCGCCTTGCGGTCGAGATACTGGCCCTCGTGTCCCTTGGCGATGATGCCTGCGTTCGAGCGGGCAGCGCTTGCCAGTTCCCCGATGGCGCCGGCGACGTCCTCGGAGATGGCACGCGCCTCGCTGTTGGCCTCGTTGAGGATCAGCGCCTCGACGCGATCCTTCGACTGCGAGATCAGGATGAAATTCGATGCAAGCAGGACGACGGCGATGGTTCCGCCGGTGACCGCGATCAGCTTCGTCGCGAGCGACTTGGGCCGTATGTTGAACATGAAATCCTCACGAGCTGAGACGTTCGCCGTGCGGGCCGCGCGGCGGTGGGACGCAATCGAAATGGGGATGGCTCCATCATGGAGAACGGGACAGGCCGACCGGCTCCCGGGGGACGTAACTGACGTTTCGCCGTTTGTCCGTCCAAGCAATTCAAATATCTGCAAGTCATTAATGAACTTGATATGATGCGGCTCGATTTTCAGCCTAGCGCCTCCTTGCGGGAGGGCGGAAATGCCAGATGGACAGCCGTTCGAGGACCGCCCGGATGCGGGGCGAAAACTGGCCTCGGTGCTTGCCGGCGAGAGGATCGGGCAGCCGGTCGTCCTCGCCATCCCGCGCGGCGGCGTCGCCGTGGCCGCCGAGATCGCAGCCGCGCTCGGCGCGGAACTGGACCTCCTGTTCGTACGCAAGATCGGTGCGCCGTCAAACCCCGAGGTCGCGATCGGGGCGATCGCCGGAAGCGGCGAGCCGCAGGTGGTCCTGAACGAGGAACTCGTCGGCTTGAGCGGTGCCACGGTTGCCTATATCGACGCCGAGGCGGCCAGGCAGCGGGCGGAGATCGAGCGCCAGCGCCGGACGTATCGGGGCGACAGGGCGGAGGTTCCGCTTGTGGGCCGCGATGTCATCGTCGTCGACGATGGCGTTGCGACCGGCGCGACGCTGGCAGCGGCGCTGAAGGCGCTGCGGCTGCAGGCGGTTGCCTCCATCACCCTGGCGGTGCCGGTCGGTCCGCCGGAGACCCTCCGGCTGCTGGCACGCTCGGCCGACCGCATCGTCTGTCTCAGGCAACCGGCCGGCTTCCGCGCCGTCAGTTGCCACTATCGCGATTTCGAGCAGGTTTCCGACCGGGAGGTGATCGATCTCATGGCGCGAACCACGACCGATCTGCGATAGAACTACCGCCACGGAAAACGGCCCGCAAGTTGCGGGCCGTTCGTCAGGTTGGGTCGTTCGGAGGTTAGCGCACCCAGAGGATCTGGCGGCTGCCGCGGTCGACCAGTACCGGACGGTCTTCCACATAGATATAGCCGTAATCCGGGCTTTCCGGGACTGCGACGATGTCGACGTCCTCGGGAACGACCGTGCCGGCTGCGACCGGCCCTTCGAGAACCACCGGGCCGACCGGGTGACGCTCGATGTAGGTGATCGTCGTCTCGGGGATCGGCGGAGCGACGCTGCCGGTCTGCACTTCGTCCACATAGACCACCTGGCGGTCGTCGGTCCGCACGATCACCGGCCGGTTCTCGACATAGACATAGGAGAAGTCAGGCTGGTCGGGGATCGGCGTCAGCACGACGTCGTCGCGCAGGCGCGTCTCGGTCGTCACCGGCCCGTCGAGCACGACAGGCTCCACCGGGTTCTCCATCACATAGACGCGGGTTTCCTCCGGAACGGCCGAAGCGGCACCAAGCGTCGCACCGGCGACCCCACCGATCGCGGCGCCGACCGGACCGCCGACCAGCGCGCCCGTCAGGGCGCCGGCCGCACCGCCGGTTGCCGCAGCCGCGCCCGGGTTTTCCTTGCGCTCTTCCGCGTGGGCCATCGAGGCGCCGGCGATCGCGAGCGCAACGCCCGTCATCAGGATCTTGTACATGGGTATCTCCTTCCGATTACCTGGATCTGCGTGTCCCTTCGCCGAACAGAACGTGCCGCGGCGCTTACGGTTCCCGGTGACGGAAAGGAGGCCAGGTAACGAAGTGTTACGCGATCACGCTGTCGCGCCGCGCGATTTCGAAGTCCTCGGTGTGGACCTGCAGGCCCTCGGGCGTTAGCACGACGATGCCGTAGGCGCCCGGTTCGTCCACCGAAAGCGAGGGGTTTGGGGTGTCGAAGGGCATGGGCTGCTGGTGCACTGGGCTCTTGAAGATGGAGAAGGGAATGCCGCGATGAGAGCCGCCGATCGTGCGGTGGACGTGGCCGGCGAAGATGTGGCGGACATTTCCGTGGCGCAGCGCCACCTCGTAGAACGCCGCCTCGTTCGTCAGGCGGATCGAGTCCATGCCGGTGAAGCCGGTACGGTGCGGCGGGTGGTGCATGAAGAGCAGGACCGGCGCCCTGGCTTCAGCGAGCCGCTGGTCCAGCCAGGCAAGACGCCGGTCGCAGAGCATTCCGGCGTGGCTGGCCGGATAGTCGTAAGGCGGGGCAAACAGCGTGTCGAGCAGCAGCACCCGGCAGTCGTCGAAGTCTATCGCCTGCTGTACGAAGCCGTCCATGTCGGGGGTGACGTGATCGAAGATGTCCAGGAAACGGCCGCGATGGTCGTGGTTGCCGATCGTGATCGCGGCCGGCGGCACGAGCGTCGACAGGAGCGCCTTGAGCCTGTGGTAGGAGGCCGTATCGGCACGGTGGGTGAGGTCGCCGGTGAAGATCACCCGGTCGGCATCCGCATGATGGCGGTTCACATGGTCGATGCCCTTGCGCAACCGTTCGAACGGGTCGAGGCCGATGATGGTCGTGCCTTCGGGCGTCATGTGCAGGTCGGTGAAGACGATGAGCTTGGTCATGAAAAGGTCCGTGAAGAAAGGTGGCGGCGAAATGTCTCCGGCGGCGATGCAGCGGTCAAGCCCTCGGGCTGCCCGGGCATCGATGGGACGATCCGGGGACTGAGCGGTGCAGGCGATGAAAGCAGTTGGATTGCGCCCCGCCGTGATGTAGCAGGATGGCGATCGACCGTGCTGCAGCGGCGGCGCGGGACAAGAGCGAGTGGAGTGGCGCGATGAGATGGAAACGCACGATCCAGCTTCTGGACGTTCATTGCGAGGGCGAGATCGGCAAGGTCGCGATCGGCGGGGTGCCGAAGATCCCCGGCAACTCGATCGCCGAACAGCTCAACCACATCAACACCGTGGACGACAGCCTGCGCCGGTTCCTCTGCCTGGAGCCGCGCGCCGCCGCGACGGGTTCGGTGAACCTGCTCCTGCCGGCCAAACGCCCCGAGGCCGATGCGGGCTTCATCATCCTCCAGGCCGACCAGGCCCATGCCTCCTCCGGCTCAAACTCGATCTGCGTCACGACGGCGCTGCTCGAGAGCGGCATCGTGGAGATGAAGGAGCCGGAAACGGTGGTCGTGCTCGACACCGCCGCCGGTCTCGTCAAGGCGACGGCGACCTGCCGCGACGGTCGTTGCGAGAAGGTCAGGCTCACCATGGTGCCGTCCTTCGTCCAGGAGCTCGATGCTGAAATCGATACGCCCGACTGGGGGCGGATCCGCTTCGACATCAGCTATGGCGGCATCTTCTATGCGCTGGTCGACGTCGAGCAGATCGGCACGACGATCGAGAAGGCCAACGCGCGCAAGCTGGTCGATGCCGGCATGACGCTGAAGGACCTGATCAACAAGGCCATGCCCGTCGTCCATCCGGAGATCCCGGAGATCAGCGGCATCGCCTATGTGATGTTCCGCGAGCGCGAGGCGGACGGGACGATCCGCACGGCGACCACGATGTGGCCCGGCCGCATCGACCGCTCCCCCTGCGGCACCGGCAATTCCGCCAATCTCGCGACGCTGCACGCGCGCGGGAAGGTCAAGGTGGGCGACAGCTTCCGCTCCCGCTCCATCATCGGCTCGCAGTTCGAGGTGGGACTGGAGGCGGAGACCGAGGTGGCCGGCCGCAAGGCCATTATCCCGACGATCACCGGCCGCGGCTGGACGTTCGGGCTGCATCAGGTGGCGCTGGACCCCACAGACCCGTTGGCGAACGGTTTCGCCATGACCGACACCTGGGGCCCGCAGGCCGGCGAGATCGGCTGACGCCGGGCGAGGGCCGCGGCCGCTTAGGGGGAATGTCCCCGGGTCACTGGCCCTTTCAATGTGCGCCGTCGACCGGCGTGTCCGCTTGCGGGAAATCGGCCACGAGGGCGGCGATTTCGTAGCCGCCGGCGGCGGCCGCGTCGAGCCACTGGGCCGCCTTGCTCGCATCCACAGCCGTGCCGATTCCGTCGCGATAGGACATCCCCAGCGCATAGGCGCCGAGCCGGTCGCCGGCCTCCGCCGATCGCCGGTAGAGTGCATGGGCTGCGGCAAGTTCGCCCTTCTTCTGCAGAAGCTGCCCGTAGCGCACCATGGCGACCGTGTGACCGCCTTCCGCCGCTTCGCGGTAGAGGTTTTCCGCCGCAAGCCCCTGGCCGCCCTGCTCCAGTGCGCGGGCGAGCTGGAAGGCGATGCGGGCGCCGCCGCCGGCATTGTAGGCTTCGCGGCAGGCCGAGAGCGCCACGCCGATCGCGATCTGCCCGTCCTCGACCGTCGGGAAGGCCGGGTTGCGGCTGCTGTCGTGCCGGCTCGCGGCGGCGGCATCGCATTGCTCTTCGATCGAGAGCCCGGACGCACCGGCAGGCGCCGCCGCGACCAGCGTCGTGGCGATGAAGAAAACAATCCCGGCCGTTCTCGTTCTGGTGCTACGCAAGATCCGTCTCCCTTACCTGTGCACAGGATAAACGTCGCGCAAGCGCGAATTTGTTCCCGAGGGGACAGGCCTGTATCCTTGCCACGGGGCATAGTCGGGACTTCGCCCAACGGACGCACGGGAAGAGACGAAGAGGTTCATCATGCAGGAAGTCAGACATCGCCTGGTCGTCGACCGCCGCACGTTCATCGCAGGCGGCGTCCTCGCCCTGACGGCCCTCGCCGGCGACACTGCGGCCGCCGCTTCGGTCATCGGCACGGTCGATGAGGTGCGCGGCTCCGTCAGTCGCCGGGCGAGCGGCAAGCTCGCGGCGATGGGCGTCGGCGCCGACATCATGGATCGCGACGTCATTCTCACCGGCGACGGCAGCTTCGCCGAAATGACGCTCGGCGAAGCGACGAAGCTCCTGCTCGGCAGCCATACCGAACTGCTCGTCGACAGCTTCATCGCCGACCAGGGCGGCACGATCGAACTCGGCACCGGCGGAATGATCTTCGACCGGCCGGACGAGCAGCCGAAGATCGACCTGACGATACGCACCGCCTTCGGCATGATCGGCGTGCGCGGCACGAAGTTCTTCGCCGGGCCGAACAGGAGCGCCTTCGCCGTCTTCGTCGAACGCGGCCTGGTCAGCTTTACCGCCGCCGGCGTCACGCGCGAGGTCGGGGCGGGGGAGGGCGTCGATGTCGCCGCGGCCGGCGATCCGCCCGGCCCGGTCGTTCAATGGGGCGAGGCCCGCATCCGCGAGGCCTATGCCAGCATCGGCGTGCGCTGACGGGCCTTTCGCCGGCGGTCACGGCTGCCCGCCGGAAGCCTCGACAGGGGTGAAGATCTCCATCGGCGCGATCCCGCGGATCTCGTGGACGCCGAGCGAGCGCAGCGGCCGGGCGGTCTCGGCCGCGGCCGCGGGGCCGATGCAGATGGCGGTGCCGAACAGCTTGTTGGCCTCCTGCAGCCGCGCTGCGATATTCATGGCTTCGCCGTGCGCGGTGTAGTCCAGCGTGCTGCCGGGGCCGATGTCGCCGAGCACGACCATGCCGGTCTCGATGCCGATGCGGGTACGGCCGAACGCCGCCTCGGAGAACTGCGGTCGCCGGCGCATCTCCTCCGTCAGCGCGCCGATGGCCATCGCGCAGTCGATCGCCCGGTCCACGTGCCTTTCGAGATCCTCGGGCGCGTTGAAGAGCGCGTGCACCGCATCGCCCACGACCTTGTTGACCATCCCTCCATACTCGGAGACGAGCGTGTTGACCTCGCGGTAGTAGGTATCGAGCAGCGCCACCAGCCTCTGCGGCCCGATCCTGCGGGAAAGGCCGGAAAAGTTCTCGATATCGGTGAAGAGAGCCGTCACCTGGCGCTCCTCGCCGCCGACGCGCTCGAGGCGCGGATTGTCGAGATAGCGCGACACCACCGAGGGGGGCAGGTATTGCCCGAAGCGCTGGCGCGCGGTCTGTTCGGCGCGGCGGACGTCGGCGAACTTCAGGATGCCGGTGACGAGCAGGACGGCCGCCAGCGCCATGGCGATTGCCGGCGCGTCGACGAGAAGGCCGCTCTGGCGATAGACCAGCGCGGAGCCTGCGACCGTGGCGAGGATCAGCCCGAGGCCCGCCGCCGCCGCAGGGGTGGGGCGCATGTGCGTGACGGCAAGCGCCCCGCCAATGCCGGCAACCAGCGCAAATGCCGCTTCCCAGCGCACGAGGAGCCGGTCGCGCGAGGGGATGAAGCCGGTCAGGATCGCGCCGGCGACGTCGGCATGGATCTGCACCGACGGCTCGAGCGGCATGGAGGCGCTGGCCCTGAGCCCGCCGAGCGTCGGCAGGCTGCTGCCGACCAGCACCACCTTGCCGCGGATCCGATCGGCGGCGACCTCGCCGTTCAGCACGTCGATGGCAGAGACGGTGCGGCGGGCGATGCGCTGCGCGTCCGAGGCGGCAAAGCGCAGGCTTCCCTCATCGTCCAGCCGCAGCAGTCGCGTGTCCAGGCGGATCCATGCCGGCGTCCCGCCGAGCACCGGGGTTCCTGCACCGGCCGCACGCCGCGCCGCCTCGAGTCCCAGGGCGGGATAGGGCGCATTGTCGATGATGGTGTAGGCAGAGACGCGTCGCACGATCGCATCGCCGTCTCCGACGAAGAAGGCCGCTGCCGCGGCTGTCGACCGGTTCTGGAAGAGCGGGCAGGATGCCTCGGCTCCTTCGACGAACCAGAGGTCCGGGATGGCCACCGGCCGCTGCACGGCAAGCTCCGGCACCGGCTGCGGGGGGTGCCCGGAGCTGTCGCCGACCAGGAAGCCGAGGATGGTCGGAACCCGGCTGATCGCTTCCGCCAGCGCCCTGTTGGCCGGATCGGCCGGGTCGCAATTGCTGCTGAAGACGAAATCGAGCGCCACCGCGGCCGGGGCGGCATTGGCCAGT
The DNA here is from genome assembly GCF_025780115.1 of Rhizobium sp. TRM96647. Lineage (NCBI taxonomy): Bacteria > Pseudomonadati > Pseudomonadota > Alphaproteobacteria > Hyphomicrobiales > Rhizobiaceae > Rhizobium > Rhizobium sp. TRM96647. Next base: position 382,533 of record NZ_JAOXHF010000004.1, read on the forward strand.
GCGTCGATGAGTTCGGCCGACTGCGCCCGGCCCCAGGTCTCGCCGGGAGCCGCCTGGGAAGACCTGCGATCGACGTCGACGACCAGCAGCCGGTCCGTCTCCGGGGCGGCTACGGCCTGCGTCAGCGCATCGAAGAACAGTTCGCGCGGCCGCGCGAGCAGGGTGTCGGCGAAGGCGAGGATCAGGAATGCGCCGATCAGGCTTGCGAGGATACCGGCAAGAAGCGGTTTCCCACCGAAAGATCGCAGGCCCAGGGGCACCGCCGCTACTCGTCTTCCGGCTCGGCCACCGAGAGCAGCCTGCCGGTATGGCAGAAGATGATGCCGTCCGTGTTGCGGCGGATGGCGCCCACGTCCTCCAGCGTGAGGATCGAGCGGTTGATCTTGGGCCTGCTCGCGCCGACGATGCTGGCGATATCCGTCTGGCTGAGCGCGAGCTGGAGATTGGCGCTTTCCGGCAGCTCGTTGCCGTGGATGTTGCGCAGCATGGCGAGGAAGAAGCGCGCCACGCGCGAATCCAGGTCGTAGAGGGCGATCGTTTCCAGTTGCTCGGTCGTCTCGCGCAGCTTGGTGCAGAGATAGTGGATGATCGACTGGTAGGATTGCGCGTTGCGGGTCAGCACTTCGAGGAAATCGCGCTTGCTGATCACGTATCCCTCGGTCGCGATCATGGCCGTGGCGTCCGCCGAACGCGGCTGCCCGTCGAGGATCGCCAGTTCGCCGAAGATCGAGCCGGCCTCCAGGTGCCTGAGCGTCAGTTCCTTGCCCTGCGGCGTCAGAAGCGAGATCTTGATGCGGCCGGAGATGACCACGATCAGGTAGGTTCCCTCGTCGCCGCGCTGGAACAGCACGGTCCCCGCCTTCCACTTGCGATAGTTCGCAATCGTGGCGAGGTCGGCGATCGTTTCCTTGTTGAAACCCTCGAAGATCGGAAACGAACGCCAGAATGCAGTGCTTCTCGTGACCTCGTTCATATGCGACGTCCCCGGTTGCCGGGCGAAATCCCGGTGGTCCCCCTACATTGGCGCGCAATTCTTCCCGCACTCGGCTGCTGCTTGCAACAGAAAACTCCGCAAGACAAGTCGGGTGCGGCGATCTATGGTTTTTCGTGAGCCGCGCGCCGAGTCGTTCTGAAATGTTGAACGATGTGTCCACGTTGTGGCGATCTAGTGTAAACGCAATGATCTGGTAAGAATTCCTGCAACGAAACCCAACTGCCGGAGCCTGCCATGCCTCAGAACGTCGTCGTCCTCGTCGGACGCATCCTCCTTTCCGCCATGTTCATCCTTGCCGGTTATCCCAAGCTGCTCGACCCGTCGGGCACCGCCGGGATGATCGCCGGTGCCGGCCTGCCCGCCGCGACGGCGCTCGCCTACCTTACCGGCCTGTTCGAACTCGTTGCCGGCCTGTTCATCCTCGTCGGCTTCCAGACGAAGATCGCCGCCTATCTCCTCGCTCTCTTCTGCGTGTTCACCGCACTGGTCTTCCATAGCGGCCCGATCAATGTTCCGGATTTCCCGGAAGGCGCAAACGGCCTGCTGACCATGTTCAACGGCCTGATGATGATGAAGAACCTGACGATCGCCGGCGGTTTCCTCGTCCTCGCAGCCTTCGGCCCCGGCTCGATCTCGGTCGACGCCCGCCGCGGTGCGGCTCCCCTCGTCGCCTGAGCATCCCGTCTTTCCTGAACAAGCCTCCCCGGCCCCGCCGGGGAGGCTTTTTTGTGCTCCACGGCATGGCTGATTGCCGGATCGTCTGGCATCGGCAGCCGCTAGCTGCTATGCGCTCAAAAACGCCGAAGGAGAGGTTCCATGTTTTCCAACTCGTTTCCGGATCGCGACACCATGGCGGAACTGCTGGCCCGCATGCTGTGGGAAATCAAGGCAGTCCATTTCCGGCCCCAAGAGCCCTACAAGCTGGCATCCGGCATGGCGAGCCCGGTCTATATCGATTGCCGCAAGCTCCTGTCCTACCCTCGCATCCGCTCGGCCGTGATGGACTTCGCCGCGGCAACGCTCCTGCGTGACGCCGGCTTCGAGCAGTTCGACGTGATCGCGGGCGGCGAGACGGCCGGGATCCCGTTCGCAGCCCTTCTGGCCGACCGGCTCGGGCTGCCGATGATCTATGTCCGCAAGAAGCCGAAGGGCCATGGCCGCAACGCGCAGATCGAGGGCGTGATGCCCGAGGGCGCGCGCGTGCTCGTCATCGAGGACCTCACCACCGCCGGCGGTTCGATGTTCACCTTCATCGACGCGGTCCGCGAGGCCGGCGGCGTCGTCGATCACGGCATGGCGCTGTTCTACTACGGCATCTTCACCGAGGCGGAGGCGCGTTTCGCCAACGGCAAGGTCCGGCTTCATCACGTCTCGACCTGGCGCAGCGTGCTCGCCGTCGCCCGCGCGCAGAAACTCTTCGACGAGGCGACGCTCGCCTCCGTCGAGGCCTTCCTCAACGCGCCGCTCCTGTGGTCGGCCGACCATGGCGGCGTGAGCGCGCTGCCGACGTCCTGAGCCGGACCTTCGGGACAAAAGCTGCTGGCGTTTTTCGGCGCCGTCCATTAAATCGATTGAAAAATCGTTGGAGGATGAGTTCATGATCCTGTGTTGTGGCGAAGCGCTGATCGACATGCTGCCGCGCACCTCGACGCTCGGCGAGGATGCCTACGCGCCCTATGCGGGCGGCGCGATCTTCAACACGGCGATCGCGCTCGGCCGTCTCGGCGTGCCGGCCGCCTTTTTCACCGGCCTGTCGGATGACATGCTCGGCGACGTGCTGCGCCGGGCGCTTGCCGCAAGCCATGTCGACGACAGCCCCTGTGCCATTCTCTCCCGCCCGACCACGGTCGCCTTCGTCAAGCTGGTCGATGGTCAGGCGACCTATGCCTTCTACGACGAGAACACCGCGGGCCGCATGATCGGCACGGAGAACCTGCCGGTTCTCGGCGACGATTGCGAGGCGCTGCACTTCGGTGCGATCAGCCTGATCCCGGAGCCCTGCGGCTCGACCTACGAGGCGCTGCTCATGCGCGAGCACGAAAAGCGCGTCATCTCGCTCGATCCCAACATCCGCCCCGGCTTCATCAAGGACGGGCCGGCCCACCGGGCGCGCATCGAGCGCATGGCCGCCCGCTCCGACATCATCAAGTTCTCCGACGAGGACCTGGAATGGTTCGGCATGCACGGCAGCCATGACGAACTCGCCGCGCAATGGCTGGAGCGCGGCCCCAAGGTCGTGGTCATCACCAAGGGCGCCGACGGCGCCGACGGCTATACGAAGGATTTCAAGGTTTCCGTTGCAGGCGAAAGGGTCGCCGTGGTTGATACGATCGGTGCCGGCGACACCTTCGACGCCGGCGTGCTGGCGTCGCTGAAGCGCAACGATCTCCTGACGAAGGAGAAGGTCGCCTCGCTCGGTGAAGCCGGCCTGCGCGACGCCCTGACCCTGGCCGCAAAGGCCGCCGCCGTCACCGTCTCCCGCGCCGGCGCCAACCCGCCCTGGGCCCGCGAAATCGGTCTGTAAGACGCACTTGGCCATCTTCTCCCCATCGGGGAGAAGATGGCGCGGGCAGCGGGCACCGCAAGCGCGACAGTCCCCTCATCGCCTCGCTGCCGCTCGGCACTTCTCCCCGGCGGGGAGAAGAGGGAATACCCGGCTTGCTGCCAATGCACATTGGATGGCGGAAGGCGTGGATTGCCTGCACGGCAAGGGAAACGCATCTTGAGACGAAGCCGTCACGCTCTCCCTCTTCTCCCCATCGGGGAGAAGGTGGCGCAAAGCGCCGGATGAGGGGGGCGGCAGGCGCTGCGCGTGCGGCTTACTTCGCCGCCTTCAGCAACGCTGCGACCAGCCCGGCGGTGGACGAATCGTGACCGGCCGCACTCTCCTTGCCTTCCACCACCGGCAGCAGTCCCGTCGCCAGTTCCTTGCCGAGTTCCACGCCCCACTGGTCGAACGAGTTGATGTTGAACAGCGCCCCCTCGACGAAGACGCGGTGTTCGTAGAGGGCGATCAGGCGGCCGAGCGAAAACGGGGTGAGTTCGTCATAGACCATCGTGATCGACGGCCGGTTGCCCGAGAAGACGCGGTGCGGCGCGATCCTGTCGGCCTTTGCCGAGTCCATGCCCTTGGAGGTCAGCTGCGCCTTGGCTTCGTCGAGCGTGCGTCCCTTCATCAGCGCCTCCGACTGCGCCAGGCAGTTGGCGATCAGGAGTTCGTGCTGGTGGCGCAGGTTCTTCTCATGGCCGTTGGCGGCGATCATGAACTCGGCCGGGATGACGTCCGTGCCCTGGTGGATCAGCTGGTAGAAGGCGTGCTGGCCATTGGTGCCGGGTTCGCCCCAGACCACCGGCCCGGTCTTGCCTTCGACCGGCGTGCTGTCCATCGTCACCGACTTGCCGTTCGATTCCATGTCGAGCTGCTGCAGATAGGCCGGGAATCGCGACAGCCGCTGGTCGTAGGGCAGGATCGCCCGCGAGGGATAGCCGAGGACGTTGCGGTTGTAGTAGCCGATCAGGCCGAGCAGCATCGGGATGTTCTGGCGGAATGGCGCCGTGCGGAAGTGGTTGTCGATCGCATGCCCGCCGGCGAGGAATTCGCCGAACTTCTCCTTGCCGATGGCGATCATCAGCGGCAGGCCGATGGCCGACCAGAGCGAATAGCGCCCGCCGACCCAGTCCCAGAAGCCGAACACCCGTTCCGCGGCGATGCCGAAGGCGGCCACCTTGTCGAGTGCGGTGGAGACGGCGCAGAAGTGGTCGCCGACGGCGGCCTCGCCGAGCTTGCCAGCGATGAAGGCGCGCGCGGTTGCGGCATTGGTCATGGTCTCGATCGTCGTGAAGGTCTTCGAGGCGACGATGAAGAGCGTCGTCTCCGCCTCCAGCAGCTTCAGCGTGTCGGCGATATGCGCGCCGTCGATGTTGGAGACGAAATGCAGGCGCGGCCCGTCGTGGTAGGGGGCAAGCGCCAGCGTCGCCATCACCGGTCCGAGATCGGAGCCGCCGATGCCGATATTGACCACGTCGGTGATCTTCTTGCCGGTAGCGCCCGCAAGCCTGCCCGAGCGGATGCCGTCGGAAAAGGCGCCCATGGCGTCGAGCACGCCATTCACGTCCGCCATCACGTCGCGGCCATCCACCAGCACCGGCGTGTTCGAGCGGTTGCGAAGGGCGGTGTGCAGCACAGCGCGCTCTTCGGTGATGTTGATCTTTTCGCCGGCGAACATGGCGTCGCGCTTCTTCTCCACGCCCGCTTCGTTCGCCAGCGCCTCGAGCCCGTCGAGCACACGGGCGTTGACCGCGCATTTGGAAAAGTCGAACAGGAAGTCGTCCAGCGTCACGCTGAAACGGGCGAAGCGTTGCGGATCTGCGGCGAAGGCGGCACGGATGTCCGTGGCGTTGGTGTCCTTCGCGGTGGCTTTCAGCGTTTCGACGAGCGCGTTCATGACAGTCTCCCTGCATCGCAACATGGCTGGTGCGATACCTAGGCGGTTTGCATGACGCGAATCAAGGGCGGCAAGTCGCTTTCAGGCGAAAGCGACCGCTTTTCAGGCCAGTTTTTAAATCGATTTATGTGCCGTCGTCGCTGTCAGCTGCGCAGCTCGCGCCGTAGGATCTTGCCGACATTGGATTTCGGCAGTTCGTCGCGGAATTCGATGAAACGCGGGCGCTTGTAGTTGGTCAGGTTGCCGGCACAGTACGCCTTCACCGCCGCCTCGGTGAGGTCGAGGTCCCTGCGCACGACGAAGAGCTTGACCGCCTCGCCGGAATGCTCGTCCGGGATGCCGATCGCCGCGCATTCGAGGACGCCGGGCATGGTCATCGCCACCTCTTCCACCTCGTTGGGGAAGACGTTGAAGCCGGAGACGAGGATCATGTCCTTCTTGCGGTCGACGATCTTGATCAGCCCCCGCTCGTCCATGAAGCCGATGTCGCCCGTGCGGAAGAAGCCGTCGGCAGTCATCACGCGGGCGGTCTCGTCGGGGCGCTGCCAGTAGCCGGCCATCACCTGCGGGCCGCGGATGCAGATCTCGCCGACGTCGCCGACCGGCAGCGAACGATCGTCGTCGTCGCGGATATCCACGTCGGTGGAGGGGATCGGCATGCCGATCGTGCCGGTGAATTCGCTCGCGTCCAGCCGGTTCGCCGTCGCCACCGGCGAGGTCTCCGAGAGGCCGTATCCTTCCGCGATCGGGCAGCCGGTCATCTTGTGCCAGCGCTCCGCCACGGGGCGCTGCACGGACATGCCGCCGCCGAAGGTCAGCGCCAGGTTCGAAAAGTCGATCTTCTGGAATTCCGGATTGTTCATCAACGCGTTGAACAGCGTGTTGAGGCCGGGAAAGACGTTGACGCGATAGGTCGCCATGTCCTTGACGAGAGCGGGGATGTCGCGCGGATTTGCGATCAGGATGTTGGTGGCGCCGGTGAGAAGCCCTGCGAGCGAATTCACCGTCAGGGCGAAGATGTGGTAGAGCGGCAGGGCGCAGAGGAAGACCAGCCGCTCCGGTCTCTGCTTGCCGAGGAAGGCGGTCTCCAGCCAGAGGCCCATCTGCTCCATGTTGGAAAGCAGGTTCGCATGCGTCAGCATCGCGCCCTTGGAAACGCCCGTGGTGCCGCCGGTATATTGCAGGAAGGCGATGTCGGTGCGGGCGACCTTCGCCGCGCCGAGGGGCAGGCCGGCCGCCTTGGCCATCACCGAGGAGAACGGGTGGTGACCCGGCAGCGACCAGGCCGGCACGAGCTTCTTCACCTTGCGCACGATCAGGTTGACCACGAGGCCCTTGAGGCCGAGCATGTCGCCCATGCTGCAGACGACGACGTCCTTCACCCCGGTCCTGCCGATCGCCTGCTGGACGGTGTGGGCGAAATTCTCCAGCACGAACAGGACCTTCGCGCCGGAATCGTTGAGCTGGTGCTCCAGTTCGCGCGGCGTATAGAGCGGATTGACGTTCACGACGGTGAACCCGGCGCGCAGGATGCCGTAGACCGTGACCGGATTCTGCAGGATGTTGGGCATCATCACCGCGACGCGGTCGCCCTTGGCCAGGCCGCGCGACTGCAGCCAGGCGCCGATCCGCGCCGATTGCGCCTCCAGTTCCCGGAAGCTCAGGGCCTTGCCCATGCTGATGAAGGCCGGGCGGTCGGCATATAGGCGGCAGTAGTGGACGAGTGCGTCGCCGATCGATTCATAGGCCAGCGGCGGGATCTCGGCAGGAGTACCGGGCGGATAGGAGGCGAGCCAGATCCTGTCCGAAGAGGGTCCGGTCCGGTCCTGAACGGTTGCTGCCATGTATGCCGATCCTCCGTCGTATATCCGGTCACATTGCTGCCGTATAAGCGCAACCGGCAGGTCCTCCAACCTCTCGGTGCGGCAGCATGATGCCTTTGTTTCACGGCTTCAAGCACAATCGCTATATAACCTTGACGTAAACGTCAACAAGGAAGTGGCTGGTCTCCGTCGCCTGCTGGCAAGCCGGTCGGTTCCGTGGGAGAATGTTGGAAAAGCCGGATGCCGGAAGGAGGCGACAGGATGGCCCGACACACCGGCCGGATGGTTTCGACGCTTCTGCTGGCCTTCCTGGCTGCCGCGCCCGCGCCTGCCATCGATGCCCTGCGCCCTCGCCACGGCCCCGTCGTGGTCGGCCAGGACCCGGTGGATGCGCTCGGGCTTGGCCGTGATCCCGTCGACCGTTTGCGCGGCGCCCCGACCTACCGTGGCCTTCGCGGCGCCTCGGCCTACCGCGACGGCTACTATCGCCATAGCAACGGCTACTGGTATCCGCGATGGGCCTTCGGCACCGGCGAGATGCTCGGCGACGTCACCGTCGGGCCCGGCGCGCCGGTCTACGGGATGACCCCGCAGCAATGGTGTGCCAATCGCTACCGGAGCTATCGGCGTTCGGACAACAGCTACCAGCCCCTGAGCGGGCCGCGCCGACCCTGCCTGCCGCGCTAAATCGCGTCGCGATCTTTCAGATTCGCTCCCGCGCTTTAGTCCTTTGATTTTACGCATGTCGTCGTCGCAAAACCGCTGCACACTTTGCCCGACATGCTTTGGATCGCGGTGGGGCAAAAAAATGTCGCACCGTCAAGGTTTTCTTTGCCGTGACATCAGACACTGGTATCACCATATGAGGCAAAGCGCCCCGAATTGCGTCACGTGCGGAGCCGCATCGAACAGGAGGAACACGGTGCACCAGCCCGAACTGCGCAACACCCGCCATGAACCGCGCCTGCTGGGAGCCGCGCGGACGAGTGGCGTCGCCCTGATCTCCTCGATCTCCGCCGCGCGCTGGCTGCTGTTCCTCGTCATCGTCGCCGGCGTCTATTTCTTCCACGGTTTTGTCGTGCCGGTTCTTGCCGCGCTGGTGATCGCCACGGCCAGCTGGCCGCTGTTCTGTCGGCTGCGGCGGGCGCTCAACGGCCAGCGCACGCTCGCGGCCGCGATCGCGATCCTGCTGATCCTCGCCTTCATCATCGTGCCGATCATGTTCGCCGTCACCTACGCTTTCCAGGAGGTGCGGGAGTGGATCGGCTGGGCTGTCGCGACCAACAAGACCGGCGCCCCGGTGCCGGAATGGATCCGCGCGCTGCCGATCGTCGGCGAATGGATGGCCAATCGCTGGACCCAGCTTCTCGACCATCCCGGCGCGATCGGCGAAGTGACGCAGATCATCAGCGGCGCCAACATCGCCAATATCTATCGCGTCGCTCTGGCCGCCGGCGGCGCCGCCTTCCATCTGCTTCTGACGATGCTGTTCATGCTGATCGCGCTCTTCTTCATCTATCGCGACGGCGAGACCTTCCTGTCGCAGGTGGACAGCATCGGCGAGCGCATCCTGCCGATGCGCTGGGAGCGGATCTCGCGCATCGTCCCCGCCACGATCAGCTCCACCGTCACCGGCATGACGCTGATCGCGATCGGCGAGGGCATCGTGCTCGGCATCGCCTACTGGGTCGCCGGCGTTCCTTCCGCCGTCACCCTTGGTGTGCTGACGGGACTGATGGCGCTCTTTCCGGGCGGTGCGCCGCTCGCCTTCACGCTGGTGTCGATCTACCTCGTCGCCAGCGGATCGGCCGTCGCCGGCATCGCCCTCTTCCTCTGGGGCTCGATCGAGCTCTTCATCGTCGACAAGACGCTGCGCCCGAAACTGGTCGGCGGGCCGATCAAGCTGCCGTTCCTGCCCACCTTCTTCGGCCTCATCGGCGGGGTGAAGACCATGGGCTTCCTCGGCCTGTTCATCGGTCCGGTGCTGATGGCGCTCCTCGTCGCCATCTGGCGCGAATGGGTCCGCGAGGTCGAGATGACCGAGGAGCCGCCGGTCATCGAGAAGGCGGCCGAGAAGACCGCGGCGGAGTAACCTGCCGGGCAGGGGTGCCCGGTGGCCGGAACCGTCTCATCGCGCTCCGCGCCGATGGCGCGTGCAAGAATTCTGGAATTGGGAAAAATGGTGCCGCTTACGTGACTCGAACACGTGACCCCATCATTACGAATGATGTGCTCTACCGACTGAGCTAAAGCGGCCCGCTTCCGGCCCGAAGCATTGTGGGCCGGAATGTGTGGGGCTGATAGCCGCATTGCGGCAAGATTTCAAGTCATCTGTTTCCGCACCGGCAATTTTCTCCTTGGCATCCGGAGAGAAGGGCTTCAGAGGGTGGCGAGGCGCTGGCGGGCTGTCCGATATTCCGCCTCCAGTCGCGCCACGAAGGTCTCCGTGCTCGTGATGTCCTTGACGGCGCCGATGCCCTGGCCGCAGCCCCAGATGTCCTTCCAGGCCTTGGCGCCGGTCTCGGCCTTCTCGAAATCCATCTTGGTCGGATCGGCTTCCGGCAGGTTGTCGGGGTCGAGGCCCGCAGCGCGGATCGACGAGCGCAGGTAGTTGCCGTGGATGCCGGTGAAGGCGTTGGAGTAGACGATGTCGGCCGCGTTCGCCTCGACGATGGCCGCCTTGTAGGCATCGCTGGCGCGCGCCTCGGTCGTGGCGATGAAGGGCGAGCCGATATAGGCCATGTCCGCGCCCATCGCCTGGGCGGCGAGGATGGCGCCGCCGGTGGCAATCGCGCCGGAGAGGATGAGCGGCCCGTCGAACCAGGTCCGGATCTCCTGGACGAGAGCGAAGGGAGAGAGCGTGCCGGCATGCCCGCCGGCCCCGGCCGCCACTGCGATCAGCCCGTCGGCGCCCTTGCGGATCGCCGAGTTGGCGTGGCGGTTGTTGATGACGTCATGCAGGACGATGCCGCCATAGGAATGAATGGCGTCGTTGACTTCGGGAACGGCGCCGAGGGACGAGATGACGATCGGCACCTTGTATTTGACGCACAGCATCAGGTCGTGCTCGAGCCGCCGGTTCGACTTGTGGACGATCTGGTTGACGGCGAAGGGTGCGGCCGGGCGATCCGGATGCCGCGCATCGTGGTCGCGCAGCGCCTCGGTGATCTCCGCCAGCCATTCGTCGAGCTGCGCTTCCGGCCGGGCGTTCAGCGCCGGAAAGGCGCCGACGACGCCCGCCTTGCACTGCGCCAGCGTCAGTTCGGGATGCGATATGATGAAGAGGGGAGAGGCGATGACAGGCAGGCAGAGCTTGTCGCGGAGGATGGCAGGCAGGGTCATGTCGCGGTCCGGATTGTAGTTACGTTTACGGAAACGTCAAAGAGACTAGCAGCGTTCGCCGCCGTTGCAAAGGTGGCGCAGGCTTCCACGCGATCCTGCCCTGAGGTCCGGGAGACGGGAGATCGCAGCCCTCGCCGTTATCCCCGGCGGCGACTTGCCCTGCATCATCCGAGACTTGCGGAAAGTGGCTTCAACGTTTACCGAATTCTTAACAGACGACAACGAAGACGCCTTGGGCTCGTTTGCCTGCGCGGCACGGGCCGTGCGCGGGCCCCCAGGGAGGCAATGTGAGCGGACTGGAACAGGCCATCAGAAGCGCTTTGGCGCGTGCCGAAAGCGGCAATCCCGAAACCCGCGCGCGGATCTATCAGTCGGCCCGCAATGCGCTTGAGGCGGGCCTGCGCAAGCAGGAGATCAACGATCCCGAAGCGATCGCCGCCCAGCGCCATCGCCTGGAGACGACGATCCGCCAGATCGAGGCTGAACAGCGCGCCGCGCTCAAGGCCGCGCGCCAGGAGCCGGTCCCCGGTGGATCGGTCGCCGGCAGCCCGGAATCCGCCCCGCGTCCGCAGCCGACAGGCAGCGTGGGTTCCCCCGCTCCGGAAATCCCGCGCAAGGTGAACGAGGCGCCGGCCGGCCCGACGGCAGACCGCGAGCCCACGCTCGACGAGATCCGGCCGGAGCGCGGAGATGGCTTCGGGCCGGCTGCGGCAGGCCCCAGACCGGCCACACGGCAACCGGCGCCCGAAGCCGAATCCATCGTCGCCGCCTCGCCGCGCGTCGCCAAGGCGCCGCGGCGCCGGGGGCGGCTGTTCTCCTTCCTGCTCGTCGTTGCGACCCTTGTCGCCGTGCTGGGGACGGCCGTCTGGTGGGTGCGGAGCAGCGGCCTGCTTCTGCCGCCGTCCGCGCGCGACGGCAGCGTCGCCAATCCGCCGCAGAGCGTGAGCGGGGAGGATTTCCCGGCTGGCCCGACGGGTGGCGAGGCGCTGGACACGCACAACAGCTTCTCCGCCGACTGGCGCGAGGTCTTCGATCCCGCCGACACCGGCGCCCTGTCGGCGGCAGCCGGTGGCCGGTTCGAGCAGGTCAGCACGGACGAGGGACCCGCGGTCCGGCTCGTTTCGACATCGGCCGACCGCGAGGGCGCCGTCGCCGTCGCCGTCGCGCCCGAGGTGCTGCAGGCCATGGCCGGAAAGACCTCGACGATCGCACTCACCGTGGAGCCGGACAGCGGCAAGCCGGTTCAGGTCTCCGTCGAATGCGATTTCGGCACGCTCGGCAATTGCGGCCGCCATCGGTTCGCCGTGGCCGACCGCACCGATCTTTTGTTCCAGGTCACCTTCGAGGGGTCGCTTTCGCCGAGTGCTGCGGGCCGCCTCCTGATCAACAGCGATGTCACCGGCGCCGGAGCGGGCGTCAACCTCTTCGCCGTCCGCATCCTGCCGGGCGAGTGACCGGGCGAGGGCGGTTTCCTATTTCAGGAATTTCGGTCCCGAGCCGATGATCTTGTCGTCGATCTCGCCGATCGCCTTCTTGTCCTTGCCGTCGTAGTCGAGACGGTCGAGGATGCAGCGGATGGCGTTGATCCGGGCGCGGCGCTTGTCGTTGGCGCGCACGACCGTCCACGGCGCCCAGGGCTTGTGGGTCTCCTCGAGCATGCGGTCGCGCTTCTCGGTGTAGTCGTCCCACTTGGCCAGCGCCGCGATGTCCATCGGCGACAGCTTCCAGGTCTTCAGCGGGTCGTGGCGGCGGTCGTGGAAACGCTTGATCTGCATCTCGCGGCCGATGTTGAGCCAGAACTTGAAGAACACGATCCGGTCGGTGATCACCATCCGTTCGAAATCCGGCGTCTCGACCAGGAATTTCTCATATTGCTCCGGCGTGCAGAAGCCCATGACGGGCTCGACGCCTGCCCGGTTGTACCAGGAGCGGTCGAACAGCACGAACTCGCCGGCGGTCGGAAACTGGGAGACATAGCGCTGGTAGTACCATTGGCCCTGCTCGGTCTCGGTTGGCTTGGCGAGCGCCACCACCCGCGCCGAGCGCGGGTTGAGAAAGGCGCGGGTGACGAAGATCAGTCCGCCCTTTCCGGCGGCGTCCCGTCCCTCGTAGACTGCGATCACCCGTTTGCCGGTGGCCTGCAGCCAGTACTGCGCCTTGACGAGCTCGATCTGCAGCCGCTCCAGCGTTTCCGCGTACTCGTCCTTGTCGAGTTTCTTCTCATAGGGATAGCCGCCGGAGGAGAATGCCTTGTCGTCGACCCAGGCCGGAAGTTTCGGGTCGTCGATGTCGAAGCTGCGCTTCTTGCCGCCGATCTCGAGTTCCACGGGCTTGATGTCGGGAAAAATGGCCATACTCCGGGCTCCTTCGCGCAACGGTGCGGCGAGGAGGCCACATCCGGATTGCGATTTCAAGCGCACCGTGAAAAACATGTCATGAAATCAGGGTAGGGCTGCCTGTTGACGAAGAATCACGGAGCAGGCCGATGCGGGTGAGGAAGGGAATTCTGGTGGAAGAGCGCGGGTCGACAGTCCGGTGGCTCTTGGCCCAGCTCTGGGACGAGCGCGTTCTCCTGGCTGCCGTCGTCTTCACGGGTTTTCTGATGTGGATGGGCGGCATCCCGGCCGGCTGGATCGCCTTCGTCGTCACGCTGCTGGCGCTCGCGGGCTTTGCACGCGGCGAACGCCTGGAGCGGCTGTCGCCGCCGGCGACCGCCCCGGCCCTGCGCACGGAGACGGAGGCGAGCGGCGGGCTCGATGCGATCGCGGCCCTGATCGACGCCCTCGACATGCCCGTTCTGATCGTCACCGCCGACGAGACGGTCCGGCTGCAGAACCGCGCCGCCACGGCGCTGTTCGGGCCCATCCCGCGCAATGCCGACCTCGCCGGGCGCATTCGCGCGCCGGGAATTCTCGACATGGCGCGCGACGTTATCGCCACGGGCCAGGCGAAGGAGATCGAGCACTCCGAACGGCTGCCCTCCGAAACAGTCTACATCGTCCGCGCGGCGCCGATGCCGGCGCTCGATCATCGTCTCGGCGCCGGGCGCTATATCCTGATTACCTTCCGCGACGTCTCGCAGGCGCGCCGGATCGACCGGATGCGGTCGGATTTCGTCGCCAATGCCAGCCATGAACTGCGCACGCCGCTGGCCTCGCTCCGGGGCTTCATCGAAACCCTGCAGGGGCCGGCCAGGGACGACCGCAAGGCGCACGAGCGCTTTCTCGGCATCATGCACGACCAGACGACGCGGATGAGCCGGCTGGTCGACGATCTCCTGTCGCTCTCGCGGCTGGAGCTCAAGGCCAACATCGTGCCGGACCAGATCGTCGAACTCGGCGCCCTGCTCGGACACGTGCGCGACAGCCTGCAGCCGTTCGCCGCCGATCTCGGGGTCGAGATTTCCCTGGATCTTCCGCCCCACCCGGCACAGGTCGCAGGCGACCGCGACGAACTGATCGAGGTCTTCGAGAACCTCGTCGAGAACGCCTGCAAATATGGGCAGGAAGGCAAGCGGGTCGAGGTCCGCCTGTCCTCGTCCGAGGGCGGCAACGCCGAGGTGTCCGTCACCGATTTCGGCCCGGGCATCGCGCCGGAGCACGTTCCGCGCATCACCGAGCGTTTCTATCGCGTCAATGTCGAGGCCAGCCGTTCGAAAAAGGGCACCGGTCTCGGCCTTGCCATCGCCAAGCATATCCTCACCCGCCACCGCGCGCGCCTCGTGGTGAGGTCTGAGATCGGCAAGGGCACGGTCTTTGTCGTCAAGTTCTGACACAAAGGACGGCCTGCCACAGCCATTATGGGAAATAAGGAAGTGTTTCCAGTAGCTTGGAGTGTCATAAATGTTTCGCGAAACTGACATAAAAGCTATGGCGATCGGGCGCTAGACAGAGGCCGCTGATCGACGGCAGGCATGAGCCGACCGCCGGCCTACCCACACAAGCCCATAACGGGAGAATTCATATGAAATCTGTTAGCCTCACCGTAGCCGCGCTGGCTGCCTCGGTTGCATTTGCTGGTGTTGCCGCTGCGCGCGACCAGGTCCAGATCGCCGGCTCCTCCACGGTTCTGCCCTATGCCAAGATCGTTGCCGAGACCTTCGGCGAGACCTTCGGCGACTTCAAGACGCCGGTCGTCGAATCCGGCGGCTCGGGCGCCGGCCTGAAGGAATTCTGCAAGGGCGTCGGCGAGGACACGATCGACATCGCCAACGCCTCGCGCGCCATCAAGGAATCCGAACTGGAGGCCTGCAAGGCCGCCGGCGTGACGGACGTCCAGGAAGTCAAGATCGGCTATGACGGCATCGTGTTCGCGACCGACGCCGGCCTGCCGGACATCGCCTTCGTCCCGGCCGACATCTACAAGGCGCTCGCCGCTGAAGTCGTCGTCGACGGCAAGCTCGTCGCCAACCCCTACAAGAAGTGGTCGGAAGTCAATTCGGCGCTTCCGGACGTCGATATCGCTGCCTACATCCCGGGCGAGAAGCACGGCACCCGCGAAGTCTTCGAAGAGAAGGTTCTCGCTGAAGGCTGCGAAGCTTCCGGCGCTGCAGAGGTGATCAAGGCTATTGTTTCCGAGAAGGATGCACAGTTTGAAAAGTGCATTGCAGTCCGCAAGGACGGCGTTGCGGTCGATATCGACGGCGACTACTCCGAGACGCTCGCCCGCATCGCCGCCAACAAGACCGGCGTCGGCGTGTTCGGCCTGTCCTTCTACGAAAACAACGCCGACAAGCTGAAGGTCGCCACCGTCAGCGGCGTCACGCCTTCGGTCGAGACGATCTCGTCCGGCGAATACCCGGTCTCGCGCCCGCTGTTCTTCTACGTCAAGAAGGCGCACATCGGCGTCGTTCCGGGCCTGAAGGAATATGTCGAGTTCTTCGTATCCGACCAGATGATCGGCCCCGACAGCCCGCTGGCTGAATACGGCCTCGTCTCGGCTCCCGACGCAGAGCGCGAAGAGATCCGCTCGGCTGTCGAAGGCGGCAAGACCATGTAATGAAAACGGAACCGGCGCAGGCAATCCTGCGCCGGTTCCGCCTTTCCGCACTGATACCGCATGAGGCGGCTGGGACATCCGCATGAGCACGACGCTTCTATTTGCCATCCTTCTGGTCATCGCCGTGGTGGCCTTTATTCTGGGACGCATGCGGGCGGGGGCCCTTTCGCAAGGACGGTCCTCGGCGCTTCACTCGCGACCGAACTACTACGGCGCCTTCGCGGCGCTGGTGGCTTTCCTGCCGCCGCTGATCCTCGTCGCCATCTGGCTGGCGGTCAGCCCCTTCGTCATCAATTCGGCCGTCCGCGACACCTTTCCAGAAGAGGTGAAGGGACAGTCCCAGGCCCAGCAGAGCCTCGCCTTCGGCATGGTCTCGACCATCGCGCGCGGCCTTCCCTGGCTGTCGGAAGACGAGGTGCGCGCCGTCAAGCAGGATCCCTCGAGCCTTCAGTCGGTCTTTGCGGGCAAGGGTGTCGCGGTCGCCGCCGAAGCGCAGCCCTACATGCTGGATTCCGCCGCCACGCTGAACGCGATGGCGCAGACGAGCCGCACGCTGCTGTCGGCACTGGCGATCGCGCTGTCGGTCGTCGGCGCGTTCTTCGCCCTGCGTGTCGTCGCGCCCCGGTTCCGCGCCCGCAACCAGGTCGAGCGCGTCATGCTGTGGGCGCTTCTGCTCGCCTCCTCCATCGCCATCCTGACGACCGTCGGCATCGTCGCCTCCATGCTGACCGAGGCCCTGCGCTTCTTCAACGCGGTGCCGGCCCACGAATTCTTCTTCGGCACGGTCTGGGATCCGCGCTTTGCCGGCGCCGGAGCAAGTTCGAACGGCCAGTTCGGCCTGATCCCGCTCCTGGCCGGCACGCTCTATATCGGCTTCGTCGCCATGCTCGTGGCGGTTCCGGTCGGCCTGTTCGCGGCGATCTACATGGCGGAGTATGCCAGCCCGCGCATGCGCTCCCTGGCAAAGCCGCTGCTGGAGGTGCTGGCCGGCATTCCGACGATCGTCTACGGCTTTTTCGCGCTCGTCACCGTCGGCCCGTTCCTGCGGGACATCTCCGCCCAGTTGAGCGGGCTCGTCACCGGAGACTATGCCAGCTTCATCCAGGCCCAGAGCGTAATCACCGCCGGTATCGTCATGGGCATCATGCTGATCCCTTACGTCTCGTCCCTGTCCGACGACATCATCACGGCGGTGCCGCGCGCGCTGCGTGACGGCTCGCTCGGTCTCGGCGCCACCCGGTCGGAAACGATCAAGCGCGTCATCCTGCCGGCAGCCCTGCCGGGCATCGTCGGCGCACTGCTGATGACGGCCTCGCGCGCGATCGGCGAGACGATGATCGTCGTGCTCGCCGCCGGCGTCGCCGCCCGCATGCAGATCAACCCGTTTGAGCCGATGACGACCGTGACGGTGAAGATCGTCAACCAGCTCACCGGCGACCTCGAATTCACCTCCCCGCAGACGCTCGTGGCCTTTGCGCTCGGCATCACGCTGTTCTGCATCACGCTGGCGCTCAATATCTACGCGCTCTACATCGTCCGCAAGTATCGGGAGCAGTACGAATGACCGAGATCGTCTCACAGGCTTCCGGCCAGATCACCTCCACGGCGCCCGTGCGCCGCGACATCGGCATCCGCCGCCGCTACGCCGCCGAACGCCGCTTCCGCTTCTATGGGCTGGCAGCGATCGCCTTCGGCCTGGTCTTCCTGTTCCTGCTTCTGTGGTCGGTCGTCGGCAAGGGCTATACCGCCTTCTGGCAGACCGAGCTCACCCTGCCGATCACCTTCTCGCAGGAGGTCATCGATCCCGACAACAAGCGCGAAACCGACCCCAAGGTGCTGCAGGCAGCCAACTATCCGGTCCTGGTCCGCAACGCGCTCGCCGAAAAGCTCGGCGTCGCCGCGAACGACCGGGCGGCGCTGCGCCAGGTATCTGGCCTGTTCTCCGACAGCGCGCGCGTGAAACTGCGCGACATGGTGATGTCCGACCCGTCGATCATCGGCAAGACCCTGCCGGTGACGATACTCGCCAGCGCCAATATCGACAGCGCCTTCAAGGGCCAGTTCGACATGACCGTCGACGAGAGCAGCCGCCGCGTCTCCGACCGGCAGGTCGCCTGGATGGACCAGCTCGTCGAGGAAGGCGTGCTCGCCTCGGGCTTCAATACGGGCCTGTTCGTCAACGGCAATTCGAGCCGCCCGGAAGCCGCCGGCCTCGGCGTGGCGCTGGTCGGCTCGCTCTACCTGATGGGCATCGTGCTGGTGCTGTCGCTGCCGATCGGCGTTGCAGCCTCCATCTACCTGGAGGAATTCGCGCCGAAGAACCGGCTGACCGACCTGATCGAGGTGAACATCAACAATCTCGCGGCCGTCCCCTCGATCGTCTACGGTCTGCTCGGTCTCGCCGTCTTCATCAACTTTGCCGGCCTGCCGCGTTCCGCGCCGCTCGTCGGCGGGCTGGTGCTGACGCTGATGACGCTGCCGACGATCATCATCGCCACCCGCGCGGCCCTTCGCGCCGTGCCGCCCTCGATCCGCGCCGCCGCCCTCGGGCTCGGCGCCTCGAAGATGCAGACGACGTTCCACCATGTCCTGCCGCTCGCCATGCCCGGCATCCTGACCGGCACGATCATCGGCCTGGCGCATGCGCTCGGCGAGACCGCGCCGCTGCTTCTGATCGGCATGGTCGCCTTCGTCGCCAACATCCCCGCCACGCCGCTCGATCCGTCGACGGCGCTGCCGGTGCAGATCTACATGTGGGCGAACGAGGCCGAGCGCGCCTTCGTGGAGCGCACCTCCGGCGCGATCATCGTGCTGCTCGTTTTCCTGATCATCATGAACCTGGGCGCCATCCTGTTGCGGCGTCGTTTCGAACGCCGCTGGTAGTGGGGTAGAGAAGATGAACATCATGACCGAAGCTGCGACCGAAGAACTTTTGGAAAAGAAGATGAACACTGTTCCTCTGAAGATGGTCGGCAAAGACGTCTCCGTCTTTTACGGCGACAAGCGCGCCCTGTACGACGTGAACCTCAATGTCCGCGAGAACACGGTGACCGCGCTGATCGGCCCCTCGGGTTGCGGCAAGTCGACGTTCCTGCGCACGCTGAACCGTATGAACGACACGATCGACGGCTGCCGCGTCACCGGCATGATCACGCTGGACGGCGAAGACGTCTACGATCCGTCGATCGACGTGGTCGAACTGCGCGCCCGCGTCGGCATGGTGTTCCAGAAGCCGAACCCGTTCCCGAAGTCGATCTACGAGAACGTGGCCTATGGCCCGCGGATCCACGGACTGGCGAAGTCCAAGGCCGAACTCGACCAGGTGGTAGAGCAGAGCCTGCAGAAGGCGGGCCTCTGGAACGAGGTCAAGGATCGCCTGCAGGAGGGCGGCACGGGCCTTTCGGGCGGCCAGCAGCAGCGTCTGTGCATCGCCCGCGCCGTCGCCGTCAGCCCGGAAGTGATCCTGATGGACGAGCCCTGCTCGGCGCTCGATCCGATCGCCACCGCCAAGGTGGAGGAACTGATCCACGAACTGCGGACGAACTTCACGATCGTCATCGTCACCCACTCGATGCAGCAGGCCGCGCGCGTCTCGCAGCGCACCGCCATGTTCCACCTCGGCAACCTCGTCGAGGAGAACGACACCGACAAGATGTTCACCAATCCGGACGACCAGCGTACGCAGGACTACATCATGGGTCGCTTCGGCTGACGCCTGCCGTCGCCGGCAAAAGACCATGGCGCCTGCGCCAGTTGAGGAACAAGAAACATGACACCGACCCATATCGTTTCGATCTACGATGAAGAGCTGAAATATCTCACCCGCCGCATCTCCGAGATGGGGGGCACGGCCGAGCAGATGGTGGGCGACAGCGTGCGCGCGCTGGTCAACACCAACGTGGCGCTGGCGCAGAAGGTGATCTCCGAGGACGTCATCCTCGACACCGCCGAACGGCAGATCAACGAGAAGGCGATCGTCACGATCGCCAAGCGCCAGCCGATGGCGGCCGACCTGCGCGAGATCATGGGGGCGATCCGCATCGCCGCCGAACTCGAGCGCGTCGGCGACCTCGGCAAGAACACAGCCAAGCGCGTCGTCTCGGTGCAGGGTTCCGGCATTCCGCGCAACCTCGCCCGCGGCCTCGAACACCTGGCCGAACTGGCGCTGATGCAGCTCAAGGAAGTCCTCGACGTCTATGCCTCGCGCAACATCGAGAAGGCCAAGGAGATCCGTGAGCGCGACGACGAGATCGATGCGATCTACACCTCGCTGTTCCGCGAACTTCTGACCTACATGATGGAAGATCCGCGCAACATCACGCCCTGCACGCATCTGCTCTTCTGCGCCAAGAACATCGAGCGCATCGGCGACCATGCGACCAACATCGCCGAGACGATCTTCTACATGGCGACCGGCTCGCAGCCGGAAGGCGAACGTCCGAAGGACGACCACACCACGTCTGTGGGTGCCATCGAGGAATGATGTCGTCGAACCGCCCGCCGATCGACGCGGCGGTCACATGGCGGTCCGGGGTGGTCGCAGGTGGGCCGCTCGGACCAGGAATGAGCATGGCCCAGGAGTGAGCAAGGCATGGTTCCAAAGATTACCGTGGTCGAAGACGAGGAGGCGCTGAGCGTCCTCCTGCGCTACAACCTCGAGGCCGAGGGCTTCGAGGTCGATACGATCCTGCGCGGCGACGAGGCGGAGATCCGCCTGCAGGAGCGCCAGCCCGATCTTCTGATCCTCGACTGGATGCTGCCCGGCGTCTCCGGCATTGAACTCTGCCGGCGTCTGCGCCAGCGCTCGGAGACCGAGCGGTTGCCGATCATCATGCTGACGGCGCGCGGCGAGGAGAGCGAGCGCGTTCGCGGGCTCGCCACCGGCGCGGACGATTACGTGGTCAAGCCCTTCTCGACGCCCGAACTGATGGCGCGGGTCAAGGCGATGCTGCGGCGCGCCCGGCCAGAGGTCGTCTCGACGCTCCTCAAGTGCGGCGATATCGAACTCGACCGCGAGACCCATCGCGTCCACCGCCGCTCGCGCGAGGTGCGGTTGGGGCCGACGGAATTCCGTCTGCTGGAGTTCCTGATGTCGTCCCCCGCCCGCGTCTTCTCCCGCTCGCAGCTTCTGGATGGTGTCTGGGGTCACGACATCTATGTCGACGAACGAACCGTCGACGTCCATGTCGGCCGCCTGCGCAAGGCGCTGAACTTCTCCAACATGAACGACGTCATCCGCACGGTGCGTGGCGCAGGCTATTCGCTGGAAGCCTGAAATCGGGCGGACGGTCATTGCGACAACGAAAAACGGGCCCGTCGAAGGCCCGTTTTTCGTTGTTCCGTATCCTGTGGCACACGGAGCCCTCGCTCAGCGTGCCCGGCGGCGCTCTGCCGAGGGCTGGTAGGCGAGCCGCTGGTGGTAGGTGCAGTAGGGGGAATTGTCCGGGGATTCGTTGCCGCAGAAGTGGAAGTCGTCCTTCAGCGGGTCGCCGTTCGGCCACTTGCAGGTACGCTCGGTCAGTTGCGTCAGCTCGAGGCGGCGCGACATCGGCACGACGACGTTGGCGACGACCCGGGTGATCGGCTCTTCGTCATACTCGAAGGCGACCTCTTCCTTGGTGACGACGGCGCCGGTCGGACGGGCGATCGTGCGGGTGGCGACGCGCGGAGCGAAGTTCGCAGGACGCGGTGCCGAAGCCGGGCGCTTGGCGCGGGCCGCCGTCGGCGCGCCGCCGGACTTGGCCCGGCCGGGCAGGGCGAGACGGTGGACCTTGCCGATAACCGCATTGCGGCTGACGCCGCCGAGCTGTGCCGCGATCTGGCTGGCGCTCAGTCCTTCGGACCAGAGCTTCTTCAGCTTCTCGACCCTCTCGTCCGTCCAGTTCATCTCCGTCATCTCCTCGTTTCAGCGTTCGTTGCCGAGAATCCCTCGGCGCTGCCCGGATTTCTCCGCAGCGCGAAATGCTCTGATACTGTTGGTGACTAGTTCCGCCGCATGCAGTCTAGCAATTGAGTTTTAACCTACCGACAGGGGGACTCTGTGACAAGAGTCGCCGGAATCCGCCCGAATCGATTTTCCGGTTTTCCCCAACTTGCTCGCCGGGTGTGACTCACTTGCGACACTTCTCCGCGCGATCCGAAACCTCACGCAAGGGCATATCGAGGCGGATTTCGTCGCCTCGCCGTTTGTTGACAATAAGCCCTGAAATGCTGATAGTGCGCCCGCCGCCGTGAGGCGGCATTTTCGATTTTTCCGCACTGGAAAGATCCGGAATCCGTTTCCGCATCCGCTGCGAGGGAGATACGCGCCATGGCTGATGCCACGCCGCTCTACGAGACCTATCTGCGTGCGCCGCTGCGCTTCGAGCGCGGCGAGGGCGTCTGGCTGATCGCGGAAGACGGCTCGCGCTATCTCGATTTCGCAGCCGGCGTCGCGGTCAATTCGCTGGGCCATGCCCATCCGCACCTGGTCGAGAGCCTCAAGGCGCAGGCCGACAAGGTCTGGCACCTGTCCAATCTCTACGAGGTCCCCGGGCAGGAGACGCTCGGCAAGCGCCTGACCGCGGCCACCTTCGCCGACAAGGTGTTCTTCACCAATTCCGGTGCCGAGGCGCTGGAATGCGCGATCAAGACGGCCCGGCGCTACCAGTATGCCAAGGGCTATCCCGGCAAGTTCCACATCATCACCTTCGAGGGCGCCTTCCACGGCCGCACGCTGGCCACGATCGCGGCCGGCGGCCAGGAGAAGTACCTGGAAGGCTTCGGTCCGAAGGCGCCGGGCTTCTACCAGGTACCCTTCGGCGACATCGCCGCCGTCAAGGAGGCGATCACCGAGGAGACGGCAGCGATCCTGATCGAACCCGTGCAGGGCGAGGGCGGCATTCGCGTCGTCTCGAACGAGTTCCTGCGCGAACTGCGTTCGCTCTGCGACGAATACGGCCTCCTGCTCATCTTCGATGAAGTCCAGACCGGCGTCGGCCGGACGGGCAAGCTGTTTGCCTACGAATGGTCCGGCGTCGCCCCGGATATCATGGCGGTCGCCAAGGGCATCGGCGGCGGCTTTCCGCTGGGCGCCTGCCTTGCGACCGAGGAGGCGGCCTCCGGCATGGTCCCGGGCACGCACGGCTCCACCTATGGCGGCAACCCGCTCGCCATGGCCGTCGGCAACGCCGTGCTCGACGTCGTCCTGCAGGAAGGCTTCCTGGAGCACGTGCGCGACGTCGCTCTCGTGCTGCGCCAGGGCCTCGCCTCGCTGAAGGACCGTTTTCCCGATATCATCGAGGACGTCCGCGGCGAGGGCCTGATGCTCGGCATCAAGGCGAAGGGGCCGTCGGCGGATCTGCTGAAGGCCGTTCGCGCCGAGCATCTGCTGCTGGTCCCGGCGGGCGAGAACGTGCTGCGGCTGCTGCCGCCGCTGGTCGCCACCGCCGAGGAAGCCCGCGAGGGCCTAGCGCGGATCGAGCGCGCCGCGGAGAAGCTGAGTGCAGAGAAGAAGAAGGCCTGAGGCGCGAGCCGAGTGAAGGCGGCCTAGGGCGCGAGCCGGGCGATTGAGCAGGATTGAAAGAGCATGGCAGGCACCAGACATTTCCTCGACCTCTCCGCCATGACGGCCGGAGACCTCCGCACGATCATGGACGACGCGCTGGCGCGCAAGACCGCCACCAAGGCGGGAACCGCCGACAAGCCGCTCGCCGGCAAGATGTTGGCGATGATCTTCGAGAAGCCGTCGACGCGCACCCGCGTCTCCTTCGACGTCGGCATGCGCCAGCTCGGCGGCGAGACGCTGTTCCTGTCGGGCACCGAAATGCAGCTCGGCCGCGCCGAGACGATCGGCGACACCGCAAAGGTGCTGTCGCGCTATGTCGATGCGATCATGATCCGCACCACCGACCATGCCCGCCTGCTGGAGATGGCCGAACACGCGACGGTGCCGGTGATCAACGCGCTGACGGACCTGACGCATCCCTGCCAGATCATGGCCGACATCATGACCTTCGAGGAACATCGCGGCCCGGTGAAGGGGCGCACCATCGCCTGGACCGGCGACGGCAACAACGTGCTGCATTCCTTCGTCGAGGGATCCGCCCGCTTCGGTTACCGGATGAACATGGCCGTTCCGCTCGGCTCAGAGCCGGAGGACAAGGTTCTCAACTGGGCGCGCAACAATGGTGGCGATATCATGCTCTGCCATGACGCCGACCGGGCCGTCGCCGGCGCCGACGTCGTCGTCACCGACTGCTGGGTGTCGATGAACCAGGAACACCGCGCCCGCGGCCACAACATCTTCCAGCCGTTCCAGGTCAACGAAGCGCTGATGCAGAAGGCCGGCAAGGAAGCCCTCTTCATGCACTGCCTGCCCGCCCATCGCGGCGAGGAGGTCACCGACGAGGTCATCGACGGACCGCAGTCCGTCGTCTTCGACGAAGCCGAAAACCGCCTGCACGCGCAGAAGTCGATCCTGGCCTGGTGCCTGAACGCCATCTGAACGACACGCCCGGCAGCGGTGCTCGCGGGACCCTGCTGACGTCCGCAGCGCCTATTGAAATTGCCGGGATCGGCCACGATCTAAGGCCCAACCCGCTGTCGTCGCGGTGCCGTTGCTGGCATCGCACCGCCGGATATGGAATCATCCCGGCGGTCACGAGGCAGAATCACTGAAGAACACAGCCCGTCGCAGGCGGATGTGACCAACGTCCGGCCGCGTCGCCTGTTGCGTCGAAGGAGCGAATGATGGCTCAGCCAACCCCCAAGCTCGGCGAACTCGATTTTGCCGGTGACGACCACGTCGTGCCCTTTCAGGTCGAAGGCCTCGATGTCCGCGGCCGCGCGGTCCAGCTCGGCCCGATGCTCGACGCGATCCTCGAGCGGCACGACTATCCGCAGCCGGTCGCCCGCCTGCTGGCCGAGGCGATCGTCCTGACCGTCCTGCTCGGCACCTCGCTGAAGTTCGAAGGCAAGCTGATCCTGCAGACCAAGAGCGACGGTCCGGTCGACCTGCTGGTCGCCGATTTCTCCAGTCCGGAGAACGTGCGTGCCTATGCCCGCTACGACGCCGATGCGCTACAGGTCGCCATCGCCGAGGGCCGCACCGCGCCGCACGAACTGCTCGGCAAGGGCATCCTCGCCTTCACGATCGACCAGGGCGCCCATACGCAGCGCTACCAGGGGATCGTCGCCCTCGACGGCCATACGCTGGAAGAGGTCGCCGGCGTCTATTTCCGCCAGTCGGAACAGATCCCGACGCGCGTCCGCCTCGGCGTGGCCGAACTCTACGTGCGCGGGGATGACGGCAAGACGCGCCACCGCTGGCGGGCCGGCGGTATGGTCGCGCAGTTCCTGCCCGAGGCGCCCGATCGCATGCGCCAGGCCGACCTTCCGAGCGGCGATGGCGAGGAGGCCGGCCACAAGGTGGAGGAAGACGACAAGTGGGCCGAAGCCCGCACGCTCGTCGAGACCATCGATACCGACGAACTCACCGATCCGAACGTCGGCACGGAGCGGCTGCTGTACAGGCTGTTCCACGAAAGCGGCGTCAGGGTCTATCCCTCGCAGCGGGTGCTCGACCAGTGCTCCTGCTCGCGCGACAAGCTGAAGACGGTGCTTTCCGGCCTGTCGGCGGAAGAGGTCGAGCACACGGCGACCGACGGCCATATCGAGGCGACGTGCGAGTTCTGCTCGACGACCTATCGTTTCGAGGTTTCCGAGGTCGCGCCCGCCTGAGCGCGTTTCCCGCAAGAGGCCGGCCGCGGCGCTCCCGCATCGGGGGCCGCGGCGGCCTCAGTTCAAGGTTCGGGACTGCCCGGGCGTGTCGAGCGAAAAGGCGGGAATGGCGACGTCGAACGCTTCGCCGGACGGTGTCTGCATCTGGTAGTGGCCGAACATCATGCCGGACGGCGTATCGAGCGGGCAGCCGGAGGAGTACTCGTAGGTGTCGCCCGGCTCCAGGGTCGGCTGCTCGCCGACGACGCCGGGCCCGCTTACCTCGTCGACCAGGCCGTTCTGATCGGTGATGTGCCAGTAGCGGGCCATCAGCGTGACGGTGATCTCGGAATGGTTGGAGATGACGATCCGGTAGCCCCAGACATAGCGGCTGTCGTCCGGGTCGGATTGCTCCTCCAGGTAGTAGGGCTCGACCGTCACCTCGATATCGCGGGTCAGCGCTCTGTACATTCTGATGCCTTGGCTCGAACCTGTTGCTGCCGTTGCCCCCGCAGGATGCCGGGCAGGCAGGTGCGAGCGGACAGATGTGCTTTTTGAATATTCACGTCCGCTTATTGGTTGCCACGTCTGCCGCGGCCGGATCAAGTTAATTGTGCCGGTGGGGACGGCCACCTTTTGGCGGAGAGGGACACGCTGCGGACCTGCGCTGCGTGCCCCGGCCGGGCGATCAGCCTCTGACTTTTTCCAGGGCCTGGGCGAAGTCGGCCAGCAGATCCTCGCCGTCCTCGATGCCCGCCGACAGCCTGAGGGTGCCGGGCGAGATGCCGAGCTCGGCGCGGGCCTCGTCGGTCAGGTTCTTGTGCGTCGTGGTGCCCGGATGGGTGATCAGGCTCTTGGCGTCGCCGAGATTGTTGGAGATCTCGACGATCTCCAGCGCGTTCTGCAGCGCGAATGCCGCCTCCTTGCCACCCTTCAGGT
The DNA here is from genome assembly GCF_025780115.1 of Rhizobium sp. TRM96647. Taxonomy (NCBI): domain Bacteria; kingdom Pseudomonadati; phylum Pseudomonadota; class Alphaproteobacteria; order Hyphomicrobiales; family Rhizobiaceae; genus Rhizobium; species Rhizobium sp. TRM96647. The sequence goes on from NZ_JAOXHF010000004.1 coordinate 408,773, forward strand.
GAAGGCAGACGAGCGTCGAGCCGCCCGACATCTGCTTGGCGACGATATCGGCCTGCGGATGGTCCTTGCGGCCGGGATAGATCACCTGCTCGACCTTGGGGTGGCCGGCGAGAAAATCGGCGATCTTCGAGGCGTTCTCCGTCTGCTGCCTGACGCGCAGCGGCAGCGTCTCGATGCCCTTCAGAAGCGTCCAGGCGTTGAACGGCGACATGGCGGGCCCGGTGTGGCGGAAATAGTCCTGCAGGCTTTCCTCGATCCACTCCTTGTCGGAGAGCACGATGCCGCCGAGGCAGCGACCCTGGCCGTCGATGTGCTTGGTCGCCGAATAGACGACGACATGGGCGCCGAGTTCCAGCGGCTTCTGGTAGAGCGGGGTTGCGAAGACGTTGTCGACCACCACCTTGGCGCCGATCTGGTTTGCCAGCCTTGCCACGCCGGCGATGTCGACCACCTCCAGCGTCGGGTTGGTCGGGCTTTCGAGGAAGAACACCTTGGTGTTCTTGCGGATCGCCTTTTCCCAGTTGGCGAGGTCGCGGCCGTCGACGAGCGTGCATTCGACGCCGTAGCGCGGCGCCAGCGTCTCGACCACCCAGCGGCAGGAACCGAAGAGCGCACGCGCGGCGACGATGTGGTCACCGGCCTTGACCTGGCAGAGGATCGCGGCTGCGACTGCGGCCATGCCGGACGCCATCGCGCGGCCTTCCTCGGCGCCTTCGAGCAGACACATGCGGCGCTCGAACATGTCGTTGGTCGGGCTGCCGTAGCGTGCATAGATGAAGCCGTCGGTCTCGCCCTTGAAGCGCGCTTCGGCGGCCTCGGAGCTCTCGTAGACGAAACCCTGCGTTAGGAAGATCGCTTCGGAGGTTTCGGCATGCTGCGAACGCGTGGTGCCACCGTGGACGAGTTGGGTAGCCGGGCGCCAGGACTTGCTCATCGGATCATTGCCTTCCAAATAAAAAAACCGGCCGCAATGCAGGCCGGTTTTCACCCGGCCTTTTTAGCTACTTGTTTAACGTGGCTGCAAGCCGACCGGCCAAATCACCACGGGATATCCGGTCCATACTGCGTGGCGGCGCTTGCGTCAATTGCCTGCATTTGGTTTTGTCGGCCAGCGTGAAGGATAGGCTTATGACGACTGCTACGGGAATACTGGCCGACCGCGCCATCAGCGCGCTGTTTGACTCCGGCAGGCTGAAGAGCGAGGCGGCGCTGGACGTCGACCAGGTGCAGCCGGCGAGTCTGGACCTGCGTCTCGGCTCGAAGGCCTTCCGCGTCCGCGCGAGCTTCCTCCCCGGCCCCTCGCATCTCGTCGCCGATAAGCTCGACCGGCTGAAGCTGCATGTCGTCGATCTTTCCGAAGGTGCCGTGCTCGAGACGGGGTGCGTCTATATCGTTCCCCTGATGGAAAGCCTCGACCTGCCGAAGGAGCTGTCCGCCTCCACCAACCCGAAGAGCTCCACCGGCCGGCTCGACATCTTCACCCGCGTCATCACCGATCGCGCCCAGGAATTCGACAAGGTCCCGGCCGGCTACTCCGGCCCGCTCTACCTGGAGATTTCGCCGAGGACCTTCCCGATCGTCGTCCGGCGCGGTTCGCGCCTGTCGCAGATCCGGTTCCGCAAGGGCAACGCGCTTCTTTCGGATGCCGAACTGCTCGCCCTGCACAAGACCGACACGCTGGTTGCGAGCGACACGCCGAACGTGTCCGGCGGCGGCATCGCCCTTTCGATCGACCTGAAGGGCACCGGCCCCGAAGGCCTCGTCGGCTATCGCGGCAAGCACCACACCGCCGTGGTCGACGTCGACAAGAAGAACCAGCACGATATCTTCGACTTCTGGGAGCCGCTGTTCAGCCGCGGCCGCAACGAATTGATCCTCGATCCGGACGAGTTCTACATCCTCGTCTCGCGCGAGGCCGTGCACGTGCCGCCCCTCTATGCCGCCGAGATGACCCCGTTCGATCCGCTCGTCGGCGAATTCCGGGTCCACTACGCCGGTTTCTTCGATCCCGGCTTCGGCCACGCCGCCGCCGGCGGCTCCGGCAGCCGCGCCGTCCTCGAAGTCCGCAGCCACGAGGTTCCCTTCATCCTCGAACACGGCCAGATCGTCGGCCGCCTCGTCTACGAGCGCATGCTCGAACTCCCCGAAAGCCTCTACGGCTCGGGACTGGGCTCGAACTACCAGGCCCAGGGGCTCAAGCTGTCGAAGCATTTCCGGCCGAGGTGAGCGGGGAGGTCGCCGGGGCCGGCGCGCCAGCCGACCACGCCATGGCCTGAGGCCGGAGGCGGTATCGGTACGTGGCCGCCGGGCTAGGCAGGCACTGCCAGTTTCACGCGGTCGATGTCGTCGATGATCGCCTTGGTCTTGCGGATGTTCTCGATGCTCGAGGCGCCGAAGACGATCGCCTCTATCTTCTCCTGGCCCGCCACGTATTCGAGCGCGTCCCTTGGCGCGATGGCGCCGGAGCCGAAGACGGACATGGCGACGGGGCGGAAGCGACGTTTGCTGACGATGCGCTCATAGGCCTCCAGGCCGCCGCACATGCGGAACCCGAGCTTGTTGATGCTGGCGCACACGATGGGGTTGTCGACACCAACCTCGTCCAGGGCATCCAGCAGGCGAGGCAGGTTCATCGTGATGAACCCCGGCTCGGCCTTGTATTTCGTCCGCACATGATCGGCGAATACCGAAAACGCCTCGTGCATGCCAAGGCCGAGGATGAGATCGGTCACCACGTTCTGGAGAAAGATGACCGGAGTCTCCAGGCCGCGAAACATTTTCATCTCGCCGTCGATCAAAAGCTCGGCCATGCCCTTCATGTCCTTTCTCGCCAGAGAAAGGCCGCCCTTCATCAGCGTTCCGACGATGTTGCCGGAGGGCATGAACTTGCGCATGGCATTGACGAGCCCATGCTCGGTCACTGCGTTGGCATATTTGTGCGCGTAGGGCATGCACGGATAGAACTGAAGGCCCGCATAGCGCGCGGGGTTCGACCGCACGTGATCGCAGATCTCCTCGACGCGATCCTGCGTCGTGCACATGAAGACCCGTATCCCGCTGTCATAAGCACCGTCGAGAACGTCCAGGATTGCCTTCATGTCGCTGAAGCGCACGGACTGCGCGCGCGCCTTTTCCTCCGACATGTGATTGACGCCGAAGAACTGGTTGTCGCCAAACAAGATGCGTTCCATCGTCACCGCTCCTATTGCCGCGACCAGTGCAGGAGCCCTGCCGAGGGTCTTTCGCCCAATGATCTGTTGCCGAGAGGTTTGTTGCCGAGTGATTTGCTGCCGAGCGATACGTTGCCTTTCGGCAGCGACGCGTTCTGCGTACCGTCGGCTACCATCATGCCGAGAACCCGATCGGTTTCAGCGGCACTTTCGAAAGAAGAGATATTTCGGCTGTCCCGATCCCTGACCCTTTGCACGAAGTAGTCGAGCTGCGCCGAATACTCCTCTCCGCGGAGGTAGTACCAGACATCCTCCGTCAGTTCGGTCGTGTTTCTCAAGCTCCATCCCTTCTTGAGGCCCGTGTGCGCTTGCGGGTTCGTCCGCATGAATGTCTGGATCTCCTGCCGGTCTGCCGTGACACGACCGTTCGCGCCCCAGACCGTGATGCGCATGAACATCTTCCGATAGCTCTCGTCGCTCCAGTTGGCTTCGATCTGGCCGGTCATCCCGTTGCCGAACATCAAGGTGGAGAAGACCGCGTCCTCCACGTCGGCCGAGAAGATGCGGTTCAATGCGGTCCCTGCGACCTTTTCGGGCGCCCCGACGAGATAGTTGACGAGATCCACGGCATGGCTCGCATAGTCATAGAGGCATCCTCCGCCCTCGGCCCGCGTGCCCCGCCATGTTCCCCGTGCGGGACGCAGGACCACCCCGCCATAAGCTTCGGCCTTGATGTGATGCAACGCCCCGAGCGCGCCGGAATCGATGATCCGCTTGGCCTCCCGGAAGGTGGCGATGAACCGTGCGTGATAACCCACCTGGTTGGCGAGGCCCCGGGCTGTGGCGACCTCCGCAAGCCGCTCGCTTTCGGCGGCCTCCAGGCAGAACGGCTTCTCGCAGAAGACGCTGATGTCGCGGTCGAGCGCTAGTTGCACGATGTCCCGGTGTGAACGCGACGGGGTCGCGACGATGATGGCGTCGAGATTTTCGTCCTGAAGCATCGCCCGGTAGTCGCCGTAGGTTCTGAATTTCGTGAACTTGCGAATGCCGTCGATGACATAGGTGCTCGGATCGCATACCGCCGTCACCTCGGCGTCAGGGTGGGAGTTCGCGATTGCAAGATGCGAGATACCCATCTTGCCAAGTCCGACCAGGCCAAGCCTCACCATATGCATCAACTCCGGTTCGTTTGGGGTGCGGATGCACCGTTGAGCAGGACGGCGCGAATGCGCGCGACGAAAGCGTCAGGGGCTGTACGGGGCAGCAGTTGATGGGTCGCTCCGACGCTCGCCATGGCCGCGTCGATCGCTTCCGCGAGTTCGTCGTCGTTCATGGCGACGTGTATCCCGGGGCGGTTCATGAAGCGTTTGGCCGTATGCACCTGGTGATCAGTCGTATGCTCCTTCAGCGATGCAAAGCGCGGAAGGAGAACGATCGTCTTTCCGGCTTCGGCCGCACTGATGATGCTGCCCATGCCGGCATGCGCGACGATGATGGTCGATTTGGCGACCAGATCGGCAAACTCTGCCGGCGTCACGCTCCGCGCCCAGCGCATGTGACGGGGTTCGTCGCCACCGCCGATCTGGGCGAACATCTCGACATCCGGCCTGGCCGCCGCCCACCGGTCCATCGTATCTATGAGGCGGTTGAAGGGCATCATCGACCCTACGGTCACGAAGATCATAGGACGGCACCCCAGTAGTAGGGACCCTTCTGGCCTTGCAACTGCGGCCATTGGGTCAGCCAGACATCGGCGACGCGCCGCGCCTGCAGGCCCGAGGACGACAGTTGCTCGCAATTTGCGATGCTGTCGATCCATACCGTCTCGGCGCGGACCAGGTACTTGGCCAGGGCCAGGCAGACCAGGCCGGGAGCGGACCCGGTGGAAATGACCGTATTCGGACGCTCGCGCAGGAGGATCCAGGCCAATTGTCCGATGAGCACAGCAAAGCTCACCTTGTCGAAGCGATGGGCGTCGCGAACCGGGTAGAAGCGGTGTCCAGGAACGTCTGCCGCATAGTCGGGCGAAACGGAGACGAAGGCGACATCCATCCCTTCGAAAGCTGGCAGCAGCCGGCGCATCTGGATCCAGTGTCCACCACCCGAAGCGATCGCGAGTACTCTTCCCTTCATCGGCAAATGCCCCCTTCACGCGGATGGACAAGTCCGCGGTCTCGCAGCGTGATCATTTCGTGGCCGGTTCGTGCGGACGGCGCTTGTGTCACCGGACACTCTCCTCGTCGGGATGACGAAGCCAGTCTTTCAAATTTCGCTTCCGCTGGGCAGTTGGCCTTTGAGCGCATCAACCGCCCCCGAATGGGGTATCTGCGGCTGCCCCTGAAGTGAGGGAGGGACGAGTGTTGTGCGGGGCGGGTCCCCGTCAGAAGACACCGCCGACGAGGATTGCCCTGACGGCCCGTTGTAACGATGTCGGCCAGAAGGAGCACGTCATGCTCGGATCCCCGCTTCGTCACATGGAAGAGGGCAGGAGAACGTTCGAGGATGTTACCGCCGTTCAAGGCGTCATTGTCGCCGGGTCTTTGCTGGTTGCCAAAACTATTGCACCTGTCGTAAGCAGCCCGGAATCGGCACACGAGCAAGTGCTTGAGGGCAATGCCGTGTTGAACACGACAAGAACCGCAGGCTGTCTTTCAGGCGTTCGCTATGATCAGAGGGGTGGCCGATGGTCAGTCAGAGCAGCCTTGGGCGACGCGGCTCCCCGCAGTTGAAGGAAAGATAGTTGCATGGAAAGAATACTGGTGGTGGGTGCCGGCTTCGCCGGCGCGTGTTACGCGCGCAGCCTGGCCGATGCCGGATACCGTGTGACTGTAATTGATCAACGCGATCACATTGCCGGAAATGCTTACGACTATGTCGATGAGAACGGCAAGCGTGTGCACAGATACGGCCCGCACTTGTTCCATACTAGTAACGAGACCGTTGTCGCGTGGATATCCCGATTTGGGAAGTTTGCAGACTATACGCATGAAGTGCGGGCCAAACTTGCGGACGGTCGTCATGTCCCGCTTCCGGTGAACATCGACACCATCAATGCTGTTTTTTCGGAGGCGTTGGAGACGGCGGAGCAGGTTGAGGCATTCCTGGCCAAGATATCGAGGCCGTACTCCAATCCGAAAAACGCGGCAGAATACCTGTACTCGAAAATCGGCGTCGATCTCACCGACCTCTTCTTCCGGCCCTATACTCGCAAGATGTGGGAGTTGGATCTCGAAGAGATGGACAAGTCCGTTGTCCAGCGCATTCCGATACGCTTCGATGGCGATCGGCGGTATTTTCCCAGCGACCGGTTCCAACTCCTGCCGGTCGACGGCTACACTGCCATATTCGCCAACATTCTTGACCATGAACGGATCGATGTGCGACTTTCTCAAACCTTCTCGAAGGAGATGTTGGGAGAGTTCAGCCACTGCTTCAACAGTATGCCCATTGATGAGTTCTTCGGGTACGAGTTCGGCGAGTTGCCGTACCGCTCGATCAGGCTTCATCACAGGACAGATTCGACGGCACCTGAAGTGCCGAGCTCCGTGGTGAACTTCACGGATGACGGCCCGATTACTCGCGAGACCTACTGGCATCTCTTGCCGCACCACGATGTCGCCGATACGGGCCGCTGGACGGTCACGGCTGAGGAGCCCTGCGACTACAAGGCCAACAATTTGGAGCGCTACTATCCGGTCAAGACGGCTGATGGCCGGTATCTCGACCTCTATGAGCGCTACAAGAAGCGTGCCGGGGAACTGCCCAATGTCGACTTCATCGGCCGCTGCGGCACTTACCAGTATCTCGACATGCACCAGGTGATCAACCAATCGCTGATGGGCGCGACGAACTGGTTGCAGAGGCAGTAGCTCAGGAGCCGAAAGTAAATTCTCCCATCGCTACGGGCCGCGCTTGCTTCCATTGCCGAAGCGATTTACGTCGCTCCGAGATAGGATAGGTTATCCATCGCAGACAACTAGGCAGGAGGGCCGACCATAACTACGGTGAGAGGAAATAGGATTTTACTCCGGTCGTCCAACGGATCTGAAGAACCTGTAACCACATACGAGGGACTCACCGTTACGTTCAAGGGGAGGGACTCAACTGTTGTTCTGCACGAGGGGGCAATCTTCGTTAACGCGCGAATAGTTCTCGGAGATGGGGGCGATGTTCAGATAGGGAAAACCTCCTCCAGGGGGCTGCGAAATCTTGTTGTCGACATGTCCAGGTCGGGCAGAAACAAAATCCTCCGCATCGATGAAGAATGTTCCTGCGAGAGCATGCGCATCATTATGGGCAATGAATCGGATCTAAGTGTATCAATTGGGCGCGACTGCATGATCAGTTCAGACGTCACGATCCGGTCGACCGATGGACACGCAATTTACGAACTTAGCACTGGCAAAATCATAAATCGCGCGCGGCCAATTGTCATTGGTGACCACGTTTGGATCGGGGCAGGCGTCACCCTAATGAAGGGCGCAGGCGTCGCCTCCAATTCGGTCATTGGCAGAGCGAGCATGGTGACGCGGCGTTTCGATGAAGAAAACGTTGTCTTGGCGGGGACCCCGGCCAGGGTAGTCCGAAGTCAGATCATGTGGGATAGGAGGTATATCAGTCACTTTGCTGATACGGATTTTCACGTGCTCGACGACAGATGAAACAGCCGAAGACGTCCGGCGATTGACAGCAAATGCGGAATGAAAGATTGCCCAGTTGAGGGCGATCCGCATTTCCTGCGCACCGCAACAACAACTCCGCCCGAAGGCTTCGCGGTTAGACAGGCAATCTCGGTGAGGCAGGCAGAATGCCGCGACGGGTCGGATCCGCCGTTAGGAAGTCCTTCCATAAGCGCCGGCTAAGGGAGCGCATATATTCGGAAGCTTCCTCGCGGAGTATCTTTATCCTATCGGCATCTGGGGCCGGGACGTCGCTTTCTATTAATTCAAGGAGTTTGCGATCGGTCGGGTTGATAGCCAGTTCCTCGCGACCTATCGCCTTCATGAAAGCGCGGGCCTTTACAACCGGGTTAACGCACACCGTAGGAACACCATACATCGCCGCTACAAGGGTCGTATGCAGCTTCATGCTCAGGACGAGGCTGCATTCGCCCAGCGCCCTGCTGATGTCGTCAAGCTCCTCGCTATGCATGGTTTCTTTGCCATCCACATGGAGGTGCCGAGAGTTCTCTAAATCCTTTGCGCCGTGACCCGCAACACCGCCAATGATATGCCGGACGCGCCACCCTTTTGCCATCAGGGTCGCGGCGACCTCTTCGATAATCCTGTAATTCTTTGGGTCTTTAATGTGACGGGTGATCAAGCCGACGATCGGTGCACCAGACGGTTTGATTGCTTTTGGCAGAGGCAGGGCGCAAACGAGATCGGGAATGGAGCCAACGGGCAGAGATGGCTGAATATGCTCTTTCACCCACTCAGCAGAGCCGGGATCGCGCGTTGAAATCGATTTGATGTTGGGGTGTGTAAGAAACTTTGTCCACCGATCAAGCACTGATGCGTGGATATCGGGTTTGTTCCGTTCGACGCCAATGCCGGCGATATGAACCGGGCGGCGAAGATAAGTTGCGTTGATGAAGTCTCTGTCGATCTTGGGTGCGTACGGGCAGAGCAGATCGCCGCCCCCAAGTACCACCGCATCCATCATGTCGACGAAGGAGTTGCCGAAATCCTGCAGATAAGAATGCCGCGGTAGGCCGGTTAGCAGGTATAGATCAGCCCATGGTCCAAACCAATGCTGATAGTTCTTCACATACAGCTCATCGCCATAGTTCCCGCGTCCGAATGAACCAGTGATGCCGATTTTCGGCCTGAGTGGCCTAGCGTTAGGCTCGCGCGTTACCAGCCGTCTGACCGCTCCGACAACAGTGTCTGTTATTGCCACGAAACTCTCCTATGCTCCGGGAGGAGCCCTATCGGCGCGCGATATGTGCAGCGCCCTGTGCGGCCTTCAAATGCAAAAGCGGTATCCCCGTCTGGGAGTGAACCGCACCGCTCACCACAGCATCATTGTCTCGATGTCGAGCACCACGTCCTTCGCAGGGATCTCGAGTTCGAGAAAGTACTCGGCCGATCCGTTGATCTCATGCGGAAAGTGCGCCGCTTCGGTGAAGCTCCAGCTCTTGAGGTCGACCGCCATGCCCCGCATCTTCACTTTTGCCCGCACGATCCCGTTCTCCAGAGCATATAGGCTGGGAAGGACTACGACGCGCTGATCGCATTTTGCGCGAAAGTGCAAGCCGGCAAATTGATGGCTCGCAAATGCTTGAATTGGCAGCCGAAATGCGATCGAGCCGCCCTCCGAAGCCGCAAACAACAGGTGCAGCCGCGTGCTGGTCGCAAGTCTCTCGATCGCGATAGCTGCGCCTTCCTTCTGGGCTGGACCGGCATAGATTCCCTCCGAAACCTGCATGTTCGGCAGAAGTTCCGTCCGTGCGACGGATGCGACCGTGTCAATGGTGTAAAAGCAGCGATTGTCCATTTTCGTATCTCGTCGGGCCCTGCTGTTTCTGTTGTGGTTAGCGGGAGCGTTTTTCGACCATCTCCATCAGGGCTGCCGCCGACGTTATCTTGTCGTTGACCTCCATTCGTCGGGCGATCTCCCCCACGCGTCGCTTGAGGATATCGAGCTCATCGAGTGCCTGCTTCAGGCGCCTTGACACGTCTTGATCGCGGAAGCGTATGGCGTGCGCAAAGGCCATTTTGTCGCCGGCATGGACACTCGAGACGAGGTTCCAGCCAAATCTGCCTGTTCCTCGCATTACAAGTGCACGAGCGGCGTCTTCCTTGGAGATGGGCGCAAAGATGTCGTGGAGCCGGTCGAAGAGTTCAAGCCAGTACTCGGTCTGAATCCTGTCGGATATCCAATCGGTCTGTCCCACGGCCCAAGCCAGTAGCTGAAGTCCGTAGTCGTTGTCCAAGCCCTCTGCGTCCAGCCAGTTCTTGATCGTCCAGTAGTGGTCATAGAACCACAGCAGTTCGCGCCCGGTCGATGCCATGGTCTGACCGGGTCGGTTGAAACGGTGATGGCAGATGACCTTGTCGACAAACCCGATACGCCTGGCCTTGATTACACTTGCCCAATGGTAGGGATTGTCTTCGAAGAAGAAGTTGCCCTCGGGGAAAGCAATGGAATTCTGCGCCAAGAATTCGGCGCGATAGAGCTTTCGCCAGGGTACCGCGTTCAACCGCAGCACCTCCGACTTGAACTCGACCTCAGTCATCGTGTCGCGAGGCATGGCAGCGAGCGCAGACAGGCGCTTGTCGTCGGTCGGAATCTCAACCGTCTTGTTCAGGTCGTCATAGTTGCGGAAGTTGGCAATGACGATATCCGCTTCGGTGCTTTCCGCCTCTGTAACGAGATCTTCCAGCATTGTCGGTTCGTACCAGTCGTCGCCGTCGGCGTAGGCAATATACTTCCCCTTTGCCGCCGACACACCGATGTTCGCCGGGATGCCGACGCCGCCTGGTGTATTTTCAGGCAAGGCTATGATCGTGTAGTTGTATTTTCCATACCTGTAGTGGCGCTCCAGCCGCGCCAAGGTATTGTCGGTCGATCCGTCATCGACAACAATGAGCTCGAAATCATTGAAGCTCTGCTTCTGCAGTGACGAGACGCATTTGTATATATAGTCTTCGATGTTGTAGGTCGTCAGTATGACGGAAACGGTCGGAGTTTGCATCGGTGTCCTCTGCGAATGCCTAATTTCAAATTAGAGAAATACATTCGCCGGCGAATACTTGATCCAGAAGCTTTGGTCGGCAAGTTTTGGCGACTCCAATGCAAGGAAAGTATGCTCGCTCTTGCCATAGCTTTTATAGCTGTCCATCGCATAAGCGAAAAACGCTTCGCGATGATCTGGAGGCAGTCGCTTGTAGACCCACTTCAACAGGTTCAGCTTGAAATCCATGAAATGGTGATAGAAGGCGCTGATCGTCGCGGTCGACCGGAAGACGTGCGCTTCGGCGTCGCTCAGAGCCTCAAAGACGGCCAGACGCCGCTGGTCGAAACGGTTGGTAATCTGATCGTTGCCCTTGAGGACGTAGTGGTAGATCAGCGCGCGGTCGTAGAGCGCGACCTTTCTGGCATTGGAATAAAGGCACCAATGGGCGGCAATGTCGTTGTTCACTGGCGTTTCGGAGTATTTCAGACCGATTGCCTTGGCGAAATCTCTCCGGATGAACTTGTTCCAAGGATAGTTCGTCATCGTCGATATGCTTGAATGGACGTATGGATCGATCACGCCGTTCTTGCATTCGGGGAGCACGGAGGCCCAGACCTCCCTGTCCTTGGTCAGCATGCCGGGCTCGTCGCGAGTGTCTGGGTCGGTGACGTAGTGATAGCGGAAGGTGACGAATTCGGCTTTGGTCGCCTTCGCAACCCTGGCAAGCTCGTCGATAGCGCCCTCTTCGACAATGTCGTCGGCATCGACAAACAGCACATACTGGCCCGTGGCGAGTTTCAGGCCCTTGTTGCGGCAGGCGCCGGCCCCGCGGTTGCGCCAGGATTTTATGACCGTGAGACGGTGCTTTTCGTTACGAAGCTCGTTGAACTTAGCCTTGACGACTTCCACGGTATTGTCGGTAGAGCAGTCGTCGACGACAATAATTTCGATTCGATTTTTCTCCCTGGCTCTAAGGACTGACTCGATCGTTTTCAGTATAGTCGGCGCGCAATTGAACGCGGGAATTATAACAGAGATCAAGTTCGCGGTCCGTCCTGTGGCCGTTGGGCGAGTTGATGGCTCCATACCGCAGGACGGCTGGGTTTGGCAATCCGGAAAACCAAGTCCGACAGGGCGCCCGCCCCTTTGGGCGTCGGGGGTGGGGGTGCGCCCGATCGCTTTCGAACATGGCCGCCGAGGGACTGAATAGCAGCAAGTTCTTGTCGACGCGACCTGGGAAAAGAGTGGTCAGGGCATCCATTGCATTGCTTGATATTGATGTGCTTGCTAGGGAGGGCTGAAGGTTCGATTGCCCTGGGCTTCTGGGGGCAGATGAAGGATGTGGATCGCTATGACGAAGAAGGCTCTTATAACCGGCGTCACCGGGCAGGACGGTTCCTATCTTGCGGAACTCCTGCTTGAGAAGGGCTATGAAGTCCACGGGATCAAGCGCCGCGCCTCATCGTTCAACACGCAGCGCATCGATCATATCTATCAGGATCCCCATACGACCAACAGCCGTTTCAAGCTGCACTACGGCGACCTCAGTGACAGTTCCAACTTGACCCGCGTCATCTCGGAGATCAAGCCGGATGAGGTCTATAACCTCGGGGCGCAGAGCCACGTCGCCGTCAGCTTTGAGGCACCTGAATACACGGCCGACGTGGATGCGATGGGAACCTTGCGGCTTCTGGAGGCGATCCGATTTCTCGGCTTGGAGAAAAAGACTCGCTTCTATCAAGCGTCGACCTCGGAGCTTTATGGCTTGGTGCAAGAAATCCCGCAGCGAGAGACCACGCCGTTCCATCCGCGCTCGCCCTATGCCGTCGCCAAGCTCTACGCATACTGGATCACGGTAAACTACCGCGAAGCCTACGGAATGTTTGCCTGCAACGGTATCCTCTTCAATCACGAGTCCCCTCGCCGCGGCGAAACATTTGTCACGCGCAAGATCACGCGAGGTCTAGCGAACGTAGCGCAGGGCCTAGAGAATTGCCTTTACATGGGCAATATCGACAGCTTGCGCGACTGGGGCCATGCAAAGGACTACGTGCGCATGCAGTGGATGATGCTGCAACAGGACGAGCCGGAAGATTTCGTGATCGCAACCGGCGTGCAGTATTCCGTCCGTGAGTTTATCGACTGGTCGGCGAGGGAGTTGGGAATGGTCCTGCGTTTCCAGGGGGCGGGCGTCGATGAGGTGGCGATCGTCGAGACGGTGACCGGTGACAATGCACCGGCGGTAAAGCCCGGGGATGTGCTTGTTCGCATCGACCCGCGTTACTTCCGCCCGGCGGAGGTGGAGACGCTGCTCGGCGATCCAGCGAAGGCAAAGGAACGCCTGGGCTGGGAGCCACTGATCACGGCACAGGAAATGTGCGCCGAAATGGTGGCCGAGGACCTCAAGACCGCGAAGCGTCATGCCTTGCTCAAGCGGCACGGCTATGAGCCGTCCATGTCGGCTACCGTCTGAGGGCAAATGATGGCATCGCGAGGCAAACTGCTGCTGACCGGCGGGCGTGGTATGGTCGGACGCAACATCCAGGAGCATCCGCTCGCTTCAGAGTGGGATATCGTTGCCCCGGGCAGCGATGTTCTGAACCTGACAGATCCAAGGGCAGTGGAAGCCTATGTCCGGGCCGAGAAGCCCGATCTGGTGATTCATGCCGCCGGCCGCGTCGGCGGCATCCAGGCCAACATGGCCAATCCGGTTGCATTCCTGGACGAAAATGTTGCGATGGGCCGCAACATCGTCATGAGCGCTCATAAGGCCGGCGTGCCCCGCTTCCTCAACCTTGCTTCAACCTGCATGTATCCTCGCGCAGCGCCGAATCCGCTGGGCGAGGACATGATCCTCACGGGCGAACTGGAACCCACGAATGAGGGCTATGCTCTCGCGAAAATCGTGACGACACGGCTTTGTCAGTATATCCAGCGGGAAAATCCTTCCCTGCAGTACAAAACAATCATTCCCTGTAACCTCTACGGTCGGCACGACAAGTTCGATCCGAAGCACTCGCATCTGGTGCCCGCAATCATTCACAAGCTGTATGTGGCCAAGACGCAGGGGGCGACGGAAGTCGACATCTGGGGTGACGGCACGGCGCGACGCGAATTCCTCTATGCCGGCGATCTCGCCGATGCGGTGCTGCGCGCAGCCGCAAACATGGAGAGCCTGCCGGATCTCATCAATATCGGTCTTGGGTCCGACTTCAGCATCAACGAGTACTACGAAGCTGCCGCTGACGTGATCGGCTGGCAGGGCACGTTCGTCCATGACCTGACAAAGCCGGTCGGCATGAAGCAGAAGCTGTCGTCAGTGGGTCGTCAAACGGCATGGGGCTGGAAACCTCAGACAACTTTGGCCGACGGCTTGCGCAAGACGTATGCGTTCTATCTTGAAAGGAATCCCTCATGAGCTTCCGTTTTCCTCTGGCAACCTCGTCCTGGGATCAGGCGGAATACGATGCCATACAGCGAGTGATTGCCTCTGACCGTTTCACCATGGGTGAAAATGTTGCTGAGTTCGAAGGGCGCTTTGCCGACCATTTCGGCAGCAGGTTCTCCATCATGGTAAACTCAGGTTCGTCGGCCAATCTGTTGATGACGGCGGCGCTCTTCTTCTCGTCCAATCCTGCCCACAAGCTCAAGCGTGGCGACGAAATCATCGTGCCCGCGGTTTCATGGAGCACCACCTATTATCCGCTCTGCCAGTATGGCCTGCGGCTCAAGTTCGTCGACATCGATCTCTACACCCTGAACTATGATCTGGCCGCGCTCGAGAAAGCGATCACGCCAAAGACGCGGGCACTGATGGTCGTGAACCTGCTTGGCAATCCCAACGACTTTGCCGCCATCGAAAAGATCGTCGCGGGGCGGCCGATCGTCATGATCGAAGACAATTGCGAATCCATGGGGGCGACCTTCGAAGGCAAACAGGCCGGCACCTTCGGCGTCATGGGAAGCTACTCGTCCTTCTTCTCCCACCACATCTCGACGATGGAAGGCGGGGTCGTCGTGACCGACGACGAGGAGCTCTATCACGTGATGTTGGCGCTACGGGCTCACGGCTGGACGCGCAACCTGCCCAAGAACAATCTGGTGACGGGCACCAAAAGCGATGACCCATTTGAAGAGTCGTTCCGCTTTGTCCTGCCCGGATACAATCTGCGCCCCCTCGAGATGTCGGGCGCGTTGGGTATCGAGCAGCTCAAGAAGGTTCCATCTCTGATCGCAGGTCGGCGGGCCAATGGCGCCCTCTTCCAGGAGCGGCTTGCCAATCATCCGAAGTTCATCATCCAGCAGGAAATCGGCGAAAGCAGTTGGTTCGGCTTCAGTCTGGTTCTGCGCAAGGAAGCAGGTCTCCATCGCCGCGATATGATCAAGGCACTGACCGAAGCCGGCTTCGAATGCCGGCCGATCGTCGCCGGGAACTTTGCCAAGAACGAAGTTCTGAAATATTTCGACTACGAAGTGCACGGAGAACTCGGCAACGCCAGCCATATCGACACCCACGGCCTCTTCGTCGGAAACCACCACTATCCGATCGCCGAGGCAATCGATACGTTGGCGCGGATTTGAATGCTAGCCAACGAGGTCACTGACTTGTGACATGTAAGCCCGTTGACCATTCCCAAACGTTAGCGTCGTTGATGCAGTGGGACTATATGGGCGTAACATCGCGTGTAGAACCTGTCTATGCGTGGCAATCGTGAAGACATTGAAGGATTTCCTTGTCGATGCCATCGAACACCGTACCTGAATTCTTTGTCGCCGCTAGAAATGACGGTCTAGGGGAGCGTCTGAGGTCAGTCCTAAATGCAATGCTGCTTGCGAAGATTCATAACAAGAAGTTTCTCTTTTCGTGGCCAATTCGGGAAGATATGCACGAGTCGCATGCGATAGAGCCTGCTGACAAAATGTTTTCTTGCGAATTTCTGCAGTCGAATTTTATCGGTAAAGTTGGAGTGGTTGAGAATAGGCATGTTTTTGGTGAAGTGGTCACCATCAAACATGATGAAGCTCTTTTTCCGGCGGTGTCTGTGACACAAGTTGATTTGCCGAAGAATATACTAATCGACAGTGACTCAAATTTTCGCTTATTGTTCGAAGAAATTGGCTTCTCCGATAAAAATCGACTAGCGATAAATGCAGCGCATAGCGTCGATATCGGCGAAGCTGCGGTGGCAATTCACATGCGTGCTGGTGATATCGTATTTGGGCGATATAGATTTGAGTATGGCCGATTTATTGGGAAAACGGTTCCATTTTCGATCGCAAGCGGGCTGATTAAGTCGTTGATCGCGCACGGGAAGAATGTCTTGCTTTTTGGTCAGGACGGTGAGTTGTGTCGGTTGCTATCCGAACGCTATGGCGCGCGTTTTGTTGGGGATATTGTCGACCAGCACAATTTTGATCAGACGCAGTCCGCGCTTTTTGAGATCGTATTGATGGCGAGATGTCGGGCTATTTATGCTGGAAACAGCGGATTTGCGCTATTGGCTAGTCGCATAAGCGGCGTTGACCTAACTGAGGCTCACCGGCATTTGAGTGCCTCAGATATTAATTTGTTTACGAGCGAGGAGATGAACCTCCCGTATATCTCCTCTATTTCGCCTTTGCAGCGTGCATATGCACGTTGGTATCGCTTGTATTACTGCTGGAAAGAGATGAGCCTTTCTGAGAAGTGCTTTGAATTAGAGCAGTCCTTGCAGGACGATCCCGGAAATGGACTTTACCAGCTAATGTACGCATATGCGTATTTTGAAGCTAAAGACGAAAAAGCATGCGAGGAAATTATATCGGATAGCCTTAAAAAGGATATTTCGTCTTTCAAAAATAGAAGGACTATTGGGAAGTTTCGGCATGTAATTGAGATGCAGCCTCAACCTGGTCGCTTATTGTGCTTACCTTACATCGAAAATATCGCAAAGGCAGCTAGCGAGGATTTTCCATATAGTGCTTATGTTGCAGCAATTGCATATTCCCAAATTGGGAGAAATGAAGAGGCGGTATCGATGTATAAGAAATATTTTAATTCCACACATATCACTCGCGAGGGGGACGATGCTATTTTAATTAGTTATGCTAGGAAAGTCATAGGTTTAGGTGACGTTTAAATTACTTCGTATAAATGACGGGGTAAGATCCTTGAAGGATTTTATCGAGAAATTCGTCTGAGAAATGGGTGATGGTGGAATGTCTGTTGGCGGGTTGTCGGGTTTTCTGAAAGATATTGAGCCGTTCTTTGTTGGCAGGCCGTTGATCTACGTCGACGTGGGCGCAAATCGAGGGGACACTTTTGGCGACCTGGTGCGGTCCGGGCTCAATGTGAACCGCGCGGTCCTCTTCGAGCCGAATCCGAAGGTGTTTGCAAGGCTGACCGAGTCCGTCGCTGAACTCGGCGTTGGCGACAAGGCGGTCTGCCACAACATAGCCTTGTCTGATCAGGCGGGCACCGTCCAGTTGCGCGATATGGACGACATGAGCAAGGTCCTTGCCGACAAAGCGAGCAGTACCGGCGTTCTGGCCGAGAGGATATTCGAGATTGAGGCCCAGCCTCTTGACTCTTTCGCCGCGAACTTTCCTGACGGCCACGTTTCGCTCTTGAAGATTGACGTGGAAGGGCATGAGGCCGAGGTGTTGCGCGGGGCATCTTCGATGTTGGCTGCGCAATCGGTGGATTTGATTTACATCGAAGTCGGCTTGAACCCCCATAGCGGACAGCAAACCTATTATCGTACGATCGAGGATATTCTTCTCGGGCAAAACTATCGGCTTTTTAAGATTTACGAGCAAACCCACGAATGGATCGAGAACAGTCCGTTCCTGCGACGGGTCAATATGGCCTTCATGAGCCAAGACTTCGCTTTGCGACATCCGCTCAACCTGGTGCGAGAACTGCAGAACCTGCGCGCATCGAAGGCCAGCGAACTGAAAAAGGCGAACGACCTGAAGAGCGCCGAGATTGCGGTGCTTCAGGCTTCGCAGGAGTCGGAACTGAGCGCAGTGACGGCCGAGCGAGATCGGCTTGGCAAAGAGCTTGCCGCGCTTCAAAGCTCCAGTAAATCCGAACTGAGCCTGTTGAAGCAGGAGCTTGCCGACCGCTTCCAAGAGGTTGCGGCACTCACGCAACTCGCCGAAGGGAAGGACGTCGAGATCGCTGCGTTACGAGCGGCGCACCGCAACGACGTGGAAATGCTTCGGAGCGAAAACCTGCGTCAGGGAAAGGAAGTCGGGGAGCTTGCCAAGCGGCACAACAAAGAGATGGCCGACCTCGAAAAGCGTCTCAATAAAGAGATCACGAGCCTGAAGAGCAATCTGGAGAAGAAGAAGGCTGAGTATTCTCAACTCAAGCAGGATGGAAATCGGATTTCTTCCGAGAAAAGCAAACGCATTGCAAAGCTCGAGTCAGAGCGTGACAAGCTGGTCGGCAAGGTCGAATTCCTTCGAAACAGTTTCTCCTGGAGATTGACCGTACCGCTGAGAAAGATCGGAAATGCGTTTCGGCGCTCGGGGAACCCCCGACAAAAGCCTCCGGCACAATCAAAGTGACCATGGATGCCACTTCCGATTCATGAATCGGGAATAGAAGGGATGGTGCCCTAACTCTGTATGGGTGGAACTGAGATACAGCAAAGAGAATTGGCAATGGATTTTGACAGTGCACTCAAGATGATCCGGGAGGCGGCAGAATTCGATTCTGAATGGTATCTCCGGAAGTATCAGGACGTGCAGATGTTGGGACTTGATCCCGCATACCATTTTCTGCGTTATGGGCGGCTCCTCGGACGGTCACCTGGGCCTGGGTTCGATACCAAGTTTTACCTGGATACGTATCAGAGGCCGGCAGGCACGGACGCAAGCCCGCTCATTGAATATCTCTGTGCCGAGGACAAGGACAGTCGCGCCACCACTGCAGATCGCCTGCAGGAGCAGATGCAGGCTTTGCACCACTCTTCGCTTGCCGCTTGGAAGGAGGCGGGTTCTGCAGACGAGCGCAATCCCATAATTTCATACTGTGTGCCCGTCATGGGGCGGCTGGAGGACTTGAGGGGCACTCTCGAATTCAATCTCATCGAGAACTCCAGGTTTGCAGACGATGTCGAGTTTCTTGTCATTGAGTTCGGCGAACAGGGCGATGTCCGCGAATGGATCGAGGAGAAATTTCCGGACGAACTGCAACGCGGCTACCTCCGCGTCGTGACAGATAAGGAATCGCTCGACACCTGGCATTTTGGAAAAGCAAAGAATGCATTCCGGCGATATTTGAGAGGGTTGGTTTATTCGAGCCTTGACGGCGACAACTTTGTCACCGCGGGTGAGACGGAACAGCTTCTGAAGATCTTTCAGGAGTTTCCGCATGGCTTTGTATTTCATCATTTTACTGGAGAATGGGGCGACGGAACGAGCGGACGTGTGAGTATGCTCACTTCGGTATATCGATCTGTTGGATACGACCCGTTGTTGCTTCCTCGTCAGTTCGATGAAATGGACTTGATTTTGGGCGCGCTACGCCGGTTTCCGGCGATGCCGTTTATCGGCGTCAATTCTGACAGGAACGTTTTCACGCAGTCGGCCTTTGCGCAGAGCTTTTTTCAGGAGGAAAAGCTGGCGAACAGGAAGCTATTCGTAGGAAATTGCGATCGAAAGGCGCCTCTCAACCCGCGTGGAGCAAGCTACACCGAAGAGACCCCATATCTACGCGATATGAACAATTTCAATGCCAATTCAAGTGCTTTCAGGCACGGTATTTCGCCGAAAAGAAAGCAAAAATATCTTGATAGGATCAGTAGACACAAGCATCTTTTGGCTGAATCTCTGCCTAAGGAGGTTTGCCTGAGCACATTTTTCCGGACTTCGGATATCAGGCCCATGCCTGCCGTTGATCGTTCGGATATCTGCTTGTTTGCTTGCGTACACGACGAAGGTCATTTTCTGCCTAAGCTAGTCGAGCATTACAGAAAAATCGGCGTAGCGAGGTTCTTTTTCGTCGATGATGGTTCCCAGGTCGCCGTTTCTGATCTTGCTCTCGGGAAGGATGTTTACTCGTTCAGGCCAAAGGTCGGCACGTTTCGAACGTCAAAGACACTGTGGCTGGAAGCGCTGATGAAGGCTTTTGTGCCGGAAGACGGTTGGGTCGTCACGGTTGATGCCGATGAATTTATTCAGCTCCCGGAACCGTTCGCAGATTTGCGTGAGGTTACCGTCGATCTGGACAGGCAGGGCTTGGACTTTGCGCCTGCCCTGCTTTTGGACCTCGTTCCGAGCGAACTGGACAGCGCGTCAATGGAGAACGTGCTGGGGGAATTCGATAGCTTCTTCGACTCGTTCTGTTATCGGGAAGGCGAGCCAAGCGAAGCGTATCAAAAACATCCCTCTGTTCGGTGGGGGTTCGGATCGCATTCGGCAGTATCCTGGGCTGTCGATACCCGATTTCATGCGTTTGAGACATTTGATTCACTTCGAAAGCTTCCGCTTTTTCGGTACCGGTCAAATCGACATCTGAATCAGGGCTTCCATACATTCCATTATCTCGACGGGACCTCACCTCCCGGGCACGAGATTTGGACGGTTGAGCCGATTTTGCCGATATTCCACTACAAGCTTGTGCGCCTGTTTTCTGAGGCTTCCCGAAACAAGATGCTGGAGATGTCAGGTGGGTATCACGCCAGAACCAATCAGAACATCGCTCGTATCTTCGACGCGAAATTCGAGGAAACTGTTGCGAACCTTACCCGTTTGTCGGAGGATTTCCGTCCGAAAGGCGATGCAGCGACGAGAGGGCTATTCACGTCGTTGCGGCGTCAGGTGGGTTGATTCTGTGGTCGTCCGCAGCGCCATTTTGGAATGGGCGGAGGATGACGAGACGTGGCGGCCGCACCCGCCACTCGGATACCGGACCTGGCAGATTATACCGGGATCATTGGAAGCAACGGACGCCGGCGTCCGTGATGCCATCGAGGCGGCCGGTGCACGCCTGCTTCACCTGCCGCCCTACAGTCCCGATTTCAACCCGATCGAGAACGCCTTCTCGAAACTCAAGGCGCTTCTGCGCACCAAAGCCGAGTTGACCATCGCAGCTTTATGGAATGCCGTCGCCACCGCTCTCGACCAGTTCTCCCCAGCCGAATGTGCCAACTATTTCAAAGCTGCCGGATATGAACCGGATTAATCAGGATGTGCTCTAGGTTTTTACATACTCGAGAATTGGAAAGACAATCTGTCGATCTTGGATGGTCCATGCGTCATCGAAACAACTCAGATCGGTTTGATTGTATTTCCGCTGGAATCGAAGATTATGTTCAGATGGGTCGTAGCCTTCTAGCAGCCGAGCGTGGGTAACGAATAAGCGAGTTCCCTGTTGATTTGCACTGAGAACTGACCCGGGATTGCGGGAAATTATCACTGAGATTTGACCCATGTTTCAATCATCCCTCGCGAGGTTTCAGCGGGGGCTCTGGAGTGATCGACATGGCGTTACTGAGTAAGCGGTGTTTTGACCGCACCTTCCGGATCAGTGCGTGATTGACGATGTTGAACCCGAACGAGGGCTTGGACATATGTCGATTTCACAGCTTACGCTTACATCCAGGGATGAAGAGCCGGTGCGCCGGTTCGAGGTTTTCACGGGCAACGGCCGACGGCGTGAGTGGAGTGGCGAGCGCAAAGCTGAGATCGTCGCGGAGAGCTATGAGCGAGGCGTGACGGTCTGCGCTGTCGCGCGGCGTCACGGATTGACCCCGCAGCAATTGTTCAGCTGGCGTCGGCTCGCCCGCAAGCCGCTCGAAGTTGTGCCTGATGTTGAGGACGTTCCGATGTTTGCGCCAGCGGTCCTGGACGTGCCTACCAAGCGGGTAGCCAAAGAGCCGGAACCGGCGCGTGCGTCGAGAAAGAAGCCGGGGAGCGGCGCAATCGAATTGGAGATCGGCGGGGCGATCGTCAGGATCGCATCCGGCGCGGATGCGGCCACGATTGCTGCCGTCATCCAGGCAGTGAAGGCACAATCGTGATCGGTCCGTCGGGAGCGGTTAAGGTCATGGTCGCCACCCGGCCTGTCGACTTCCGCAAAGGTGCGGAGGGCCTGGCGGCGCTGGTCAAGGCTGAGATGGGTGCTGATCCGTTCTCCGGGGCAATTTACGTGTTCCGGGCCAAACGGACGGACCGGATCAAGCTCGTCTTCTGGGATGGCAGCGGTGTGTGTCTGGTCTCCAAACGGCTCGAGGATGGCGAGTTCCACTGGCCCAAAATGCAGAATGGTGCGATGCGTCTGACGGCCGCCCAGTTCTCGGCCTTGTTCGAGGGGCTGAACTGGAAGCGCGTCCATGCGCCGATCGAGACGCGTGTTCCGGAGCAGGCGGGATAGTCGCCGCGACCAATTGAATCAGGCTCGCCCGCGCCCTCGTTTTGGTCGCCGGAATATGCTGTTGTCGTTCCATGACGATGACGGCCGACGAGCTTCCCGACGACCTGAACGCGCTCAAGGCGATGGTGCTTTCGCGCGAACTCGAGAACGCCAGGCTGCGCCAGATCATCAAGGAATTACAGCGCCATCGCTTCGGCCGCCGCGCTGAGACCCTTCCCGAGGATCAGCTTCTCCTCGGGCTCGAAGAAGCCGAACAGGTCGAGGCCGATGGCTTGGAAGATAGGGAGCAGGCATCGAGCGATCTGCGCCGAGAACGGACTGCGAAGCGGCGGATAAACCGCGGATCACTTCCCGCCCATCTGCCGCGCATCGATGTGGTCATCGACATTGAAAGCCATGACTGCCCCTGCTGCGGCAATGGCCTGCATCGGATTGGCGAGGATGTCAGCGAGAAGCTCGACATCGTTCCGGCCCAGTTCCGCGTTCTGGTGACGCGCCGCCCCAAATATGCCTGTCGCGCCTGTGAGGAGGTTGTCGTCCAAGCTCCGGCTCTCGCACGGCTGATTGAGGGCGGTCTTCCGACCGAGGCGACCGTCGCCCAGGTGCTGGTCTCCAAATATGCCGACCACTTGCCACTCTACAGGCAGGCGCAAATCTACAAGCGACAGGGGATCGATCTTGACCGTTCGACACTTGCCGACTGGGTCGGTCGCGCTGCCTGGCACTTGCGCCCGGTTCATCAAAGGCTGCTCGAGCATCTGAAGGCCTCGTCCAAGCTCTTCGCCGACGAGACGACCGCCCCAGTGCTCGATCCGGGTCGGGGGAAGACTAAGACCGGGCAGCTCTGGGCCTATGCTCGTGATGACAGGCCATGGCAGGGAGCCGACCCGCCCGGTGTCGTCTATGTCTATGCGCCCGATCGCAAGAGCGAACGCCCAATGGCGCATCTTGATGGCTTCGTCGGCATCCTGCAGGTCGACGGGTACGTGGGCTATCGAGCGCTCGCCGCTGGCAACAGCGTTTCCCTGGCATTCTGCTGGAGTCATGTGCGTCGGCGCTTCTATGAATTGGCGGCGGCCGGTCCCGCGCCTATTGCCAGCGAAGTGCTCAGGCGCATCGCCGAACTCTACAAGATCGAGGACGACATCCGCGGTATCACCCACGAAGAACGTCGCGCCGTCCGGCAGGCCAAGAGCCGTCCGATCATCGACAGTCTCGCGCCTTGGCTGACCGAGCGACTCTCGCTTATCAGCCAGAAGACCAAGCTCGCCGAAGCAATCCGCTACACGATCTCACGCTGGGATGGGTTGATCCGTTTCATCGATGACGGCCGTATCGAGATCGACTCCAATACCATCGAGCGTTCCATCCGGCCGATTGCCCTCAATCGGAAGAACGCCTTGTTCGCAGGCTCTGACGCCGGGGCCGAACACTGGGCGACCATCGCCTCGCTCATCGAAACGGCCAAGCTCAATGACGTTGAGCCACTTGCCTATCTGGCCGACGTCATCACCAAAATCGTCAATGGCCACCCGAATAGTCAGCTCGACGACCTGTTGCCTTGGGCCTTCGCCGACCAGCCAGAAACCAAGCCCGTGGCCTGAGAACAAGGCCGCAGCGTCGATCTTAAACGTCAATATGCGTCAGCTTATTCGGGTTTTTGACTATATAGATCGCGAAAATCTTACCGTCGCGAATGCCGAGAGCTGTTGTTTGCAGCACACCATATGGATCAAGGCTTACATACCCGGGCAGGCCGTCAATAGTTGCGGTTCGCAGCAAGGTGGGCGGAGTCGCGGCCTTTCGCTGAGCGGAAACGAAGAGTCGCAGTGCACGTTCCAAGCCGCGGATGACTTCTCGGAACGCCAGCACCTTGCCGCCGCCGTCGCTATGTATCTCGACATCGCGCGCGAGCAACGCCGAAAGCGCGGTGACATCGCCGTCACGCGAAGCAGCAAAAAAAGCGCGCGCAATTCCATCAGCCTCTGCCGCCCCGACGCTGTATCGTGGTCGTGCATTCTGAACATTCTTGCGTGCGCGAGAAGCAAGTTGCCGAACGGCGGCAGGCTCACGATGAAGCACGACCGCCACCTCGGTCAGCGCCACGTCGAACACTTCGTGGAGCAGGAAGGCCGCTCGTTCTAGCGGCGAAAGTCGCTCCAACGCTAACATCAGCGTCACAGTGACATCGTCAACAATGGCTTCTTGCGCATCAAGAGGCTCGACCAAAGGCTCTGGTAGCCATGGGCCGACATAGATCTCGCGGCGCGCTCGCGCCGACTTCATCCGATCAAGGCATAGTCGGGTGACGATGCGAGTGAGATAGGCGGTCGGAGTACGAACTTCGTCTTCAACGCGTACCCAACGCAACCACGCATCCTGCACGACATCTTCCGCCTCCGTGATCGACCCTAGCATCCGGTAGCTCAGACGCAGCAAGCGTTTGCGATCCAGTTCGAATTCTACGGTTCTTTGGTCGCTAAGCGGCACATCAGCGCTCGCTTCATTGGCCATCACCCCCTCGCGGATGTCATGAGACCGGTTCGTTGCGTTCCTGCCGTTGTGCCACATGCCACTTTCCTCGCACTCGCTCGCCTGACTCGTGGACGAGCGAGTTCGTGCAAGTGTGACATGGCACATGCCAAAATAAAATCAGGTCGAGATGTCACGCCTCCCATCGCCGCGTCGTCACTCGAGCAGCGCCGGCTGTTGGCGCAACTCACAGGAGACCATCATGAATGAGACAACGCGCCTCAACTGGTACGAGGTAGCACCCGCTGGAGCCAAGGCCCTTTTCGGCGTCCATCACTACGTCACACACAACACGAATTTGCCTGAGGAACTTATCCATCTCGTGTTCCTACGCGTATCGCAGATCAACGGCTGCGCACATTGTATCGACCTGCACACCCGCGATCTGCTGAAGACCATGGCAGCCGACAAGGTCGCTCTGGTCCCGGTATGGGAAGAGGTGCCGTATCTTTTCTCCGAACAGTACCGCGCGGCGCTGGCCTGGTCCGAGGAGGTGACGCTTGTCAGCGAGACACATGCTTCTGACCGAGCCTATGCTGCTGTCTCGGCAGTTTTCGAGCCTAAAGATTTGGTAGATCTTACAATCACGATCGCAGCTATGAACGCCTTCAACCGTCTAGGCGTACCATTCCGACTTCCGGTGAAGGCGCAGCCCTGAAAACGCGCTGGCTGTTG
Source organism: Rhizobium sp. TRM96647 (assembly GCF_025780115.1). NCBI lineage: Bacteria > Pseudomonadati > Pseudomonadota > Alphaproteobacteria > Hyphomicrobiales > Rhizobiaceae > Rhizobium > Rhizobium sp. TRM96647. The sequence continues at coordinate 434,196 of NZ_JAOXHF010000004.1, forward strand.
CTTAGCCGCGACGGCACCACTGTGCTTATGAATCGGTTGCTTGCAGACCCCGCTTGCTTGCAGCTTTACGACCGGGATAGGGTCGAAACAGGTCCTTCATCAACGCGTAAAGGCTCGTCCCGGTCGGTGCATTCATGCCATCAATCAAGCAGCGATAGTAATCGGAACGATCTCTCGCGCTTAGTCAATGTGGGAGGAAAACACCGCTTACGTTACTGAGCGTAATCCGACGCTGGCATTTTCGAGAGCATCTATCGATCCGGGAGATTTGCCGCAGGACCGGCCTG
>NZ_JAOXHF010000040.1:0-1364 GCF_025780115.1 Rhizobium sp. TRM96647
GATGATGTCCCAGGGAGTGGTGTAGCAGGTTAGCGGTGGCCATCAGTGTTTTTCCGGTAGGGTCGGTTTGTCAAAGACCAACCTGATGGAAAGACCACCGATGACCGACGAGATGATGAACCTGCGCTCGCTTGTTGAGAAGAGTGCCGACGCCGATTTGCTTCGCGAGATGATCGGGTTTGCCGCCGAGAAGCTTATGGAGCTGGAGGTCGGTGCGAAGACCGGCGCGAGCTTTGGCGAGAAGAACGTGTTCCGTCTTGCCCAGCGCAACGGCTACCGTGACCGGGACTGGGAGACCCGGGCCGGGACTGTGGAACTGCGCATCCCGAAGCTGCGCACTGGCAGTTACTTTCCAAGCTTCCTCGAGCCGCGCCGCATGGCCGAGAAGGCTCTGACCGCCGTCATTCAAGAAGCCTACATCCAGGGCGTTTCGACCCGCTCGGTCGATGATCTGGTCAAGGCGATGGGCATGAGCGGCATCTCCAAAAGCCAGGTCTCCCGCCTGTGCGAGGAGATCGACGACAAGGTGAAGGCCTTCCTCGAAAGACCCATTGAGGGTGATTGGCCCTATCTGTGGATCGATGCCACGTATCTGAAGGTCCGCCGCGGCGGTCGCATCGTGTCCGTCGCCGTGATCATCGCCGTGGCCGTCAATACCGACGGTCGGCGCGAGGTCCTGGGTATGGAAATCGGCACGTCCGAGGCCGAGCCGATCTGGACGGAGTTCCTGCGCAAGCTAACGCGGCGGGGTTTGCGCGGCGTCAAGCTGGTCGTCTCCGATGCGCATGAGGGCATCAAGGCCGCCGTTTCGAAGGTTCTCTCCGCGACCTGGCAGCGATGCCGGGTCCACTTCATGCGCAATGCGCTCGCCCATGCCGGAAAGAGCGGCCGACGGGTGGTCTCTGCCTTCATCGCCACGGCATTCGCCCAGGACACGCCGGAGGCGGCCAGCCAGCAATGGCGCAATGTCGCCGATCAGATCAGGCCGAAAGTACCGAAGCTCGCAACGCTCATGGACAGCGCCGAAGAAGACGTGCTGGCCTACATGACCTTTCCCCGTCAGCACTGGACCAAGCTGCACAGCACCAACCCTATCGAGCGACTGAACGGCGAGATCAAGCGCCGAACCGAGGTTGTCGGCATATTCCCAAATGATGACGCCATCGTCAGACTCGTCGGCGCGTTGCTGCTCGAACAGAACGACGAATGGGCCGTCCAGCGTTCCCGCTACATGACCCTTGAGACCATCGCCACAATGAGCGATGATCCGCTCATCAGCCTGCCAGTGGCGGGCTGACCCATTCCCGGCTCTGTCCGGAAGGCACGGCGAGCGCCGAAGCTACACCACTCCCTGGGACATCATC
>NZ_JAOXHF010000041.1:0-1329 GCF_025780115.1 Rhizobium sp. TRM96647
CATGTTATGGGATGGACGCCTCCCTCCGAACCTTCAGAATGAAGGGCCAGCTAAAGGAGGAAGTCATGACATTCGAATTGCTAGCCATCGATCTCGGAAAGTCGTCATTCCATCTGCACAGCATCGCTTCGGATGGCACTATTCTTTCGCGTAGAGTTAGCCGATCGAAGTTGGCTGAGACAGTGAAAGCGATTGCCCCGAAGACGGTCGCGATGGAAGCCTGCGCCAGCGCTCACCATTGGGGGCGGCAATTCAAGGGTGATGGACGAGGGGTTTTGCTGATCAATCCTCGCTTCGTGAAGCCCTTCGTGCGTGGCTCCAAGAACGATGCGGTCGATGCAGCGGCGATTTATGAAGCGGCGACACGTCCAACCATGCGGTTCGTACCGCTCAAGTCGACCCCACAGCAAGACCTTCAGTCGTTACACAGAATTAGAGAGCGTCTGATCGTTCAGCGTACATCGCTCATCAATCATGCACGCGGCCTTCTCGCCGAATATGGAATCATTTTGCCGCAAGGACCGTGGCGTTTTGCATCCCAGGCACCCTCGGCAGTCGAGGACGCGGCCCTCTCCGATCTCGGGCGAGAGCTATTCCTCGAACTCCTCGACCAGCTCACCGATGTGAATGACCGAGTTGGCCGGCTCGACAGGAAGATTAGCGAGATTTGTCGTGAACGAGAAGATTGCCGTCGTCTGTCCGAATTGCCAGGCGTCGGTCCGATCATTGCAACGGCACTCGTTGCTAGCGTGGAGGACGGACGTCACTTTAAATCCGGGCGAGAGCTGGCGGCTTGGATCGGGCTGGTCCCGCGACAATATACGACTGGCGGCAAACCACGGCTTGGCGGAATTGGCCGCCGAGCGAACCATTATCTACGTCGCCAGATGATCCATGGCGCACGCGCAGTTATCAGCCGACTTGCCAGTCACGACGATCGCCGATCGCAATGGCTGAAAGAGCTCGTCGCTCGCCGGGGATTTAATAGAGCGATCGTGGCGCTTGCCAACAAGACCGCGCGGGTAGCATGGGCCCTGCTCACGCGACAGGAGCGCTATGCCGCACAATAGTCGATTGCCAATCGTTGCCTATAAGGCAATGATGAATGCGAGTAAGAACTGATGGCGTAACGGCACGGGCCGCAGCTTCGGATCCTGATCTACGACAAGGCCACAAAGGCCGATCATGTTATGAGGACAGAGGTAGCGGACTCCCATCAAGGCCAGGAGCGTGATCGCTCCAGTGATAGGCCGGATAGATTCACGCATCCAATGCCGAGTGCCGCCAAATGTTCATCTCGCCCGGGAGGCGTCCATAGATTGTCGTAGA
>NZ_JAOXHF010000042.1:0-1051 GCF_025780115.1 Rhizobium sp. TRM96647
CTAAAGCATGTCGCATTTATTCTGCCTCATAGCCTGCAGCTTTGAAGAAGTTTCGGCATTCTGCGACTGAGAAGAGGCTGACGATGTCGCCGAGCGCTTGGGTGATCGCATCGAAGCTGCGGGCGGCGCGCTTTCTCAGCAGCGCCTTGAGTTTGGAGAATGCCATTTCGATCGGGTTCAGGTCCGGCGAATAGGGCGGCAGGAAGAGCAGCCAGGCCCCCTTGGCCTTGACCAGTTGCTCTGCCCGCTCGCTCTTGTGAAAGCCGACATTGTCGAGGATGACGACATCGCCGGGCGATAGCGTCGGTGCAAGCTGGGCCTCGATCCAGGCTTCGAAGATGCGGCTGTTCATCGGCGCATCGACGATGAAAGGGGCTGTCAGGCCATGGCACCGCAGTCCGGCAATGAAGGTCTGCGTCTTCCATTTGCCGAAGGGGGCATAAGCGACGAACCGCTGTCCCTTCCTTGACCATCCGGTACGCTTGGTCAGGCGCGTGTTCGTCGATGTCTCGTCGACGAAGATGAGCCGCGCGAATGCCTTGTTGAAGAACCGCGTTCGACGGCCGATCCACAGCTCACGCGCCCTGACGATCTCCGGCCGGTGCTGCTCGCTTGCCCTGAGGCTTTTTTTTATTACTGAGCCCAAGCCTGTGCAGAAAACGGCCAACGGTTGCACGATGGACATCGATCCCACGCCCGGCCAGCTCGAGGCACAGTTCGTCCAGCGTCACCTCGCCATGGCCAGACACAAGCTCGCTGATCCAGACGCCGTGGGCCGAAAGCTTGCTGCCAGGCGGGTGCCCCTGCCTGGCCGGTGCGAGCGAGCCCGTCGATCGATGCAGGATCATCATGTTGTTGACGAACCGAGGCGAGACCCGGAAATGCCGAGCAGCCTCCCGGTTGCTGTTGCCCTCTTTCACAAACGCAACGACACGCGCACGCAACTCGATCGGATGCGGCTTGCCCATGGCAGTTCTCCTTCCATGGGCGAAGTGAATCACAGATCAGCCCAAACGGGAATCCCGAATCCGGTTAGATGCGAAACGCTTTA
>NZ_JAOXHF010000043.1:0-981 GCF_025780115.1 Rhizobium sp. TRM96647
GGGGGGGGGTGGGGGGGGGGGGGGCGCCCCCCCCCCCCCCCCGGGGGGGGGGGGCCCCCCCCCCCCCCCCAACCCGATTGCGTCGATGCTGTCCTCAACCCGCGCCGCTGGCGCGGGTCGGGGGCATCCTTAGAGGATGAAATCGCTTGCGGCGAGCTTGACGAGCCCCTGCAGCTGGATTTCGAAGTCATGAACGCCGTCGCCGTTCGTGTCGGCCTGGATGACAGTCACGTCCCTCGAGGTTCCGGAGTTGTCTTCGAGGTGCCAGGCCAATGCGCCCTTCGCACGGTCGAACAGGGCATTCTCGGCGGCGATGAAGTGGAACGTGCCGTTGCCGGACGCCGAACCGTTTGCGTCGATGACCGACAGGTCGATCTTGTCCTGACCCTTCTGGAAGTCGGTGATGACGTCGCGGTTGGAGCCGGAGCCCGTTTCCGTGGCGGCCTTGAAGGTGAAGACGTCCGCACCTGCGCCGCCCTTCATGGTGTCCTTGCCGGCTCCCCCGTTGAGCGTGTCGTTGCCGGCACCGCCGTCGAGGCTGTCGTTACCCGCCTTGCCGTTGAGGGTGTCGTTGCCGGAGGTGCCGACGAGCTTGTCGTTGCCGCTCGTGCCGTCGATCACCTTGTTACCCGGGGTCGGCGTGGGCGTGGGTTCCGGGGTCGGTTCAGGAGTCGGCGTGGGTTCGGGCGTCGGCTCCGGGGTCGGCGTCGGTGTGGGCTCCGGGGAAACGGTTCCGTCACCCGGCTCGGGTGCACCGTTGCGCGGATACTCGACGTTGCCGGAGAGAACCGGGCTGGATTTGTCGATGCTGTAGTAGCCGTATCCGCCCTTCTCGATGTGGTTGTTGGTGATCGTGACGCCGGTGATCGGGCCGCCATTGGCGCGGCCGTCGACATAGATCGGATAGCCGCTGTCGCCGAGCAGCAGGTTGCCGGTCACCTTGACGTTGGCGATCGGGCCGAAGTCGTTCTTGATGAAGAC
>NZ_JAOXHF010000044.1:0-674 GCF_025780115.1 Rhizobium sp. TRM96647
AATGCCTATAACGAGCGCGTCAGCAAGCTGATCGACGACTTCGGCAAGAAGGCTGCCGACCTCAAGGGCGGCTGGGGCGACGTCTCGCTCGCCGGCAAGTCGGGCACGACCGCCACCAAGGCAGATCTCCAGTCGTCGACCGAGCTGTCCTCCGTCAAGACCGCCGGCGTCACCGACGCCGCCGCAGAAACGCAGTCGGCTGCGGCCCCTGCCGACACCATGGCTGCCCGCAGCGTCGAAGCCGCAGCAGCGGCACCGGTTGCCGCCGCCGCCGCAACCTCGTCCGGCTTCCCGGATGCCTCGACCACCGGTGTTCCGGCCGGAACCACGCTCAAGGCCTATACCGGCCCGATGACCATCACCAAGGACGGCACGGTGATCGAGAACGCGATCATCAACGGCTCGCTGCGCATCACCGCCGACAACGTCGTGATCAAGAACAGCGTCATCAAGTACACCGGCACCTGGGGTATCGACGCCGAGGGCGCCAAGAACGTCACCATCCAGAACAACGACATCACCGGCCCCGGCTATTCCGGCACCGCCAATGCCGCCATCCTCGGCAGCGGCAACTTCAGCGGCAACGACATCTCCAAATCGGAGAACGGCATCGTCCTGCAGGGCGGCGCCAGCACGGTGAAGGGCAACTACATCCACGACCTCGAGGCGGCCGG
>NZ_JAOXHF010000045.1:0-608 GCF_025780115.1 Rhizobium sp. TRM96647
CCCATCTCCAGCTGGAACTTGCGGTTATGCTCGATCGAGGCTGCCGCCACCCGCTTGCCCGTGCCGGTCGAGCCGGTAAAGGTGATGGCGGCGACGTCCGGGCTTTCCAGCATCGCCTGGCCGACGACCGAGCCCTTGCCCATGACGAGGTTGAGCACGCCCTTCGGCAGGCCGGCGCGGTGCAGGATGTCGACGATCGCCCAGGCGCAGCCGGGCACGAGCTCGGCCGGCTTGAAGACGACGGTATTGCCATAGGCCAGCGCCGGCGCGATCTTCCAGGCGGGGATGGCGATGGGGAAGTTCCACGGCGTGATGATGCCGACGACGCCGACGGCCTCGCGGGTGATCTCGACGCCGATGTTCGGCCGCACCGAGGGGATGACCTCGCCGGAAAGCCGCAGCGTCTCGCCGGCGAAGAATTCGAAGATCTGCGCCGCGCGGATCGTCTCGCCGATCGCCTCCGGCAGCGTCTTGCCCTCCTCGCGCGCCAGCAGCGTGCCGAGTTCGTCCTTGCGCGCCAGGATCTCGTCCGCGGTCTTCTTCAGGATCGCATGGCGCTCGAGGATGCCGGAACGCGACCAGCCCGGAAAGGCGGCCTTGGCGGCGGC